>JBJTJO010000001.1:0-5374 GCA_046095965.1 Planctomycetaceae bacterium
GCCACCACCTCGCCGCCGCGGCGGATCCGCACGCGGTTGTCCTCCTGCCGCAGGTCGAGCTCGGAGAGGTCGTGCTCCTTCATCAACTCGATGAGGGCACGGACCTGCTTGACGTCGAAGATGTCGCCCTGGCCGGCGGGATTCTTGGCGGCGGACATGGGGTGGCGTCGTCTCCTGGAGGGGCCGGGGCCCGGCCGGAATCGCGGCGAAGGTAGCCCGGCCGCGCGTTTTCAGTCAAGGCAGCGGCCTGATGTCGCGCGGGCGCGGCGTGTGTGTCGCGAAATCGGGGGTGCCGCCCCGGGGGGCGAAAGACACCGTCGCTGAGAATCCATGGCTGGGGCCGCTACGGAGTGGCGAGTCCAGCGGAGCCATGGCTTCAAGGCTCCTCCGCCTTTCGCCCACCGGGGCTTCCGTGGCATCGCTAGAGGCGATGCACGTCGACCGTGGAGACCCTTGGCGTCTCCACCGGTCGACCGAGCGGACCGAGCCATCCCGGGCCACGTTCCGCGGCCAAGCCAGCCTCCTCCGCCTTTCGCCCGCCGGGGCTTCCGTGGGCATCGCGGGAGGCGATGCATGTCAGCCGGCGAGCATCCGTTCCACGAACGTGGTGTCGACCTGGGCGTCGTGGAAGGCGGTGTTGGAGAGCACCTCGAGGTGCAGCGGGACGGTGGTCTTGATGCCCTCGACGCGGAGTTCCTTGAGCGCGCGGATCATCGTGTCGATCGCGTCCTTGCGGGTGGGCTGGTGGACGATCAGCTTGCCGACGAGCGAGTCGTAGTGGGGCGGCACCACGTAGCCCGTCGTGGCGTGGGAGTCCCAGCGGACGCCGAAGCCGCCCGGGGCGATGATCCGCTCGATGCGGCCCGGGTTGGGGCGGAAGTTGTGGGCGGGATCCTCGGCGTTGATCCGGCACTCGATCGCGTGCCCGCGGGGCACGATGTTCTTCTGCACGAGGTCGAGCTTCTCGCCGGCGGCCACGCGGATCTGCGCCTTGAGCAGGTCGATGCCCGTCACCATCTCGCTCACGGGATGCTCGACCTGGATCCGGGCGTTGACCTCGATGAAGTAGAAGTTGTCCTGTTGATCGACGATGAACTCCACCGTGCCGGCCGAGTAGTACCCGGCCGCCTTCGCAAGCCGCACGGCGGCCTCGGCCATCTTGAGCCGGGTGGCCTGCGGCAGCCGGGGCGAGGGGCTCTCCTCGATGAGTTTCTGGTGCCGCCTTTGCGTCGAGCAGTCGCGTTCCCAGAGGTGGAACACGTTGCCGTGCTGGTCGCCGAGGATCTGGATCTCGACGTGCCGCGGCCGCTCGACGTAGCGCTCGATGTAGATGCCGGGATTGCCGAAGGCGGCCTGGGCCTCGGCGGTGGCCTGCTGCCAGGCGCTCGCGAGTGCGAGGTCGTTGGCCGCCACGCGCATCCCCTTGCCGCCGCCCCCCGCCGTGGCCTTGAGGAGCACCGGGAAGCCGATCTCCTTGGCGACCCGGATCGCCTCCTGCTCGCTGCCGATGATGCCGTCGCTGCCGGGCACCGTGGGCACGCCCGCCTCGCGGGCCAGCGCCCGCGCCGAGTTCTTGTCACCCACCCGCTCCATCGCCTCGGGCGTCGGCCCGATGAAGCCGATGTTGCAGGAGCGGCAGACCTCGGCGAAGTGGGAGTTCTCGGAGAGGAAGCCGTAGCCCGGATGGATCGCCTGCACGTTGCCGATCTCGGCCGCGCTGATCACGCGGTCGATCCGCAGGTAGCTGTCGGCCGCCCGGGCCGGTCCCACGCAGATCGCCTCGTCGGCCAGGTCGAGATAGGGGGCCCCGCGGTCAGCCTCGCTGAAGATCGCGACCGTCTCGATGCCGAGCTCCCGGCAGGCGCGGATCACCCGGAGCGCGATCTCGCCACGGTTGGCACTCAGGATCCGTTTGAACATGCGTCCGCCCGCGGTCTCAGGCGCCCGGATCGACCTTGATGAGCGGCTGGCCGAACTCGACCGGCGCCCCGTTCTCGACCAGGATCGCCACCACCTGGCCCGAGATGCCGGCGGGAATCTCGTTGAACACCTTCATCGCCTCGATGATGCAGACGGTCTTTTCGGGACCGATGCGGTCGCCAACCTTCACGAACGGGGCCGAGTCCGGGCCGCTGGCCTTGTAGAAGGTGCCCACCATGGGGCTCTTCACCACGAGCAGCTTGTCGTCGGCGGGGGCCGCCGGAGCCGCCGCGGGCGCGGCGGCCGGCCGGGGGGCGGCGGCCACCGGGGCCGAATAGGCGACCACCTCGCCGCCGCGGCGGATCCGCACGCGATTGTCCTCCTGCCGCAGGTCGAGCTCCGAGAGGTCGTGCTCCTTCATGAGCTCGATGAGGGCCCGGACCTTCTTGACATCGAAGATGTCGCCCTGGCCGGCGGGATTCTTGGCGGCTGACATGGGTGGCGTCGTCTCCTGGAGGGGCGCGGGCCCGGCCGGAATCGGGGCGAAGGTAGCCCGGCCGCGGGTTTCCAGTCAAGGCAGCGCCGAACGACGCGCGGCCGTGCCGCCAAACCGCCGCCTCGTGCACGGCGGGCGCGGTTACGATGGTTGCCGCGAAGAGCGCCCGAGCCCTTACGATCCTGACATGACGACGGATCCCCCCGCCGACCTCACGCGTCTGCCCGCGCGACGGGCCGACTCGAGCAAGCGCGACTACGGACGCGTGGTCGTCGTCGGGGGCAGTGCCGGGATGGCCGGCGCGCCGGCGCTCGCGGCCATGGCGGCGCTCAAGAGCGGCGCGGGGCTCGTCGAGATCGTGGCGCCCGAGGGGGCCGCGGCGATCGCGGCCACCTTCGACCCGTGCGCGATGGCCCGGGCCGCACCGGCTGCGGAGGACGGCACGTTCGCGCCGTCCTCGCGCGACGTGATCGCGGAGCGGGTTGCCGCCGCGGATGCGGTCGCCGTCGGCCCGGGCATCGGGCGGACCGACGCCGTTCGCGACCTCGTGGTCCACCTGTGGCACGAACTTCCGCAGCCGGCGGTATTCGATGCCGACGCGCTGTGGGCTCTGGCGCAGGTTCCGGTCGCAGATCGGCTGCGGCACGCCGGCCCGCGGGTGCTCACGCCCCACGCCGGCGAGATGGCGCGGCTCCTTGGCGCGGCTCCCGACGGACCGGTCGCCCGTGACCGCGACGCGCTCGAACGCGAGGCGGCCGCGATGGCCGGGGCGATCGACGCGGTGGTGGTGCTGAAGGGGGCGGGCACGCTCGTCGTCGATCCCCGGGCGCGGGGCCGTACCGAGACGGGCAACGCGGGCATGGCGACGGCCGGCACGGGTGACGTGCTCACGGGCGTGACGGCGGCGCTGCTCGCGCAGGGCATGGACCCGTTCGCGGCGGCCCGGCTGGCCGCCTGGGTCCACGGCCGCGCCGGCGATGTCGCCGCCGTCGATCTCGGGCAGGTGTCGATGACCGCCCGCGACCTGCTCGAGCGGCTGCACGTCGCGTTCCGCGAGGCGGGCCCGGGCTAGCGTTGTGCCTCGGCGGCGAGGTTCGCGAGCCGTGTCACGTCGGCCACGCCGTCGTCGCGGGCGATCCAGAGCCGGACGCCCGGCCCCGGCTCCACGCGGTGGCCGCCCGTGAACGATCCGAACGCGGGGAGCACGAGCACGCCCTGCTCGGCCACGAAGCACCGCTCCGCGACGCGCTCGCCGCCCGGCGCGGAGATCGACACCGTCGGGTGCAGGTGGCCGCCGATCGTGAACTCGGCCTTCCGCCAGGTCTCCGACAGTTCCGTGGCGGGGTCGTGGACGAAGTGGAATGGCGGCTCGTCGTGCGTCCGCATGACCGAGTCGATGCCGAGCGACGGCGGCAGGGCCCCGACCGAGCGGTCATGGTTGCCCGCCACGAGCAGCACCTCGGTCGAGGCGAACGCGGCGCGGGCCGCCGTGAACTCGGCGAACACCTGCTCCGTGGCGCCGCGCTTCGCATGAAACAGGTCGCCGAGCACGATGAGCCGCGCCGCGGTGGTCTCGGCGACGAGCCGCACCAGCCGCGCGAGGTCGGCCTGCGCCGACCCCTCGGGCACCGGCATGCCGGCGGCGCGGAACGTCGCCGCCTTGCCGAGGTGGACGTCGGCGACGAGGAGCGTGCGCGTGGCGGGCAGATACGCCGCCCGGCCCGGCACGAGCACGACGTCGCCGGGCGTGGTGGCAGCGGCGGCGGGCGAGGCGGCGACGGCGATCTGCATGGGGTGGACTCCGGGCCGCATTCTCACCCGCGGGTCGCGGCCTGCCCAGCCGCGGCCTCCAGGTCCCGGGCCATGTCGGCGATCTGCGTGAGCCAGTCCTTCGTCGTCAGCCGCGACTGCACGAACTCGGCCCAGATCGGGAAGGCCAGCGGCGAGAGCCGGGGTGTCTCCACGATGCGGACCTCGCGCGTGGCGAGCGCGTCGAGCGTGTCACGGAGCCGGGTGAACTCGAACTGCCGCTCGAGCACCTCGCGGCGGGCCTGCGCGAGCAGCATGTTCCCGGCGTCGTGCTCGGCGAGCACGTCGTAGATGAGCCCCGCCGACGCCTGTGTCTGCCGGTCGCTTTTTCCCGCGGTCTGCACGAGGCCGGCGACCCGGGCGATTTCGCGGAAGTGCCGCCGGGCGAGTTCCGTCGCGTTGAGGCAGGCGAGCAGGTCGTCGAGCAGGTTTGCGGGCGACAGGAGCCGGCGCCACGCCCGCGCGTCGGCGGGCACGTCGCGGCCGGCCAGTTCGAAGCCCCAGTCGGTGCAGGCGAACGTGAGCGTGGCGGGCTTCGCCCGCGCCACCCGCCAGGCGGTGAGCGCGGCGAGTCCCTCGTGGACGAGCCGGCCGGCGAACGGGAACACGAAGGCGTGCCAGCCGTCGCGGCCCTGCCAGCGCTCCACGAGCAGCGTGTCGCGGTCGGGCAGGCGGCTCCAGCGGGCCTGCGTCTCGAGCAGCGGCAGCACCGCCGCCACCTCGCGCTGCGCGCGGCGTCCGCCGCCGGGCCGCACCGCGTCGCGGACGAGGTCGAGCACGGCCTCCGAGAGCAGCGTCGAGAGCGGCATGCGGCCGCCGTTCCAGCGCGGCACCTGGAGGGGAGCCAGGCCCCGGGCCCGCTTCACCCAGGCGGTGAGGCCGTCGAACCGGAAGAGCACGAGCGGCCGGCCCGCGAACAGGAACCGGTCGCCGGGCGCGAGCCGCGACACGAACGACTCCTCGACCGTGCCGAGCGCCCCGCCCCGCAGCCACTTCACGGCGACGGCCGCGTCGCTCGCGATCGTGCCGATGTTCATGCGGTGGCGGCGGGCCATGGCCCGGCTCGTCACGTACCAGCGGCCGAAGCGTTCCGCGATCCGCGCGTGGTCGGGATAGGCCGCCAGCGCCGGCCCGCCCCGCGCGGCGAAG
>JBJTJO010000002.1:0-11530 GCA_046095965.1 Planctomycetaceae bacterium
CGCCTTGGAGCACGCGCTGCAGGTGTTCGACCTCGTGCATGCGGAGCGGCCCTACGACGAGGAACTGCTCACGGCCGCGCTCGTGCAGGAGGTCGGGCTGGCATTGGACCGCGACCGGGCCGTGGCAGCGGGCCTCGAGGCGGTCGGCGACCTCGTCACGCCGCGGACGCGGTGGCTCGTCGAGTCCGTGGCGGCGGCCCGGGCCCACCGCGAGGGCACCCTCGGCCACCGCGCCCGCTCGCGCCTCGAGGCACATCCCGATTTCGAGGCCGTCCTGCTCCTCGCGGAGGCGGACCGCAAGGGGCGGGTTCGCGGGGGGGCGGCACCGACGCTCGACGAGGCGCTCGCGATCCTGCGGGAACTCGACGCGGCGGATGGCGATCCCGCGTGAGTGCCGGCGCTCAGGAGGGGGGATCGCCGCCGAGGCCGGCGTGGACGGCCTCGCGGGCCGCCCGCCACCGCGACTTGACGGTCCGCTCGGAACAGCCGAGGGCCGCCGCGACCGTCTTCTGGTCGCAGCCCAGGTACCAGACCATGTGGAACACCTCGCGCTGTTCGGCCGGCAGCGCGTCGATCTCCTCATGAAAGGCCTGCCAGCGGTCGAGCCCGTCGTCCGCGGCCGGGACGCGATCGACATGCCGTTCGGCGCCGGGTTCGAGACCGGTCGCGACCACGTTCGTGCCGTGGTTGGCGGCATATGACATGGGGCCGCCGTGGCGACGGGCGAGGTCGAGCAGTTCGCGGTGCAACTCGGTCGCGGCCATGGCCATGACGGATCGCGGCTCGGTCAGGCTCATCTGCCCGAGCGAGCGGTGGAGTCGCAGGGCGGCGTTCTGGAACACGTCGTCCGTTTCCTCCCAGCGTCGGACGTTGGGGAACCGGGCGAGCATCCGGTGGGCGAGCGTGCGCAGCCGGTCGGCGACGAGCTCGAGGATCGTGTCGCGGGCGCTGAGGTCGCCGGCGGCGAGCCTGGCGAGGCAGTCCGCGAGTGCCGGGGAGAGAGGGTCGTCGGCGTCCACGGGTTGGCGATTTCTCCGAACAGGCGGCCTAGCCGCCGGGGCCGTCGCGGTCGCGTTGCCCCTGGGGGCGGGCGCGTCCGTCTATCTTGGTATGAGCAGAAAACAAACCGCCGTGCTGCGGCGGCGATCGCGGATTCGCTCGCGAATCCCGGTTCCGCAGCCCCCGTCTCCCGGGGTGATTCCCCCGCACGAGGCCGCCAGTATAAATGGCTTCATGGAACCGCAAGACCACGAAGCGGGTGGGGCGGCGGCCGGCGCGGCCGGCGGAGTCCTCGTCCAGCCGGATTCCGATGCCTGCCTGACCGGGTCGGATGACTCGTTCGGGTTCGGGCGGGCCGGCTCATGGTCGCTGTCCGGGGAGCTCCCGCCCGGGGCCAACCTCGGCGGGTTCACGATCCTGCGGTTGCTTGCCCAGGGTGGCATGGGCCGCGTCTATGAGGCGCGGCAAGAAGCGCCGCGCCGGACGGTGGCGGTCAAGGTGTTGCGCGAGGGGGCGCTCTCGTCGATCGCC
This sequence comes from Planctomycetaceae bacterium, assembly GCA_046095965.1. Classification (GTDB taxonomy): domain Bacteria; phylum Planctomycetota; class Planctomycetia; order Pirellulales; family UBA1268; genus QWPN01. Next base: position 1,531 of record JBJTJO010000002.1, read on the forward strand.
AGCGAACGCCTCCTGCGGGAGGCCGAGACGCTGGCGTCCCTGCGCCATCCCCATATCGCGCAGATCCACACCTGCGGCACGGCGCCGGCCGCGCATGGGGGCGTGCCGTTCTTCGTGATGGAATTGGTGGAAGGCGCGCGGACGATCACCCGCTTCGTCGCGGCCCGCGCGCCGTCGGTCCGCGCCCGCGTCGCGCTGTTCCGCAAGGTCTGTGACGCGGTGGCCCACGGGCACCGGCACGGCGTCGTGCACCGCGACCTCAAGCCGGCGAACATCCTCGTCGATGCGGCCGGTGAGCCGAAGGTGATCGACTACGGGATCGCTCGGGGCGCGGACGGAACTGGCGATGCAGCCGGCGGCGAGCGTGCCATGGCCGATGGCGGCGCGTGCATCACCCGGGCGGGAGACGTGGTGGGCACGCTCCGCTACATGAGTCCCGAACAAGTTTTGGAGCCGGGGCGGGGCCCCGATGCCCGCAGCGATGTCTACGCGCTGGGCCTGGTCCTTCACGAGTTGCTCGTGGGCCGGCTGCCGTACGACCTCGCCGGCATGCCGCTCGCCGAAGCGGCCCGGGTGCTGTCGAGCCACGCGGCGCCTGGCACGGCGCTCGTCGAGCGCGCGGTCCTGGCCGAAGAGCGGCGGGACGACGCCCGGGCCCTCGCCGTGATCGTCGCGACGTGCCTCGAGCCTTCACCTGCCGACCGTTACGCGACGGCCGGAGAGGTGGCGGCCGACCTGGACCGCTGGCTCGACGGTCGGGCGATCGTGGCCCGGCCGCCGACGCCGCTGGAGTCGTTGCGGCGGCTCGCTCGCCGGCACCGGATAGCGTGCATCGCGACGACGGCCTTCGCGGCGACGCTCGTGGCTTCGGTCGTGGCGGTGTCGCTCCTCTCGTGGCGGCTCGAGGGACAGCGGCGCGAGGCGCGGGCGGCGCACGGCCTGGCGGCACGGGAGGCTGCATCGGCCCGCAGCCAGCTCTATGCATCGACCGTGTTGCTGGCAGCCGCGGCCCGCGATCGCGACAACCTGCCGGAGGCTGCGAACCTGCTTGCCGAGGCCCGCGCGGTGGCGGGGACGGACCCCGCCTCGCAACCCATCGAACTCGCCTGCCTCGCGGCGTCGCTCGACGACTCGATCGCCACGTTGCCTCCGTCCGCCGACACGGTCACGGCGGTGGCGTGGTCGCCCGATGGGCGCCGGCTCGTCATCGGAGATCGCAAGGGCGTCGTGCGGATCCACACCGCCGACTCCCCGACCGACGCCGAAGTGACGACGCTCGCCGTCCACGTCGGGGCGGTCTGGTCCGTGGCGTTCTCGCCCGATGGCCGCCTTCTGGCCGAGGCCACGGGGGAGGGGACGGTGTGTGTTCGCGACATCGCCTCCGGCACGTGCCTCGAGACCCTCAAGGTGGGACAGACCGTCTATGCCGCGGCGTTCTCGCCCGACGGACAGGTGGTCGCGACCGGGTCCCGCGACCGGACCGTTCGGCTCTGGGACGTCGAGTCCGGCCGCGAGACGCGTGTCCTCGAGGGCCACGAGGGCACCGTCTACGGCGTCGCCTTCGCGCCCAACGGGGCGATCGTCGCCACGTGTTCACACGACCGCACCGTCCGGTTGTGGGATGCCGAGACCGGTCGGCAGCGGGCCGTGCTCCATGGTCACGACGACCGCGTGTTCGATGTGGCCGTCTCGCCCGACGGTCGTGTCGTGGCCTCGGCGTCCGAAGACGGCACGGTCCGGCTCTGGGACATCCTCGGCGAGACCGAAACCGGCTGCCTGCATCATCCGGTCCGGGTGAATGCGATCGCGTTCTCCGCGGACGGCACGCAGATCGCGACGGCCGCGGCCGACGGCATCCTGCGAATCTGGGACGTCGGCCGCGGGGTGGAGGCGATGCACCTGCGGGGACACCGCGCGGCGGTCTGGAGCCTGGCGTGGGCCGCCGAAGGCAGGCGCGTGGCGACCGGGGCAGCCGACGGCGACATTCGACTCTGGGATCCCGCGCGTCGCCTCGACGTGCTTCCCGTCGGTGGCCGGGTCCTGTCGGCGGCGCATTCGCCCGACGGCATGACGCTCGCGATCGGGACGGATGCCGCCGAGGTCCGGCTGTGCGACGCGGCCACGCTCGTGGAGCGTGGGCGGCTCGGGTCGGCGCTCGGTCGGGTGAACGGGGTGGCGTGGTCACCGGACGGCGGGTTGGTCGCCGGCGCGTGCGACGACGGGGCCGTCTTCGTGTGGGATGCGGCGTCGCGCGAGCGGACCGTGGCCGTCCAGCCTCACACGAGGCGGGTCTACGCGGTGGCATTCGCCCCGGCCGGCGGCCTCCTGGCGACGGCGTCCGAGGACCGGACGGTCGCGTTCCTCGATCCGCGGACCGGGGCGAGCGCCGGGCCTGCGCTCGCGCACCCGCGCCGGGTGTTCTGCGTCGCGTTTTCCCCTGACGGCAGCCGGGTGGCGACCGCGTGCGAGGACAGGAGCGTGCGATTCTGGGACGTGCTCACCGGTGCCGAACTGACGCGGTTGTCCGGCCACGAGGGGCCCGTGAACTGGGTCACGTTCTCACCCGACGGCCGCAGCCTCGCGTCCGCTGCCTCGGACGGAACGGTGCGGCTCTGGGCGGCGGCTGACGGGAGCCTGGCTGGCATCCTGGGGGGACCGGCCAGCCAAGTGTGGAAAGTCGCCTTCTCGCCGGATGGTTCGCGGGTCGCGGCCGCGGCGGCGGACGGTACCGTGCACCTCTGGGATGCGTCGTCCGGACGGTCCGCCCTCACGCTGGCCGGGCACCGCGACCAGGTCTGGGCGGTGGCATTCGCGGCCGATGGACGATCGCTCGTGAGCGGGGCCTGGGACGGCACGGCCCGCGTCTGGGGCATCGCGCCGGCGGAGATCGTGCGTCGCCGGGCAGGCGACGCGCGGTAGTCGCCCTCGGCTGCGGGGGACCGCGGTCACGACGGGCATCAGCCCGCGGCGAGCACCTGGTCGAGCGTCTCGCGGAGCACGCCCGCGCTGCGCTTGAGGGCCTGCAGTTCCTTCGGCCAGAGCTCGATCTCGAGTGACTTCTCGGCACCCGCCCGGCCGACGACGGTGGGCACGGAGAGGGCGACGTCGCGGATGCCGTAGCAGCCCGTCTGGACGGTGGACACGGGCAGGACCCGCTTCGCATCGAGCGCGATCGCGTGGATGACCTCCGCGATCGACACGCCCACCGCGAAGCCGGCCCCCGTCTTCTTCTTGATCATCTCCGCGCCCGACGTCTTCGCCCGCTGGAAGACCTCCTCGCCGAGCCGGTGCGTGAAGCCCGGATACTTCTCCAGCGGCAGGCCGGCCACGCTCGCGCTCGACCAGACCGGCACCATGCTGTCGCCATGCTCGCCGAGGATCATCGCCTGGAGCTGGGTTGCCGGGGCGTTGAGCCGCTGCGCGAGCAGGCTGCGGAAGCGGAGCGTGTCGAGCAGCGTTCCCAGGCCGATGACGCGTCCCCGCGGCAGGCCCAACTCCCGCTCGGCGAGAACCGTGAGGATGTCCACCGGATTGGAGACCACGAGCACCGTGGCGTCGGCCCGGAGGCCCCGCGACCTCAGGTCGCCGAGAATCGAGCGGAAGAGGACGACGTTGCGGTTGATGAGCGCGAGGCGGCTCTCGTCGGGCTTGCGGCGCAGGCCCGCCGTGATGCAGACGAGATCGGCGTCGGCGAGGCAGTCGTAGCCGGCGGCGTGGATCGACTGGTCGGCGATCGCGGCCGTGCCGTGGAGCATGTCGAGCGCCTGGCCGTCGGCGAGCTCGGCGTTGGCGTCCACGAGCACGATTTCGTGCACGATCCCGCCCATCTGCAGGGCGAATCCGGCCGACGATCCCACGATGCCACCGCCGCCGATGATGCCGACTTTCATGGTCGAGTCCTGGGGGTCGATCGGTGGCTCAACGTCCCGGGCAGCCGGGAGCGGAAGCGACCGGATTGGATGGAGGGAGGGTATCGGGTTTGTCGTGAACGATCAGGCGGCGGAGATGCCCAGGTGCCGGCAGACCTGCTCGGTGACCGCCTTCACGAGGGCCTCCTGGTCCACCGGAGAGGGCGTCGGCCGCACGGCGGTGCCGGGCTCCGCGCCCATCGGGGGCGGCGCGTCGAAGGCCTTGCGGGTCACGCCCGTGGTGCCCCAGCTGGCCCGGAACACGTCGTTGGCACAGATGTCGCAGTTCTCCATGCCCGGCTCGAGCCGCGGGTCGGTGTAGCCCCACTTGGCCTTGAGGTCGAGGAGCTCCTTCGTCTCGTGCTTCGTGAGGAACGTCACGCGGCCGAGGTCCTTCGCCAGCATGAGGATCCGGCAGTAGGCGTCGAGGATCTCGGTCCACCAGTAGGCCTTCTCCACCGTCTCGCCGAAGCTGACGGTGCCGTGGTTCGCGAGGATGACGACGTTCGACTTCTTCACGAACGGCTTCACCGTATCGGCGAACTTCTGGCCGCCGGGCGTCTCGTAGCGGGTGATCGGCACGTCGCCGAGAAACACCTCCACCTCGGGGAGCACGCACTGCGGAATCGGCTCGCGGGCCACCGCGAAGGCCGTGGCGTGCGGCGGGTGGCAATGGACGACCGACTTGATGTCGGGCCGCTCCTTCATGATCGTCAGGTGGAGCAGGATCTCGCTCGACCGCTTGCGGTTGCCGCCGATCTGCCTGCCCTCCATGTCCACGATGCACAGGTCGGAGGGCTTCATGAAGCCCTTCGAGATCATCGTGGGCGTGCAGAGCACCTCGTTGGGGCCGAGGCGGTAGGAGATGTTGCCGTCGTTGCCCGCGGCGAACCCCTTGGCGTAGATCCGGCGGCCGATGTCGCAGATCTCCTCCTTCAGCTGGGAAAGCGGCTTCGACGGGGTCGCGGGCTTCGTGGCCATAGGTCTCGTTCCTCCTGGAGTCGGTGGCTGGTGTCGGTGGTTTTGGCGGACGCCTCGGCGTCTCTAACGATTCTTGCCCACTTTTCGGGCTGCGGTCGGATTGCGGGCGGGCGAGTTCGGGGCGATCATGCGGGTCGTGCGGGTCGTGCGGGGATGTCGAGCCGGTCGATGAGGGCTGCAACGTAGGCATCGACCGGCTTGTCGAGTGGCCGGAACGGCTGGGCTGCCTCGCCCCCCTCGCTGAAGGCCACGAGCTGGCCGTCGCCGGCGCCGAGGTCGTCCCAGGCGACGAGCGGCTCGGCCGGGCCGTCGTCGGTGGCCAGGTCGGCGGCGGAGAGCGGCACGACAACGCGGAGGACGGCCCCGCGCATCGTCGGATGCGGCTCGACGAGCGTCACCGTGCCGATGGTTTTGCCGAGTCGCATGGGATTGCGTTCAGTGGGGATGGCCCGTGCAGGCGCAGCCGGACGGAGCCTGGGCGAGTTCGGCTGGAATCGCGGCCGCGGCCCGCCCGGCGAAGTCGGCGCACACCCGCTCCAGGCCGCCCGCGAATGCAGCGGGATCGAGGACGAGCAGGTTGGCGCCGCAATCGGCCGCGGCCGTGGCCAGGGTCGTGGCATCCCGGCCCGTCACCGCCCGCAGGCTCGACGACCGGTTGGCGACGATGACCGCGAGCGCGGGCCGTGACGTGAGCAGCACGCAGCGGGCGGCGTCGCGGGACGCGTGCAGCGCGAGGGCCGAGACCACGTCGGCCAGACCGGTGGTTGGCAGCCGCTGGGCGTGCGGCACGGCCCGGGCGATGGCGGCCGCCCGGGCTGCCGCGTCGCCGCGGCAGTCGGCCTGGCCGATCACGAACGGCCGCGTTGCGGCCGACGCCAGGACGCCCGCTCCGCCGCCGGTGGCCCGCACGATCGTGATGCCCGCCTCGCGGGCGTGGTCGCGGGCGGAGGGCGTGATCACCGCCCGCGCCGCGACCGCCACGTGGCGGATGCCGGGTGGCAGTCGTTCGACATGGGCGAGCGTGATCACGGTGTCGGTGATCGTCGCGACGGCGGACGCCGCGGCGGCAGGAGCCGAGGGTGCCGCGGCGCCGGTGGGCGCGCCCGATTGGCCGGCGGTGATGCGCCGCAGCACCTCCTCCACGAGGGTGCGGACGGCGGCGGCGTCGAGTTGTGGTGCGGTGGGGCTCGCCATGGCGGTGTGCGTGTTCAGTGATCGACCAGCGCGATCGTGCTCCAGCGGGCCGGTGTGGCGTCGCATTTCAGGATCTCACGCAGCAGGCGGCCGTCGCTCGTGATCACCACGGTGTCGCCGATGCCGGCCGCCACGGTGTCGATCGCGAGTTGCGGGTCGCCATCGGGGCCCTCGCGGTCGGCCATGAGCGGCTGCACCACGAGCAGCCGGGTGCCGGCCAGCGACGGGTGCTTCACCGTCGCGGTCGCCGTGCCGAGGATGCGGGCCAATTGCATGGGTCGTGACCGGTATGAGACGTCGGGGTTCAGGCGCTCGTGGTCGGGCGCTCCTGTTCAGGCGATGGCGGCCGGGCTGCCGAGGATGCGGAGGTCGTCCACGAGCGTGCAGCGGCGCTGCCGCGTGAACGTCAGCGGCGTGGTCACGCCCTCGCCGGTGGGCGTGGCGATCGAAAACGACAGATAGCCCTCGCCACCGAGCCCGAGGCCCGCCACGCTCGGCCCGTTCTTCACGAACAGCGTCGTGTCGAGGAGCCGGCCCATCTTCGTCATGTTCCGCACGTCGCGGGAGTGGATGATCGCCGTGTGGCGGAAGCCGTGCTCGCTCTCGTGGGCCAGCGCGATCGCCTCGTCGGCGTCCTTGCAGCGGACGAACGGCAGGAAGGGCATCATCTGCTCGGTGGGGACGAACGGGTTGGCCACGTCGGTCTCGCCGAACACGAGTTCGAGCCCCTCGCCGCCAGTCGCGCCGGCGGCCTTGGCGAGCAGCGATGCGTCCTGGCCGAGGAGGTCCTTGCAGGGCACCCAGTGGCGGTGCGCACCCTCGCCGGTCATCACGATCGCCCGCTTCGTGAGGGCGTCCACCTGGGTGGCGTTGAGCTTGAGCGCGCCGGCCCGCTCCATCGCCGCCATCATCCGGTCGAACACCGCCGCCACCACGAACACCTGTTTCTCGCCGATGCACAGCAGGTTGTTGTCGTAGGCCGCGCCCTGGATGATCGAGCGGGCGGCATGGTCGAGGTCGGCCGTCTCGTCCACGACGACCGGCGGGTTGCCCGGGCCGGCCACGATCGCCCGCTTGCTCGACTGGAGGGCCGCCCTCGCCACGGCCGGCCCGCCGGTCACGCAGATGAGCTTCACGCCGCGGTGGTTGAAGAGCGCCCCGGCCGACTCGAGCGAGGGCTCGGCGACGAGCGAGATCAGGTTGTCGATGCCGATGTCGCGGTGGATCGCGGCGTTGAACCGGCGGACGCCCTCGGCCGCAACCTTCCGGCCGCTGGGGTGCGGATTGACGACGACCGTGTTGCCCGACGCGATCATGTTGATCGCGTTGCAGGCGATCGTGGGGAGCGAGTGCGTCACGGGCGTGATCGCGCCGATGACCCCGAACGGGGCCTGCTCGATCACGGCCAGGCCGTGGTCACCGCTGAACACCTCGCTCTTCATGAACTCGACGCCCGGCACCTTCTCGCCGAGCACCTTGAGCTTCTCGATCTTGTGGTCGAGGCGGCCGATCTTCGTCTCGGCGAACTCCATCCGGCCAAGTTCCTCGGCGTCGTCGATGGCGATCCGACGGACGTGGGCGATGGCCTTGCGGCGGCCCTCGACCCCGAGCCGCTCGAGCTGCTCGAAGGCCTCCGTGGCGGCGGCGACGGCATCATCGACGCTGCCAAACACGCCATGCGATCCGGTGAACGTCCCGCCCGCCACCGGGCCGGAGGCAACGGACGGCTGCACCGCGGTCGGGCCGGTGGTGCCCAACTGGGCGATCACCTGGCGGACGATCTCAGCGATGTCGGGAGTGGTCGTCGTGGAAGTAGCGGTCGCCATGCTCGTCAGTTCCTCTTGAAGACTTCCTGGCCCTCGATCCGCACGGTATCGACCAGGCCGATCACCACGGCGTCGATGGGCAGGGACTTGGTTTCCGGGGTCAGACGGGCGCTCGAGCCCTGGGTGACGAGGACGAACTGCCCCTCGCCGGCACCGAGCGTGTCCACCGCGATGAACGTGCGGCCCGTCGGCACGAGCTGCGTGCGGGTCTTCTCGTCGAGCCGATAGGGCTCGACGACGAGCATCCTGTGGCCGGTCATCGACTCCGTCTTCTGCGTGGCCACGATCGATCCGGTCACGAGCGCGACGAACATCAGGCACCTCCGCGGCCGGGGCCGCCAGTTTGGGCGCACAGCAGGTCGCGGGCCTGCCGGGCCACGATGAGTTCCTCGTTCGTGGGCACGACCCACACGGCCACCCGCGAGGTGGCCGCCGAGATCCGCCGTTCGCCCGAGCCCGAGGCGTTGGCGACCGGGTCGAGCTCGATCCCGAGCTCGGCAAGGTTCTCGAGCACGAGCGCCCGCGTGGCCGGCGAGTTCTCGCCGATCCCGCCCGCGAAGCCGATCGCGTCCAGGCCGCCGAGCTCCACGATTCCCGCGCCGAGCCAGTGGCGGATCGACGCCACGTAGACCTCGATCGCGGTCCGCGCCCGCGCGCTGCCCGCGGCCGCCGCCTCCTCGAGGTCGCGCATGTCGCCGGACGTGCCCGACATGCCGGCCAGGCCGCTCTTGCCAGAGAGCTCGGCGAGCAGATCCTCGAACCCGCGGCCCGTCGCCTTGGCGACGTGCACGAGCGCAAAGGGATCGAAGTCGCCGGCCCGGTTGTTCTGGGGCAGGCCCGACTGCGGGCTCATCCCCATCGACGTCCCCACGCTCTTCCCGTCGCGGATCCAGCAGACGCTGCTCGATCCACCGAGATGGCATGACACCGCTCGCAGCGGCCGCTTCGGCACCAATGCCGAGAGCCGCTCCGCGACGAACCGATGGCTCGCCCCATGGAAACCCCAGCGCCGGACGAGGTGCTTCTCCACCCACTCCGTGGGCACGGCGTAGAGGCCGTTCCGGGGCGGGATGGTCGCATGAAACCCCGTCTCGAACGCCGCGACGAGCGGCACCTGCGGCAGCCGCTCGCCCAGGAGTCGCATCGCCCGCACGTAGGGCGGGTTGTGCGCCGGGGCCACGGCCGCCATCTCCTCCATCGCCGCGAGCACGTCGGGCGTGACGCGGACGACGCCGCCCGCCCGCCCGCCGTGCACCGCCTTGAACCCCACGGCCGCGACCTCGTCGATGCTCGTGAGGGGGCCGCCCGGTCCGGTGAGCTGATCCACCGCCGCCCGGAGCGCGACGGCGTGATCGGGCACCGGCGCGACGGCCTCCACGGTGCGGCCGGCGAGCGTGGCGTAGACGCGGCTCTCCGCCGCCCCCACCCGCTCGACGCCGCCCCGCGCGAGTTCGCGTGCCTCCTCCGCGCCCGCCCGGTCGGGCAGGTCGAAGAGGCGGTACTTGAAGCTCGTGGAGCCGAGGTTCGCGACGAGGATCTTCACGTGATGGCTTCCGCTCGGTGGCCGATGGTCACGCGAAGAACGAGGCCACGAGGGCGTCGGCGGGGCGGGGGATCACGTGGCTGGCCACGAGCTCGCCCACCTCCTGGGCCGCGGTCGCACCGGCCTCGACGGCCGCCCGCACGCTGCCCACGTCGCCCTGCACCACCGTCGCCACGTAGGCGTTGCCGATGCTGATCCGCTTGAGGACCTTCACGTTGGCCGCCTTGGCCATCGCGTCGGTGGCCTCGACGAGGCCCACGAGTCCCTTGGTTTCCAGAAGTCCGATCGCCGTGTTCATGTCAGTTCCTGTGGTTGGGGATTGAAGAAGAAAACCGCTCGACGGGCCCGCCGGTCAGCCGGCCTTGCCCGGCAGGACGACGCCGATGTCCTCGTGGGGACGGGCGATCACCTGCACGCTCATCACCTCGCCGATCCGGCCGCCGGCCGCCGCACCCGCGTCGGTCGCCGCCTTCACCGCGGCCACGTCGCCGGTGACGAACGCCGTCACCAGGCCGCTGCCGATCTTGTCCCAGCCCATGAAGGTCACG
>JBJTJO010000003.1:0-6019 GCA_046095965.1 Planctomycetaceae bacterium
CCGCCGCCGTAGCACTGTTGATCCACGAAATTCGGCCCGTCGTAGCCGAACCCGAGCCCTTCGGTGGCGCCTTCGTAGCCGAAGCGGGCCATCCGCTGGAAGAAATCCCCCTTGTCGGACGAGTGGTTCACGCAGTTGTGCCGACCGGTGCCCATGTCGGTCACGTGATCCCGCACGGCGGCCGACGCGAGCTGATTGATCCGCAGGGCGGTCGAGCCGGCGAGGAGCCTCCGCTCGTTCATGTATTGGATGGCTCTGGCCTCCTCCACGTCGAGCCCGTCGGCCAGTTGCTCGTTCTCCATGAGCACCGGCACGCTCGCGGCGTCGGCGACCGAGTTGGCGATGATCACGGCCCGCTCGAGCCGCTGAAACTTCTGGACCGCCGTCGCGGGCCCGCGATTCAATGCGGGATAGTCGAGCCCGGTCGGCGACTTCTGCGGCGGCTTCGCGGCGACGGGCTGCGCCGCGGCGAGCGCGTCTTTCTGGGCACAGGCCGCCAGCAGGGCCTGCCGCTGCGCGAGCAGTGGGCCGTCGGCGATCTGCTCGGCGGATGGGATCAGCAGTTCGCGGAGCCGGCGGAATCCCGCCACGCACGACTCCTCCCACGCCGGTTTCCGCCACTCGGCGGCCACCATCGGCGAGCTGGGCTCAACGCCCTTGTCGAATTGCTTGAACCACACCGTCATGCAGAAGCGGTCGATCAGCACCTGGCGGAGCTGCTCGTCGGTGAGGCCCGCCAGTCGCGACACATAAGCCTGCCGGGCCCGCGCGGCCAGGGCCTGCACGTAGTCGGCGGTCGGCTTGTCCCAGGCGACGGCCGACTTCGGCTCGGCGGCGGTCGCGTTCGGCTTGGCGACGGGGCGGTTTCGTCCCGCCGTTCCCGGCTCCGCCGCCGCGGCGAGGCTCATCCACGCGAGGCCCGCCACGGCCGTCAGGATGCAATGTCGCGCGATGTTGGTCATATCGTGCCCCTGCCGCGCAGCCGAAATCGGACTCCCATAAAGAGTGTATCCGATCGCGTTCGCACGGGCCATCCGCACGGTCGATCTGGCAGGCCGCATGCAGCCTGACAATCCGCCGCTGGCGTTCAGCGTGGGGTGGCCTCGTACGTGATCCGGAACCGGCCGCGCGGCATCTCCGCGAGCGGCACGCGGCCCCGGCTGCCGGCCCAGTCCATGATGTGCGTGCGGATCGCCCACACGAGTTGCGTGGTGCCGTCCTGCCGACGATCGATCGCGGGCGGGCCCATCATCCCCAGCCTCACGTCGCCCCACACCCAGGAGTTCACGATCGGCCACTCGTCCAGTTCCTCGACCCTCGCAACCGGCCGCGGGGTCGTGAACCGCACGAGATAGAAGCGGTCCACGTCCATGCCGTAGATGCCCGGCTTCTCACCCCAATACTGCGGGAACGTCAGCCGCCAATGGCTGCACCACGTCGGATCGACCTCCGGCGTGAACAGGGTCGCGGGGATGTTCACCGTGAGCTCGGCGGTCGTGTCGGATACGTCCGTCACCATGTGGCTCGCGGGCGCGACCGCCGGCGCCGACGGCACGTGGATCCGCAACGCGGGGTCGCCGAGCAGGATCCAGTTCCAACGCTCGTCGGCGGCGCCGTTCCACGACATCGTGTCCACGCCGGCCGTATAGCAACGGCCCAGCGGCTCCCCCGCGAGCAGCGCGTTGAACGCCGCCGACAGCCGCATCTTGCCCGGGCCGGTCTCGCTGCGGGTCGATCCCAGGAAGGCCACGGCCCCGAGCTTGAACAATCGGGTGACGATCAGCTTGCCCGCCCCCTGATCGGCGTTCGACCAGCCCGTCGCTTCGTCATGCGACTCGTCGATCGTCTCGAAATCGATGGCGGCCGTGGCGCAGCCATGCGAGCCGATGAACGCGGGCGCGAGCACGTTCGTGCTCGCCACCTCCAAGGCCCCGCCCAGCGTGTGATGCGACGAGTGGTCGTTGTGCGCGACGATGGCGGCCTCCAGCGGCTGCGTGGGGCCGAGCCGGCCGATCAGGCTCGACGGTCGGAAGCCATGGTTGGCCGCCAGTGCGTGCTGGTAGGCGGCGTTCCATTGGCCGCCCACATCGACCGTCGCCTTTTCCCACACGCCGTCGAAGAGCTGCTCGTAGGTCGAAATCCGGCTCGTCAGCAGCGTGGCGTCGAACACGTCGGCCGCCATGATCCGACCGATGGCGATGTCCGGGAACGGATCGTCATCGACGTTCGCGTAGTCGAGGTCGGCCGGCGCGTTGGAGTATTGGCCGGACTGCTCGTTCGGACCGCGGTAGGCGAGCGGAAGGCTCGTGGCGTTGCCCACGAGGGCGAGAAACTCGGGGTGTCGGCCGAGCATGCCATAGAGCGACCGCAACTCGGCCTGGATCGCAGGGTGGCCCGCGTAGTGAAACAGTTCGACGGAGTTTGGCACCGGCTCATAGCTCATGATCGGCACCACGATGCCGGTCCGGCGGGCCGCCACGAAGGGCGCGGTCAGGGAGAGCTTCGCGCCGGAGACGAGGTCCGTGTCCCGCGGATTCGTCGCGGCGACATAATCGACCGCGATCTTCCGCGACGCCAGATGGTTCACGATCTCCGCGGGGCCGGTGAGTTCGACGGTCGCCAGATCCGGCTTCGACCCGGCGGGGCCGACGTGGATCACCTCCGTGGCCCCGAGCCGCTCGATGGTCTCCCGCACGGGCGCGGTCGTGGCGGGATCGTGGTAGAGGAGCGGCGCGTCGAGTGCCGCCGCGAGCGCCGCGGCCTGGAGCGCGTAGGGATACGTTCCGGCATCGACCGCACTGCTCACGAGCACGACCGCGGCCGACGACCGCCAGTGGGCCCGGGCCAGGGCCAGGGCCAGTTCGGGGGAGCCTGCCGCGCGGATGACGGACGTCGTGGCGCTCGGGATCGTGGCGCTCGGGATCGCGGCGGTGCAGTTGATGGTGGTGACGTGCGCCGGCCGGTAGCGGCGGAGGTAGTCCCGCAGGTACATGTCGGTGGCGAGATCGGTGTCGGCGGCGACGGCGACGATCGCGGGCGCCCCACGGTTGGCGTGTTTCGAGGCGGGAATGAGCGCCAGATAGTCGTAGTCGGCGGCGGTCAGGCCGGTGGAGGCCGTCGTGACGACGAACAGCCGGAAATCGCCGCCGTCGGTGGTCGTCACGGTGTAATCCCGGGCTGTGGTGCCATCCTGGGCGGTGATGACCGAGTGCACCGGCGCGGAGCGGCTGAGCGGTGGCGCGGGGGGCGTGCAGGTCGCGCCTGAAGACAGCCTGAGCACCGGCCGGAGGGCGGCGAGTTCCGCATCCGTCGTGCCCGTCGGCACGCTCACCTCCACGGTGCCGGTGCTGCCGCTCGTGATGCGGATCACCGCGCGGCCCGCGGGGAGGCCGACAGCGAAGGCCTCGAGTTCGCACGCGGTGCTCGGGGGCGTGACGGTGGCCGTCACCGTGTAGACATTCGTGGTCGTGCCGTCGGTGACGGTGTAGGCGACCGGCCCCGTGGCGAAGGTCGGCCGGGGCACCGTCGTGCTCGCGGGCCGGCACGCCCCGGACGACAGCGTGATGGCGGGGGCAAGCGTCGCGAGGTGTTCCGCCGTCGTCCCGTACGGCAGCGTCCATGTGACCGCGGCCCGGCCCCCTTCCGGAAGGCCGATGACGGCGTGGCTGCCGGGCACGTTTGCCCCGAAGCCGACGATCGTCGCCGGCGGTGCGTCCTGCACCCTGCGATTGGCGAACGCCGACAGGTGGTACGGGCCGTCGCCGCAGGGAGTGATGCCGATCACGGCCGAGCCCGACGAGTCGGCGACGAACGTGCAGGCGATCCGGATGCCCTGGCCTTCGCCGTGGAGGTTCTGGTCGAGCGTGGGCCGGTCGTCACCGACCGCGAAGATCTGCCGGCGGGGCGTCGGCGCCGCGTCGAACCCGTAGGCGAACAGGCTGGTCTCGTAGGTCGCTCCGGGCGTGAGGCCCCGCAGGGTCAGGGTCAGCGGGTTGCCGCCGTAGATGAAGTCGCCCGCCAGCGTCGCGCAGGCGCCGGTGACGCCGCATCGCCCGTCGGGAGCATAGCGCTGCACGGCGCCCTCGATCGTGAAGGTCGGCCCGGCGAGGGCGTCGGCCTGGAACTCGACGCCGTTGATGGTCACGGCCGCGCCGCCGCAGTTGACGGCCGCGATGTAGTGGCCGTCGGCGGCGATCCCCGCATCGGCGTCGCCTGTCCACGGATGAGCGATCCACGTGGCTGCCGCGACGCCGGCCGGGCAGGGCAGCATGGTCACGGCGAATAGAAAACCGTGTCGCACGAAGCGATTCATGAAGGTTCCGATGCAGTTCGTGGCCAGACCACCGCGCCGCGTCGGCACACCTCGGTGGCACGACGCGAGGGCGTCAAGTATCCTACAAAGTATGGCCAGAATCCTTGGCATTGTGTTCGACGAGTCGCACCGCCAGGCCTGGACCACCAGGCCCGAGGTCGCGGGCCGCATGCAGCCCGCCAATCCGGCCGATTGCAGCCTGCAGAAGGCCGCGGACGGCCTCCGCGACGCGGGCTTTGGCGTGGGCGTGCACGAGTCCGGCCCGCTGACCCCTGCGACGCTCGCAGCGGCCGACGTGCTCGTGCTGCCGCACTGCTCCACCGACGCCTGGGAGGCCACCACCGGCACCGGTTCGCCCGAGTATTCGCCGGCCGAGATCGACGCCATCGAGTCGTTCGTGCGCGGCGGCGGCGGCCTCGTGATCCTCGCCGAGACGGAACAGCCGAAATACGGCAACTCCTTCGCCGACATCGCGGCCCGCTTCGGCGTGGAGATCGGCAATGCCACCGTGCAGGATCCGGCCCATCGGTTCCGCGACGTGCCGACGTGGGTGCTGCTCGACGCTGCGTCCCCTTCCCCAGGCGTCCAGCCGGTCGCCTCCGACGTGTTCGCGGGCGTCGCCGAGGCGTGCTTCTACCGCTCCGGCGTGCTTGCCGTGCCGGCCGACGGGGAATCCACCGTCTTCGCGCGGTCGCATGCCTCGGCCGCACCGGCCGCCGCGCCGCTGCTCGTCGGCGTGAGGGCGGGCCTGGGCCGTGTGGTCGTGGCGGCCGATTCCGACTTCGCCGGCGACGACTCGATCGACGACCTCGACCACCGCCGGCTGTGGCTGAATCTCGTCACCTGGGCGGCGGTGAAGTCCGACGCACCTCGGGCCACGGGCACCGCATGCACGAGTCTCACGGCGCAGCCGGCGTGGGGCCGGCTCGTGCAGGCGGTCGAGGCGATCCGGCCGCTGCAGTCGGCCGACGGGTCGATTCCCGCGGACCACCACGCGCAGGCCGCGACGCTCGTCGAGGAGATCTGTGCGGCGATCGAGGCCCTCGCGCTTGCGCTTTCGCACCAGGCCGATCACCTCGCGGCGACCACCCGCGACTTCGCCCGCTGGGCCCGCGAGGGCTTCGGCCGCCCCGACTTCCTCGATTCGCTGCTGCTCTTCCATCCGGAGCGGCAGCGGCGCGACGGCGTCGAGCACCTCGTGGTGTTTCCGATGGTCACGCAAAACGGCAACCTCATCCGTAACGTCGAGGCGGTCGCGCTGCGGACGGTGTGGCCCGCGTGGATCGCGGAGCTCGAGGCGGCGCGGTTCTCCAATCCGGCCTTCCTGCCGGTGGAGTTCACCGGCTTCACGCCCGGCTACGACACGCATTCGGCGGTGTTGTTTCCCGAGACGGTCGCCGTGCGCGAGACCGGCCGCTACACCTGGGGCGCCATCTTCTGCGACCGCGAGGCCGCCCGCTGGCGGCGCGTGTCGCAGGCCGCGGCCGGGATTCTCGGACTCGCGCTGCCGCCGGCCGCCGAGCTGCTCCTCGCCGATCAGCGGCGGGCGCAGGAGACGTTCGCCTTCTGGGATCTCGTGCACGACCGGGCCCACGGCCGCGGTGAGCTGCCCTTCGACCCGTTCATGATCCGCCAGCGGATGCCCTACTGGATGTATTCGCTCGAGGAGCTGCGGTGCGACCTCGTGACCTACCGGTCGATGGTGGA
>JBJTJO010000004.1:0-6125 GCA_046095965.1 Planctomycetaceae bacterium
GTCAGTGACTCGAAATCACCCTGCGCGAGTGCGCTCGCCGCGAGGCCGACGGCACACCAGGCAACGATTCCCGCCGTCAGCGCTCGCAGGGGGTGGCTCCGGGGTGGATCTGACACGTCGAGACCGTGCGGCCGATCGCGCCGTCGGCTGGACAACGCGGGCCGTGCGGAAATCTTTTTTTCGCGATCACCGCAACTGTGCGATCGTGAACGAGCCGTACGTGTGCACGCGATCGAGCGGATGGAGCCGCCGGGCGATGTCGTCCTCGAACTCGAGCACCTCGCCCACCGTCCGCTGCCGGCCGTCCACCGTGACGCGCACGTCCTTCACGAAGTCGCTGTTGAAGCCGCCGCTCCGCCAGATGAACCGGGCGCCGGGCGCCGCCCGGTTCACGATCGCCTGCCACTCGCTCTCGAGCAGCGGGAAGAACCGGTCGCGGAGCCAGTCCATGTGGTCGAGGAGCACGAACCGCGAGATCGGCCGGTCGTGCTTCTCGAGGAAGCCCTGCACGGAGTCGGTGTGGCTCGTCACCCGGTCCGCGAGCCCCGACTTCAGCCGCGCGAAGTTCGCCTCGACGAGATACTCCGGGCAGCAGTCCCGCGTGTAGCTGCCGTTCATGTAGACCCGCCAGAAATAGTTGTCCCGGATCGGCAGGTCGGCGATGGCGCCCTGCACGCACTCCTGCACGAACCGGTTCAGGTCGCCGGAGTAGGTGGCCTCGATCTGCCGCCGCTGCGCCAGCGGCACGCCGAGCAGCGCCATCGTCGTGTCGCGGTTGAGCACGAACTTGAGCAGCCCCGAGAACTTGTCCCGCAGGTGGCGGTCCCAGATCTCGCGTTGCTCGGCCACGCTGCCCGCCGCGAGCAGGCGCTCGAGGTGCGGACGCACCTTGAGCACGCGGTCGGTGTAGGTCTTCGCCCAGCGGGCGAACAGGCCCGACGTGCCGCGAAAGTAGAAGCTGCAGCGCGGGTGGTCGAACCAGGCGATCTTCCGGTCCCAGAAGCCCCGCGACGGCTCCGGGAGCAGCGCCCGCAGCTTCTCGTCGTAGAGCCGGCGCACGCCCGGCAGCCGGCCCGTGCCGAACATGCGGAAGAAGTCGTCGAACTCGAGCCCGCGGATGCCCGCCAGCTTGAGGTCGAGGAGGGCGTTCTGACGCGGGTTCATGTCGACCGCGTGCACGTGGTTGGGGCCGCACAGCGCGTAGTCGAGCGCGTTGCAGCCCGCCGACGTGATCACGAGCACGTCGTCCGTCAGCCCGAGCCGCAGGGCCTCCCTGTCCAGCCGGGGGTCCTCCCAGCAGGTGTTGTAGACGAGGTTGTTGCGGTGCACCGCGTCGAAGACGCGGCGGCTGATCCAGTCGAGGAGGGCCATGCGTGGGTTCCCGGGGCGGCGGCCTACTTGCCCGCCGCACGCTTCTCCAGTGCCTGGAGGTAGGCGTTGATCTCCTCCGCGTTGTCGCCGGCGTTGGCCGCCGCCTTCCGCTGGGTGGCGAGCGCCGCCGCCACGTCCCCGGCCATGACCTGCAGGTGCGCGAGCGTGTCGAGCACGGCCCCGGTCTTGGGCGCCAGATCGGCGGCCTTCCGCGCCGCCGTGAGCGCGGCCTCGAGGAGCCCGGGCGCCGGCGCCGTGCCCTCCTCGCCGATCTCCGCCACGGCCCACGTGAGCTCGTTGATCGCCTCCACCGCATTGCCGGCCGCCGCGATCCCGGCGGCGAAGGCCGCCTCCGCGCGGGGGCCGCCGGCCCGGATCGCGAGCTGCAGCCGAAACGCCTCGAGCCGCGACTTGATCTCCGCATCCTTCACGCCGGGCAGCATCTCGTCGATCAGATCGACCGCCGCGCCCAGCTTGCCCTCGCGGTAGAGGCGGGTGACCTCGCCGAACCGGGCCTCGAGCTCCTCCTGGGCCCGCTTGGCCAGGGCGTACGCCGCGCGATCCCACGTGCCGTCCACGATCTTCGCGAGCGGCTCGTCGATCTCCATCGGATGGCCGATCCACTCGATCTCCCCCTTCTTGCCCACGATGAAAGCCGTCGGGATGCCCGACTCGCCCGAGGCCTCGAGGTAGTCCTTGGAGACCGAGCCGTCGGGATCGGTCGCGAGCCGATAGGTGCGGGTCAGCGCGCCGAAGGTGGTGTCGCCCGACTCGGTCTCGAGGAACTTGGCCACCGTCTCCTGGTCCTCGTCGCTGACGCCGATGATCGTGACGCCCTTGGACGCGTACTTCTTCTGCGTCTCGGCGAGGTGCGGGATGCTGGCCCGGCACGGCGGGCACCAGGTGGCCCAGAACTCGACGACGTAGACCTTGCCCGGCTCGAAGGCCTTGATCGGCTTGGAGGCCGCCGCGTCCTCGAACCAGTGCTCGACGTCGATCGCCGGGGCGGGCGAGCCGACGGCCAACTCGGCCGCCGCCGCCCCCGCCGAGGCGGCACACAGGCCCGCGACACAGACCCACACGACTGACCGACGACCGCGGCGACCGCCCATGACGACTCCTCCCGAAGTGAACTGCCTGTTGGTGAACTGCTGCTCTCGTCCCGGCCCCTCGATCGTGCCTACGCCTCGTCGGTCACGCAGCCGCGCGAGGCCGGCGCCACGCAGCGGACGTACTTCGCGAGCATCCCCCGGGTCGCCTTCGGCGGCGGGGCCGTCCAGGCCGCCCGTCGCCGCGCGAACTCCTCGGCCGGCACCTCGGCGTCGAGCGTGGCGGCGTCGGCGTCGATGACGACCACGTCGCCGTCGCGCACCAGCGCGAGCGGGCCGCCCTCCTGCGCCTCGGGCACCACGTGCCCCACGATGAACCCGTGGGAGCCGCCCGAGAACCGGCCGTCGGTGATCAGGGCCACGTCGGCGCCGAGCCCCGCTCCCATGAGCGCCGACGTCGGCGTGAGCATCTCGGGCATGCCCGGGCCGCCCTTGGGCCCCTCGAAGCGGATGATCACGACGTCGCCACGGTGGATGCCCCCCTGTTCGAGCGCCGCGAGCATCCCCTCCTCGCTGTCGAACACGCGGGCAGGACCGCGGAACCGCGAGCCCTCCTTGCCGGTGATCTTGGCGACGGCCGAGTCGGGGGCGAGGTTGCCGTGGAGGATCGTGATGTGGCCCGTCTTCTTGATGGGGTCCTCGACCGGCCGGATGATCTTCTGGCCCGCCGCGAGCCCCTGGTGCGCGGCGAGGTTCTCGGCGAGCGTCCTGCCGGTGCAGGTCAGGCAGTCGCCGTCCATGAGCCCCTTGTCGAGGAGGTACTTCATGAGACCGCTCGTGCCGCCGATCGAGTGCAGGTCTTCCTGCACGAATTTCCCGCTGGGCTTCAAGTCGGCGAGGTAGGGGATCCGCCGGGCGGTCTTCTGGAAGTCGGCGGGGCCGAGTTCCACCTCGACCGCGCGGGCCATCGCGATCAGGTGGAGCACGGCGTTGGTCGAGCCGCCCAGGGCCATGATCGTCACGATCGCGTTCTCGAACGCCCGGCGGGTCATGATGTCGCGGGGCTTGAGGTCGCGCTCGAGCAGGTGCCGCACCGCCGCGCCGGCCCGCAGGCACTCCTGGAGCTTGTCGGGGTGCTCGGCGGGGATCGAGGCGCTGTCGGGCAGCGCCATCCCGAGGGCCTCGATCGCCGTGGCCATCGTGTTGGCCGTGTACATGCCGCCGCAGGCGCCGGCGCCCGGGCAGGAGTGGCGGACGACATCGGCCCGCCGCGCATCGTCGATCCGGCCGGCGACGTATTCGCCGTAGCACTGGAAGGCCGACACGATGTCGAGCGGCGTGCCATCGGCGAGGTGGCCGGCCCGGATCGTGCCCCCGTAGACCATGAGGGCGGGGCGGTTGAGGCGCCCCATCGCGATCAGGCAGCCGGGCATGTTCTTGTCGCAGCCGGGAATGGCCACGAGCGCGTCGTACCACTGGGCGTGCATCACCGTCTCGATCGAGTCGGCGATGATGTCGCGGGAGGGGAGGGAATAGCTCATCCCCTCCGTGCCCATCGAGATGCCGTCGCTGACGCCGATCGTGTTGAACCGCATCCCGACCAGGCCGGCCGCGACCACCCCCTCGCGGACCTTGGCCGCCAGGCGGTCGAGGTGCATGTTGCAGGTGTTGCCCTCGTACCACATGCTCGCGATGCCGATCTGGGCCTTGTCGAGGTCGGCCGGCTGGAGGCCGGTGCCCAGGAGCATGGCCTGGGAGGCACCCTGGGACCGGGGCTGGGTGATCCGGGAACTGGTGCGGTTGAGGGCGGACATGGGACGGACGATCCTCGCCTGGTGGCAGTCGCGAAACCGCGGGCAGAATAGTATGATCGGCCTGGGTTTGGAAACCGTAGCGCGATGGCCAATCGCCCCGAATTCGTCTTTTTCGACCTCGGCAACGTGCTGTTCGCGTTCGACCGGGATCGCTCCTTCCGGCAGATGGCCGAGGTGTGCGGCGCCGCGCCCACGGCCGTCGAGCGGGTCGTCATGGGTGACGGCCTGCAGGCCGACCTCGAGGCCGGGCGGATCGACTGGCCGGGCTTCCATGCCGAGTTTTCCCGGCGCACGGGCACGACGAGCGACCCCGCGGCGCTCGCCCGGGCCGCCAGCGACATGTTCACGCTCAAGGCCGACATGATCCCGGTGCTCGCCGGGCTCGAGCGGATCAACGTTCCCTTCGGCATCCTCTCCAACACCTGCGGCCCCCACTGGGACCACCTCCGCGCGGGCGGCTGGGCCTGCCTCACCGGCGCGGTCTCCCAAATCGTGCTCAGCCACGAGGTGGGCGCCAGCAAGCCCGACCGCCGCATCTTCGCGGCGGCCGCCGCCGCCGCGGGCGTGGCCCCGGAGCGGATCTTCTTCACCGACGACCTGCCGGAGCACGTGGCCGGGGCCCGCGCGGTCGGCTGGGACGCGGAACTCTTCACCACGGCCGGCAGCCTGATCGCCGCCCTCCACGACCGCGGCCTGAACCTCGGGCTGTAGGCATCACGCGGGCGCAGCCATCGATGGCGGTGTCCCGCCTGGCCGGCCGCCGGCCTTGGTACCATGTCGCCCATGGCGGAACCCGTCTCCACGATCGACGATTTCCTGGGCGTCGTGCGGAAGAGCGGCCTCGTCGAGGAGGCCCGGCTGGAGCTGGTCTGCGCCCCCTGGACCGACCGGTCGCAGCCGCTGCCCGACGAGCTGGTGCGCTCACTCGTCGCCGAGGAAGTGCTGACGCAGTGGCAGATCGACCAGCTCCGCAAGGGCAAGCACCGCGGCTACATCCTCGGCAAGTACAAGCTCCTCAGCCTGCTCGGGGCGGGGGGGATGAGCAGCGTCTACCTCGCCGAGCACGTGAACCTCCACGGCAAGGTGGCGATCAAGGTCCTGCCGGTGAAGCACGTGGACAAGACCTCCTACCTCGCCCGCTTCGAGCGCGAGGCCAAGGCGGCCTTCAGGCTCCAGCACAACAACATCGTCCGGGCGCTCGACCTCGACACCTCGGGCTCCATCCATTACATCGCGATGGAGTACGTCGATGGCACCGATCTCCACGCCAGGGTGAAGGAGCAGGGGCCGCTGCCGGTCCGCGACGCGGCCGACTACCTCCGCCAGGCGGCGCTCGGCCTGCAATACGCGCACGAGGAGGGCGTCGTCCACCGCGACATCAAGCCCGCGAACCTGATCCTCGACAAGCGCGGCACCGTCAAGATCCTCGACTTCGGCCTGGCCCTCGCCGGCAAGGGGGACGACGACGGCTCGCTCACGCAGGAGTTCGGCGAGAAGGTGCTGGGCACCGCCGACTACCTCGCGCCGGAGCAGGCCCGCGACAGCCACCAGGCCGACAGCCGTTCCGACATCTACGCGCTCGGCTGCACGCTCTACTACCTGCTCACCGGGAAGGTGCCGTTCGCCGGCGGGAAGCTCGCCGACCGCATCCGCGCCCACGAGACGAAGCCGCCCCCCAATCCGCTCGACGAGCGGACCGACGTGCCGCCGGTGCTCGTGGAGCTCTACTTCCGGATGCTGGAGAAGAACCCGGCGGCCCGGCCGCAGACTGCCAAGGAGGTCGCCGACGTCCTCGGCACCTTGCTCGGCGCGGTGCCGGGACCGGCGCCGTCGGGCCCGGCGACGCTGCCGCGCCGCCTGCCGCCGCGACGGGCGGCGGCCCAGGGCACCG
>JBJTJO010000005.1:0-3402 GCA_046095965.1 Planctomycetaceae bacterium
CCGACTGATCCCAGGCTCGGCCCGGATCGCCTCGACGATGCGGGACGCGAGCGGATCCTCGCAGCCGGCGAAGAGCATCCGCACGGTCTCGTCGACGTACTGCCAGAGCGAGATCGCGGCGGCGAGATCCTGGACGTCGACGACGTCTTCTCCCCGGCAGAGCGCGGCCAGCATGGAGAGCCGGAGGAGCTGCGGCTCGGCCCGGCCGATGATCGCGCCGACGACGCTGCCGGCTCGCAGCTCGGCCCGGCGGAAGTATTCCGCCTCCCAGAGCTGGTCGGCCGCCGACGTCCGCCGCATCCGGCCGACGTTCCTCGCATGGGTGACGACGGACCGGACGCGGTCCTGGATCTCGACGAGATCGTCGAAGTCTCCACCGTGCGGCCGGAGCCTCGCGCGCTTCGAGGCGACCCAGAGGAACCGATTCCACGATCCCCCGTAGACGTCGGCGTCGGTCTGGAGCTTCGAGAGCTCCTCTGGCGTGACGTGAGCCACGATCGAGATATGAGGCTCCGTCGCGGTCCGTCTCGAGTTTTTCGACATAGTGGCGAGATCGACGCCGTCCCAGGCTTCCCGCATCGTCTGGAAGAGCGTCGAGCGCTCGGAGCGCCCGGCCCGCATCGTCCCCGCGAGCTCCTGGATCTCGCAGAGGAGTCGCTTGTCCTCGACCCCCGGCTCCACCAGGACGTTCTCCGGCTCGCCGGTCTTCTTCGAGATCACGATCCGGTAGACGTCGTCGCGGACCCGGTCGATCAGACCCTCGCCGGAGACGAGGTTGGGCGTCCGGCAGTAGCGGACCCAGTCGGGATCCACGTCGCGCATCACGGCGCGGATGATCCCCATCGACGTTCCCTTCCGGCCTTCGGACGTCCCGCCGACGATGGTCGCGAAGAGGTTGAGCCCATGCCGTGTCCCATCGACGACGGCATGGGGGCCGCGCCCGATCACGCTCCCCAGCGCGACCAGGAACGTCGTCGCGATCGAGACGGCGTCGGCCTCCGTCTCCTCCTCGACCCGGCGGAGGAGATCGCCGACGACCCCATGCGAGAGCATCGCCTCCGGCCGGCTCGGCCAGCTCGGGGTCCGGAGGACGATCGACTCCAGCTCGGGATCGTAGACGTCGCCGGAGGAGACCGGCTCGTCGGTTGTCGGCGTGACCAGACCGGCGGCCTCGCGGAGGCGCCCCAGCTCCCGCCCCAGGATCGACTCGACCGTCCGGTCGCACTCCTTCACCGGTAGCGGCGGCTCGCACCGTGCGCCGAAGGCGCGGGCCTGGGCGCGGACCCGATCCAGGGAGTCGCCGGCGTGGAGCGCGCGGCCGATGAGCTGCGTGAGGCGATGGTTTCGCCCCTCACCCGTCCGGTATCCGCGAGCCGACTCCAGGGTCACGACGTCGACTTCGAGCTCCAGCGGATCGTCGTCGAAGTCCGCGACCGTTGCCGGTCGGGCCTTCGTCACCAGCTCGACGAGCCACTGGGGCGGGTCGGCGATCGGGGCCGTCGAGATCCAGGCATACGGGCCTTCGGGCCGGACCGATGGAGGGAAGACGGAGTAGCCTCCGTCCCCGCGGACGTCGACTCCAGGCAGGAGTCCGGCGGAGCTGGTGATCGACACGCCGGGCGGAATGGTGAAAAGGTACTGCCGGCCGCCGCGCGGGGTCCGGAAGAAGGACGTCTCCGGCAGCTCGCCGTGGCGCTGCTCCAGATCCATGAGCGACGCCGCGCCCGGCTCGCCGTCGATGTCGAACGCCCAGACGCCGGAGGCCGCGCCTGTGGCGACCCCGATATTGAGGAACGGTTTCCCCTCCCACCAGAGACGGATCGCCGTCTCGTCAGTCGTCGCGTCGTGGAATCCATTCGCGGTCCGCGGCACCTTCGTGCCGGCCTTCACGGGGAAGACTCTCCAGCCGCGCGCGGCGAACTCGAGCGCCGCGGGGAGCATCATGTTTTCGGGCATCGTGTCGGTCCTGGGGGTCTCGTCTTCGGTGAGGGTGGTGATCGCCTGCGAGGCGGCCGGCGGGACGGAGCGGACGTGGAACCTTGACGTCTGCCCCGTCCCGGCCGGCTCGATCTCACAACGGAATGGCGGTCTCGACGCGCGTCCCGCTCCCGCTCTTCGTCGGCATGACGGAGATGAGGAACGTCTTCCCGACGCAGTCGCGGACGCTCGCCTTCTGTCCGCCGGCGAGCGTGGCGCCGGTCATCGCGGCGATGAGCTTCCCGGCGGCATTGCCGGTCGTCGGCTTCGGAGCCGTCGTCCGGCTGGCGATCACGCCGGCCTGGGGACCATCGACGACCTTCCACTTCCAGCGAAGGCCCGCGCCGTACTCTTCGTGGGTCGTCTGCTCGACGCCCTCGAACGTGGCGCGATAGTTGCCAGCGGGCGGACCGCCACCCTGCGAGATCTCGAACTCGTAAACCTCGGACATATCAACCTCAAACACGAGCGCCGGCTTTTGATGGTGACAGCGGTGCGGCGCGCTCCGCGGCCAGACTCGATCGCGTGATCGAGTCGTGATCGGTGACGATGAATCAGCTCTCGCCGTGCTCCTGGACGAACGCGATCACGTCCGCGCCCAGGACGAACCAGCGCTTCCCGTATTTGCGAGCGAGGAGGCCGGCGCGACGCGCGGCTCGCCATCCAGACGGCCTCCATCCCATGCGGGCGGAGAGCTCGTCGGAGCGGTAGAGCTTCGAGGGGTCGATCGACGTCTCGACGACGACCTGGGGACGGCGGGTGAGATCAGCGGGGACGGGCATGGGATCGAGCTCCTGCGAAAAAAGGGGGCGAATGGTGCGAAGGGGGTGGTCTGCTAGTTCGAGGCCGGGGACGACTCCGCGAGCGCGGCCGTGAGTCGGGTGATCGCGCCGGTGAGCTGGCGATCGACGACGTCCACCAGCTCGCCGGCGTCGATGGACCCCCGGCGCCAGTGGTGGTCGATCGCGTGGATCCGATCGAGAGCGCCGGTGAGCCCCAGCGCCTCGATCACGGCGTCGGCGTAGTGCTGCGCGCGGTTGACGTCCGCGGCATCGTCGACGGCGTCCCAGACGAGACGCCGGAGCATCCCCATCGCGAAGTGGAGCGCCGGCGGCGTGAGCTGGCGACCGTCGAGGGAGTCGGGGTCGGAGAGACACCAGCGCGCGACCTTGAGCGCGGCGAGGATTCCGCCGGCGGCGAGCTTGTCGGAGACGATCGGATCGAGCGTGTCTTCCATGCGGGGCATCGGTTCGAGCTCCTGGTCGTGAAGGGGTGAGGAACGTGATCGGGAGACCCGCCGCGCCGTCCCGCGGAGGATGGGACGGGACGACGCGACGGGCGGGAGGACTGCTACTTCGAGGACGCGAGCGCCGTCGCGAGACGGCTGAGAGCTGCGAGGTAGACGTCGCGAGCCATCTCCAGGAC
>JBJTJO010000006.1:0-9716 GCA_046095965.1 Planctomycetaceae bacterium
CCGGCTCAACGGCCTGCTCGCCGAGGAGCGGGTCGATCCGGAGATCGCCACCCGCATCGCGCAGTACGAGATGGCCTTCCGCATGCAGGCCAGCGTGCCGGAGCTCACCGACTTCAGCGGCGAGACGCGGGAGACGCTCGATCTGTATGGCGTCAAGGAGCCGGGCGACGGCTCCTTCGCGTCGAACTGCCTGCTCGCCCGCCGGCTCGCCGAGCGGGGCGTGCGGATGATCCAGCTCTACCACCGCGCGTGGGACCACCACGGCCAGCTCGAGCCCGGCATGAAGGCCGGCGCCGCCGACGTCGATCGGCCGACCGGGGCCCTGATCGAGGACCTCGCCCGCCGCGGCCTGCTCGACGACACGCTCGTGCTCTGGGGGGGCGAGTTCGGCCGCACGCCGATGGGCCAGGGCAGCGGCCGCGACCACCACATCCTCTCGTTCAGCGTGTTCCTCGCCGGCGGCGGCATCAAGCCCGGCGTCACCTGGGGCACCACCGACGAGCTCGGCTACCGCGCGATCGACAACGTGGTCGCCGTCCACGACCTGCACGCCACGATGCTCGCGCTGCTCGGCATCGACCACAAGCAGCTGACCACGAAGTTCCAGGGGCTCGACGTCCGCCTCACCGGCATCGCCGGCAACGTCGTCAACGGCATCATGGCCTGACGTCCGCCCCGGCACGCTCGTGCCCCGTGAGGCTCACCCCAGCCCGCGGAAGTTGGGACGCAGCCGCCAGCCGCCGGAGGCGTGCGGCCGCAGGACGCCGACGAGTTCGCCGGCGGCATCCAGCGCCGCGACGGCGGTCGCCGTGGCGGCCGCCTCCGGCGCCGGGACGAACCCGCCGCGGATCGCATCGTCGAGGATGACGCCGGCGAGCGTCGCGCGGGGCAGGTGGGCCACCGCGGCGGTCGCGGGCAGGAGCGCGCCCCGCGCCGTGTCGGGGGTGAGCGCGTCGAGCGGGATCGACCCGGCCCGCGTGAACGGCCCCACGGCGGTCCGCACGAGCGACTCCATCACCGCGCGGGTGCCGAGCGCGAGCGCGAGGTCGCGACCGATCGCGCGGACGAACGTGCCCGACGAGCACTCGATGTCGAGGCCGAGCCGCGGCCAGCCGTAGTCCGTGATCGCGAGTCGATCGATCCGCACCGGCTTCAACGCGAGCTCGACGGCCCGGCCCTTGCGGGCCAGCGCGTAGGCCCGCTGGCCGGCGACGTGGACGGCGGAGTAGTCGCAGGGCCGCTGGAGGATGTCGCCGCGGAACGCGGGCAGGGCGGCCTCGACCGTCGCCCGGTCGGGCCGCACCGGGGCGGCCTCCTCCTCGACCGGCGTCTCCAGGTCGTCGGAGGGGCTCGACCGCCCGAGGAGGAACGTGGCGGCGTAGAGCTTCGGCAGCTCGTGCACGAAGTCCACGAGTTTCGTCGC
The DNA here is from genome assembly GCA_046095965.1 of Planctomycetaceae bacterium. GTDB lineage: Bacteria > Planctomycetota > Planctomycetia > Pirellulales > UBA1268 > QWPN01. The sequence continues at coordinate 1,424 of JBJTJO010000006.1, forward strand.
GTGGCCCACGCAGACCACGACCACGCCCGCGGCGAGCGGGTCGAGCGTGCCGGCATGGCCGAGGGCCCGTGTGCCGAGCGCCCGGCCGACCGCGTCCACGCAGCGGCGCGACGTCGCGCCGGGCGGCTTGTCAACCGGGATCACACCCGTGAATGGGAAACGCATACAGCTCCGCGATCTCGGCCGCACCCTTGCCGGCGAGCCGCATCCGCGCGCGGAGCGCCCGCGGGTCGGCCACGGCGCCGGCCACGAGCCGGTCGAACTTGAGGTCCACGACGGCCGCCGTCCGCGCCGCGTCGGACCTGGCGTGGCCGAGCGGGTGCCGCACGAGACCGCCCCCGAGCGTGCCGAGCGCGGCGTGCTCGATCACCACGCTCGTGGGGATCCCGTCGGGGTAGGCCGCGTCGTAGTCCGCACCACCGCGCTCGATCGTAATGCGGTCGATGAGCCCGCGGACCTCGGCATCCGCGATCGCGGCGTCGGAGTAGTCGTCGGGCAGGAGCATGACCGACTCCCAGCCGGGGGGCGTGCCGGCCGCGGCGGTGGCCCGGGCCTTGAGCAGCGTCCGCGCCAGGATGAAAGGCAGCGAGTGGTCGGCCGACTGCCGCGTGGTGGGCGTGCGCTTCGCCGGATCGGCGATGATCGAGTAGGCCGGCTCGTAGATCCGCACGCGGAGCCGCGTGATGCGCCCGAGGTCGCGGGGCAGGGCGGGGTGGGCCGCGAACAGGTCCACGAGCGACTGCAGCGCCCCGGCCGACTGGTGCTCGTAGAGGCCGAGCTTGAAGTGCATCGCGTGGATCGCGACCGCGTCCCCCTCGGCGCCGAAGACGAGGTCGAACGGGCTCTCGCCGTCGGGGCCGGGGCGGTTGAGCCGGTAGATGGCGAGCGGGTTGCGGAACACGTCGCGGGGGCCGAGGAAGCCGGCGAGCGCGCGACGGGCGCACGTCACCGCCGCCTCCGCCGCGAGCGCCGCGGAGGCGCCCTTGGAGTCGGAGAGCTGGTGGCCCGCGCGGATGGCCCGGAAGGGCACGTAGTGGGCCACGGCCATGCCGATCGCGCTCTCGACCTGCGCCTCGGTGCCGCCGAGGGCCGCGGCATAGGCGGCGGCGCTGGCGACGGTGCCGTGGTGCACGTGGTCGATCGCGTACTTCCGCAACGCGAACACCTCCGCGAGCCGGCCGCGGACCTCGTCGATGAGCAGCATCACGCGGAGCGTGGCGTCGCCGTCGAGGCCGGCCTCGCGGGCCGCGGCGAGGGCCACGGGGTACCAGTCGTTGTGGCCGAACTCGCCGGCGGTGCGCCCCTTCGCGGCGTCGTGGCCGAAGTTCGTGCCGTTCGAGTCCCACTCGCGGACGGCCGACGCGTTGGCCGCCACCGCCTTCTCGACGGCGCAGGGCCGCGGCGAGCCGAGGCAGATGCCGCCCCGCGATCCCGTGGCGGGGGGCGACGCGAGGGCGTCCCGCCGCAGCACGGCCGGCGCGTTGGCACCGAGCGCGAGGGCCGAGACGCCGCAGCCCACGCTGTCGAGGTGGAACCGCTCGAGCAGGTCGAGCGTGGCGCGGCCGACGGGCCGCGGCGCCCGCAGGAATTCGATGCAGTGGCGGGCGAGGCCGTGGGCCTGGTTCGTGTCCCGCGGCAGGAACGTCGTCGGCTGGGGGGAAGGCATGGGCACAGGATACACTTCGGCCATGCAGCCGAGCCGACTTGGCCCCTACGTGATTTGCGGTCGCCTCGGCGGCGGGGGGATGGGCGTCGTCTATGAGGCCGCGGACGAGGCCACGGGCGCCGTCGTGGCCGTCAAGACGCTCGGCACGCATCTCGGCGACGACGCCGGGCTGAAGCGGCGGTTCGCCACCGAGATCGAGACGCTCAAGGCCCTCCGCCACCCGGGCATCGTCCGCCTGCTGGCCTTCGGCGAGGAGGACGGGCAGCCCTACTACGCGATGGAACTCGTGCGCGGCCGGAGCCTGGAGCAACTGCTCCGCGAGGGACGCCGCTTCACCTGGCGGGAGACCGTGGCGACGGCGCTCGAGGTGACGCGGGCCCTCAAGGCGGCGCATGACCGCGGCGTCGTGCACCGCGATCTCAAGCCCGGGAATCTCCTGTTCGCCGCCGAGCCCGCGGACGGCATCACGGTGAAGCTCGCCGACTTCGGCATCGCCCGGCTGTTCGGCGACGCCGGCCAGACGAACGCCGGCACGATCGTGGGCACGGCCGAGTACATGGCCCCGGAGCAGGCCGCCGGCAACGGGGCCGACCACCGCTCCGACCTCTACGCCCTCGGCCTCGTGATGTTCGCGATGCTGGCCGGCCGGCCGCCGTTCCGCGGCGGGCGGGTGGTCGAGATCATCGAGCGGCAGCGGCGCGAGGCTCCGCCCCGCATCGCGTCGCTCGTGCCCGACGTGCCGGCGGAACTCGACGCGCTCATCGACCGCATGCTGGCCAAGGATCCCGCCCGGCGACCGGCCGGCGCCCTGGCGCTGGGCCGCCTGCTGTCCGCGATCGAAACCGTCCACTCGGCCGGCGCGGCCCCCGCGGCGGGCGGTCCGGCCCCCGCCACGTCGCCGGTCGATCTCATGGCCGACACGCGCGAGATGCCGGCGCGGTCCGACGCGGCCGTGATTCCCGCCGACGCGACGCGCCGCGAGGTGGCCGCCGACGCCCTCACGCTCCCCGGTGCGGCCACCGGGGCCGCCGCCGGGTCCGCGCCCGCCACGACGCCGAATCCCGGCCGCGGCCCGACGGCCCAGTCGCCGCGGACGCGGTTCACGACCGTCGCCGAACTCGACCAGGCCAGCCACGACCTCGCGGCGCGGACGGAGCGCCGCGACCGGCTCGCGCGGGCGGCGGCCGCGCTCGTCACGCTCGCAGCCCTGGCCGCGGTCGCGTGGATCGCCCTCCGGCCGGAGTCGGCCGACGATCTCCATGCGCGGATCATGGCGATCGCCGCTGACGACGATGCCGATCTCCGCGACGCGCGGCCGCTCATCGACCGCTTCCTCGACCACCACGCCGCCGACCCGCGGTCCGAGTCGGTCCGCGCGCTCGACCGCGCGCTCGATCTCGACGCGCTCGAGCGGCGGGCCCGGCGGCGGCCGCTCGCCGGCCGCGCGCCCGGGCCCCTCGAACGCGACTACCGCGCGGCGCTGGCCCGCGAGCCCGAGAGCCCCTCGGCCTGCCTCGCGGCGCTCGATGCCATCCTCGACGTGCATGCCGACGCGGCCCGCGACCCCGACGGTGACCTCTGGCTGGCGCTCGTCCGCCGGCAGATCGACCGCCTGGCTCCGCTCGCGGACCGCGAGCGGGCCGACGACCTGGCCCGCGCCGAGGCCGCCCTCGCCGAGGCCGCGGACCTCGCACGGCAGGCCGCCGCCGCGGAAGACCCGGCCCGCCGCAACGCGCTCGAGACCCGCCGTCGCGAACTGCTCTCCGGCCTCGTCGAGATGTACGGCCCCCGGCCCCACGCCGCCGCCGCCGTCGCCCGGGCGAGGGCCGGCCTCGCCGACGCCGAGCCGCGCTGATCCCGGGACGACCGGGAGCGCGGGACAGGATCCATGCGACGCGATCACTTTCAATTTCCCAGATCGAGACCCCGAGTCACCGTGCCTGCGAGCCAGACCATGAACGCCATCCCCCACCCGTCGTCCCGCCACGCCTCCCGCCGCAGCCGCAGCCACGAGGCCTTCGCCCGCGCCCGCCGCCTGATTCCCGGTGGCGTCAACTCGCCGGCCCGTGCGTTCGGCGGGGTCGGCGGCGAGCCGATCTTCTTCGCGAGCGCGCAGGGCCAGCGGCTCACCGACATCGACGGCAACCACTACCTCGACTACATCGGCTCGTGGGGGCCGATGATCCTCGGACACCGCCACCCGCGGGTCGTGGCCGCGATCGAGCGGGCACTCGCCACCGGCACGAGCTTCGGCGCGCCCACCGAGGCCGAGAGCCGGCTCGCGGACCTGATCATCGCAGCGGTGCCGTCGATCGAGAAGGTGCGGATGGTGAGCAGCGGCACCGAGGCGGCGATGAGCGCGGTGCGGCTCGCGCGCGGCTTCACGGGCCGCGACAAGATCGTGAAGTTCGCCGGAAACTACCATGGCCACGCCGATTCCCTGCTCGTGTCGGCCGGCTCGTCGGCGGCCACGCTCGGGGTGCCCGACTCGCCCGGCGTGACGGCCGGCACGGCCCGCGACACGATCGTGCTCGAGTACAACGATCCCGGTCAGCTGGCCGACGCCTTCGCGCGCGAGGGGGACGCGATCGCGGCGGTGCTCATGGAGCCCGTGGTGGGCAACATGGGCCTCGTCGTGCCGACACCCGAGTTCCTGCGGGTGGCACGGGACCTCACGACGCGGCACGGCGCGCTGCTCGTGTGCGACGAGGTGATGACCGGCTTCCGGCTCGCGCTCGGCGGCGCCCAGCAGGTGCTGGGCATCACGCCCGACCTCACCACGCTCGGCAAGATCGTCGGCGGCGGCCTGCCGCTCGGCGCCTACGGCGGGCGGGCCGACGTGATGGACCACGTGCTGCCGGCGGGCAAGGTGTTCCAGGCGGGCACGCTCTCGGGCAATCCGCTGGCCGTCGCGGCCGGCACCGCGACGCTCGAGGAGCTCCGCGACCGGCCGCCCTACGACCTCCTCGAACGGCACGGCGCCCGGCTCGAGGCCGGCTTCCGCGCCGCGGCGGCCGCCGCGGGCGCGACGGTCTGGATCGCGCGGAAGGGCAGCATGCTGACGATGTTCTTCCAACGCGGTTCGGAGTCCGTGCCGGTGACGGGCTGGAAGACGGCATCGCAGAGCGACACCACCCGCTACGCGACCTTCTTCTGGGGCATGATCGACCGCGGCGTCTACCTGCCGTGCAGCCAGTACGAGGCGCTCTTCATCTCGGCCGCCCACACCGATGCCGACATTGACGCCACGGTCGCGGCGGCCCACGAGGCCCTGAAGTAGCCGCAGAGTGGCACTCTGCGGAATGCGGTTGGCCGAGTCATTCGGCCACCGCGGCGCCGTTCGGCGTGTGACCGTGTGCAGACTGCCAGTCTGCACCTACTTCGCTGCGCGGATGTCGGGTCGATCGCGCAGCGCGAATGCCGTTCGGGCACCGGCGTCACTGCTGCTGGGCGACGTCGGCATCGGCGGTCCAGTCGGGCATCGTCCGCAGCACGGCGTGGGCCGGCACGTCGAGCGGCGCGAGGTGCTCGTGCCACGACATCGACGGCAGCCGGTCGAGCGTCCGCGTGGCCACGCGGACGTTGATCCGCTCGCTGCCGCCACCCCGGTAGGTCCCCTTGTTGGGCGGCACGTCGGTGTAGTCGCGACCCACCGCAGTCTTCACGAACGTGTCGTTGACCGGGCAGCCGTTCGTGGGGTCGAAGCCGGTCCAGCCCACGTCGGCGAGCCAGACCTCGCACCAGGCATGGCTCTGCGAGTCCCTGTTCTCGCGGTGGATGTAGCCGCTCACGTACCGCGCCGGCACGCCGAATGACCGCAGCACCGCGATCATGAGGTGCGTGAAGTCCTGGCACACGCCCTTGCCGTGCTCGAGCAGGTGGTCGATCGGCGAGGTCGCGTCGGTCACGTCGCGGGCGTACTCGAACCGGCCCCGGATGCACTCGGCCACCTGGCAGACCCACATCCCCACCCGCATCCAGGGCACGGGCTTCAGCTGCGCGAGCAGCGGCTCGAGCAGCGTCGTGTGGCGGACCGGCCCGCGCAGCGGCAGGTAGTCGAGCACCTCGAGCGTCGTCGAGACCGAGGGGGGCGGACGCAGCATGTTGAAGTGGTGGACGCGGTTGCCGAAGCCGTCGGTGTAGGCATGGACGGGAACGTGGTGGCCGATGCTGACCCGGAAGGAGTGGCACCGCTGCGTCGCGTCGCTGACGGGCTCCATGCGGAGTTCGCACAGCCACTCGGTCACCGGGTCGGCGTACTCGATCTCGGTCTCGTGCTGGATCTCGAGGATCATGGACGGCATCCGTCGGTGGGCGGGGTCAGGCCAGCGCGTACTGGCGTTGCAGGAGCGAACCGATCCGTCCGCAGCGGGCCAGGGCGGCGGCCAGGAACTCGCGGAGCCCCTCCCCGTCGAGCGCGGCTGCGTCGAGGTAGACGAGGTCGGTGAGCAGGCGGCCGACCGTGCGCGACAACTCGTCGTCGCAGCGGTCCGGCAGCCGGCCGGTGATCTCGGCGAGCGAGTCCACCACCCGGGCCAGGCAGAACCGCACGGAATGCGGGAAGTCGGGGTGCACGAGCAGGAACTCGACCACCCGCTCCGGCTCGATGCGGCTCATGGAGAGCCGGCGGTAGGCCTCGTAGGCGGCGCAGTTCCGCAGGGTCGCCGCCCAGCGGAGGCCCGCGATCGGCAGGTCGGCCGCCTCGCCCGCGTCGAGCAGCCCGGCGCAGGAGTCGAGGATCCGCAGCACCTTCTCGGCCCGCTCGAGATAGCGGCCGAGCTGGATGAAGTGCCAGCCCTCGTCGTGCGTGATCGTGGACTCACAGACCCCGTGGAACAGGAGGACGCCGATCCGCGTCTCCTCGCAGAAGTCGTGCGGCGTCTCGGCGACCCGGGCCCGGAGCGCCGGGTCCGCCAGCCGCCAGTGGAGCTTGTTGAGTTCCCGCCACATGAGCGGGCTGATCGAGCCGCGGATGCTGCGGGCGTTGTTCCGGGAGCGGTTCACGCACGAGATCACGCTGCCGGGATTGCGCGGATCGACGAGGACCCACGCGGGCACCGCGGCGGCCCCGGCCCCACCCGCCGGCGGGGCCGGCACGCGCAGCAGCGCGAGGAGCGCGTTCCACTCGAGTTCCACCGGGACGGAGAGGACGCCGTGGAGGTCGAGGTCGAGCTGGAACGTCACGTCCACGGCGCGGGCCACGTGCTCGGCCCGCTCCAGGTAGCGGCTCATCCAGAAGAGCGCGTCGGCCACGCGGCTGAGCATCAGCGTGCCTCCTCCGGCCCGGAGGCCGGACCGCGGTCCGCGAGGATCCACGTGTCCTTGCTGCCGCCCCCCTGCGAACTGTTGACGACAAGACTGCCCTGCGGAAGCGCCACGCGCGTCAGCCCGCCGGGCGTGACGGTCACCCGCTCGCCACAGAGCACGAACGGCCGCAGGTCCACGTGGCGGCCGTCGAGCCGGCCGTCCACGAACGTGGGATGCGTCGAGAGCTGGATCGTGGGCTGGGCGATGAAGTCGCGCGGGTTGGCCTCGATCGCCCCCCGGAACTCCTCGCGCTGCTCGCGGGTGGAGGCCGGCCCGATGAGCATGCCGTAGCCCCCCGACTCGTTGACCCGCTTGACGACGAGCGACTCGAGGTTGGCGAGCACGTGGCTCCGTTCCGCCGGGATCTCGGGGCGGAAGGTCTCCACGTTCGCCAGCAGCGGGTCCTGGTCGAGGTAGTAGCGGATCATGTCGGGCACGAACGGGTAGACGCCCTTGTCGTCGGCGATCCCGGTGCCGACGCTGTTGGCCAGCGCCACCGAGCCCGCCCGGTAGGCGTTGACGAGGCCGGGCACGCCGAGGGCGCTGTCGGGCCGGAACGTGAGCGGATCGAGGAAGTCGTCGTCGATCCGCCGGTAAATCACGTCCACGCGGCGCGGCCCGCGCGTGGTCCGCATCAAGACGCGGTTCGAGTCCACGAACAGGTCGCGTCCCTCGACGAGCTCGATGCCCATGCGCTGGGCCAGGTAGCTGTGCTCGAAGTAGGCGGAGTTGTAGACGCCGGGACTCAGGAGCACGACCGTGGGCTGGGCGGCCGCCGGCGGGGCGATCCACTGGAGCACGTCGAGCAGGGCGGCGGGATAGTCGTCGTTGGGGAGCACGTCGTAGGCGGCGAACAGCCCCGGGAACACGCGCTTGAGCACCTGCCGGTTCTGCAGCATGTAGCTCACGCCCGAGGGCGTGCGGGCGTTGTCCTCGAGCACGAGGTAGGTGCCGTCGGCGGCGCGGATGAGGTCGGTGCCGCAGATGTGGACGTAGATCCGCCGCGGCACGTCCACGCCCACGAACTCGCGGCGGAAGAAGCCTCCCTGGAGCACGAGCCGCGCCGGCACCACGCCGTCGCGGAGGATGTGCTGCTCGTGGTAGACGTCCCAGAGGAACAGGTTGCGGGCCGTGATCCGCTGGACGAGCCCCGCCTCGATCCGCCGCCACTCCGCCGCCGGGATGATCCGCGGCACCGGGTCCATCGGCCACACCCGCTCGATGCCCTCCTCCGCGCGGTAGACCGTGAACCCGACGCCGTCCTCCCGCATCGAGAGGTCGGTCATCGCCTTGCGACGGCGGAAGTCGTCGGGCGTCGTG
>JBJTJO010000007.1:0-21781 GCA_046095965.1 Planctomycetaceae bacterium
GGAAGCCGCTGTTCGGCTACCGGCCGATGGTCTACTCGATCGCCGGCATCGCGGGCCTGGGCTTCATCGTCTGGGGCCACCACATGTTCATGTCGGGCATGAACCCGGCGCTGGGCATCACCTTCATGGTGGCGACGATGATGATCGCCCTGCCGAGCGCCGTGAAGACGTTCAACTGGCTGGGCACGGTCTGGGGCGGCCGCATCCAGTTCACGACCGCGAATCTCTTCGCGCTGTCGTTCGTGTCGATGTTCATCATCGGCGGCCTGTCGGGCATCTTCATGGCCGCCACCCCCGTCGACATCTTCATCCACGACACCTACTTCATCGTGGCCCACTTCCACTACGTGCTCTTCGCCGGCACGGCGATGGGCGTGTTCGGGGCGATCTACTTCTGGTACCCGAAGATGTTCGGCCGCACCATGAACGAGTTCTGGGGGAAGGTCCACTTCTTCCTCACGTTCCTGTTCATGAACGGCACGTTCTTCCCGATGCACATCCTCGGAGCCGTCGGCTTCCCCCGCCGCTACGCCGACGCCTACCACTATCCGACCTTCCACCACCTCCAGCCGCTGAACGCCTTCATGACCTGGTGCGCGATCGGCATGGTGGCCACGCAGACGATCTTCATCGTCAACTTCTTCTGGAGCATGTTCTTCGGGCCCAAGGCGGGGCGGAACCCGTGGAACGCGAACGGCCTGGAGTGGACGGCCCCGAGCCCGCCGGGCCACGGCAACTTCGACTTCCAGCCGGTGGTCCACCGCGGGCCCTACGAGTACTCGGTGCCCGGCGTGGAGAAGGACCATCTCATGCAGACCGACCCGCCGAACGCGGCCGCCGCCGCCGCGGCCCTGGCGGCCCACTGAGGAGGCATCCGCGTGGCGCTGATGCGTCGATCACGATTCGATTCGTCGGCCGGCTCGGCGCGGGGCGTTTCCGTTCCCTCTCCCTCTGGGAGAGGGCAGGGTGAGGGTGCCCCGGCGCCGCCCAGCGGGGCTCCTGCACCCTCACCCGGCCTGCGGCCGGCCTCTCCCAGGGGGAGAGGCGAGGAGGGCCCGGCGACTCGATCGCTCTCAACCGTCAACTGGCCGCGGTTCATCGCCGCGGTGCTCGTCGTGGTGACGGGGCTGCAGCTCTGCTCGGGGGCGCTCGTGACCACCTACGACGCGGCCATGGCCGTGCCCGACTGGCCGAGCACCTACGGCCACAACATGTTCCTGTTCCCGCTCCGCGAGTGGCTCGGCGGCCCGTTCGACCTCATGCTCGAGCATGGGCACCGGTTGTGGGGCGCGGTCGTCGGGATGGTGACGCTCGTGCTCGCGGCCGTGTGCTGGAAGTCGGCGGTGAAGCCGGCCATTCGGTCGCTCGCGGCGGCCGCGGTGGCACTCGTCCTCCTCCAGGGTCTCGTCGGCGGCTTCCGCGTGCTGCTCGACTCGCAGACGGTCGCGAAGGTCCACGCCTGCGCGGGTCCGCTGTTCTTTGCGGTGGTCGTCGCGATCGCGGCGCTCTCCCGGCGCGGCGGCGAGCCGGTCTCGCCCGCGGCTCCATCCGCCGTGCGGGCGGCGGTGGGCCTCGTCGTCGCGGCCTACCTGCAGCTCGTGGCGGGCGCACAACTGCGGCACCTCGACGCCGCCGTCGATCCGCGGACGTTCCACCTGCTCGTCGGCCTGCATCTCGTCGGGGCGGCGGCGGTGGTGTACCTCGGCGCGACGGCCGTGGTCGCCACGCGAAAGGCCGCGCCCCCCGGGGCCTGGCGCTGGTCCCGCGTGATCCTGTTCCTCGTCGGCTGCCAGCTCGTCCTCGGGGGCGGGGCGTGGGTGGCCAAGTACGGAGCGCCATCGGCGTTCGTGCCCGAGTCGTGGCTGGCCGCCGGGCCGATCGTGGCCCGCAGCGGATCGGGCGCGGCGCTCGTCACCGGTCACGTCGTGCTCGGCATGCTGCTCCTCGGGGCGGCCGTGGCGCTCGCGGTCGCCTGCGGGGCGCTCGCGCGGCGTCCCGCGCCCGTCGTCACCGGCCGGGCCGGAACGGAGGCCTTCGCATGACGCCTCCCGTCGGGTTTGCCGGCGCCGAGCTGGCGGTGGATCGTGGGGCACCGACGCTGCCCGCGTCGCGCCTCGCGGAAGGCGGCGCGGCGGGCGTGCTGGCCGACGCCGCCCAGCTCGTGCGGCCCAAGATCGCGCTCATGGTGCTCGCCACGGTGGCGGCGGCATTCTGGCTCACGGCGGGGCGGCCGGCCGACCCGCGGGCCTTCGTCGCGCTGCTCGTGGGCACCGCGCTCGTCGCGGCGAGCTCGAGCATCGCCAACCAGGTCCTCGAGCGGCGGACCGACCGCGCGATGCGGCGGACCGCGCGGCGGCCCGTGGCCGCGGGCCGGCTCGGCGTCGGTGCCGCAGCGGCGCTCGCGGCCGCCACGCTCGGCGCCGGAACGGCGGTGGTCGCCGCGGCCGCCGGCTGGGAGCCCGCCGTGGCGGCGGCCGCGACCTGGCTCCTGTACGTCGTCGCCTACACGCCGCTCAAGCGGACCACGCCCTTGAACACCGCCGTCGGCGCGGTGGCCGGCGCGCTGCCCGTCGCGATCGGCTGGCTCGCGGCCGGCGGACCCGCGCGGCTGGCGGCCGGCGACGCGGCGGGCGGGCTCGCCGCCGCGGCACTCGGCACGGTCCTCTACCTCTGGCAGTTCCCGCACTTCATGGCGATCGCGTGGTTGTACCGCGACGAGTACGCCGCGGCCGGCCTCCGCATGCTCACCGTCGTCGATCCCTCCGGCCTGCGGGCCGCCGGGCAGTCGCTCGCCGCGGCACTCGCCATGGTGCCGGTGAGCCTCGTGCTCGCCGTGCCCTCGGGCAGCCCGCGGCTGTTCGTCGTGGCGGCGGTCGCGAGCGGCGCCTACGTGGCCGCCGCGATCCGCTTCGCCGTCCGCCGCGACCGCCCCGGCGCCCGGCTGCTCCTGTTCACGTCCCTCGGCTCGCTCCTCGCCCTGCTCGTCGCGGCGCTGTCGCTCGGCGCGCCGTCCTGATCCCCCGCACCCCCGGCATCGACCCATGAGCGTCACGACCGCACCCGCCCCCTCGCCCCCGCACGCCCACGGCAACGGTCATGGCAATGGCCACGGCAACGGGCATGGTCACGATCACGGCAACGGCCATGGCCACGGCGGGCACGACGGCCACGTCCACCTCCAGTATCAGCCCGGCCTGCCGCTCACCCGCGGCAAGCTCATCATGTGGCTGTTCCTCTCGACCGAGATCATGTTCTTCGCGGCGCTGCTCGGCAGCTATGTCGTGCTCCGGTTCGGGGCCGCGATCTGGCCGAAGCCCCACCACGTCCACCTCTCCGAGCCGATCGGCGCCTTCAACACCTTCGTGCTCATCTGCTCGAGCGTCACGATCGTGCTGGCCCTCGAGGCGGCGCGGGCCAACAAGACCGGCCTCGCCAAGACGTGGATGCTGCTCACGCTCCTGCTCGGGACGCTGTTCCTGGGGGTCAAGGGCTACGAGTACCAGGCCAAGTTCTCCCACGGCATCTATCCGATGGCGCCACGGAGCCTGATCCACGAGCGGCCCGATCTCTACTACGGCTCGGCCGTCCGGGCCCGGCTCGGCGATCCGGCGATCATCGACAAGCTCAAGGAGCTCGACGACGCGCAGGCCGACACGCTCTCGGAGACCGAGCGGGAGGCCCGCGCCGCGCTCAAGAAGGTGCGAGAGGCGGTCGCAGCCCCCGAGCAGCAGGCCTTCGACATGGCCTGGGTGGCGGACAAGGTGATGCCGCTGCCGGGCGAGGGGGCCCACGCCGGCGGCCACGGCGCCGGGCACGGGCTCAACGACACCTTTCCCTGGCTCAGGCTGCCGATCGTCATCCCCGGCGGCAACATGTGGGCCAGCACCTACTTCCTGCTCACCGGCTTCCACGCCATCCACGTGCTCGTGGGGCTGATCGTCTTCGTCGTGCTGCTCTCGCTCCGGCTCGACCGGAAGCGGGCCGGCATGATCGAGAACGCCGGCCTCTACTGGCACTTCGTGGACCTGGTGTGGAGCTTCCTCTTTCCGCTCCTCTACTTGTTCTGACGCAGGCACTTCCATGACCGACCACGGACATTCGGCCCACGGGCCCGTCACCCGCCCCGGCGAGACCGCCGACGAGACGCTCGAGCACGCCCACGGCGACCACGGCCACGGGGGAGTGCTCAAGTACATCCTCGTCTTCGCCGCGCTCTGCTTCCTGACGTCGATGTCGTTCCTCACCACCTCGTCCGCCTGGCCGTGGCACGGCCAGCAGCAGGTGGGCTGGGCATTCATGATGGCCGTGTCGTGCACGAAGGCGCTGCTCGTGATCCTGTTCTTCATGCACGTGCTCTGGGAGGCCAACTGGAAGTACGTGCTCACGATCCCGGCGGCGATGATGGCCGTGTTCCTGGCGATCATGCTGATCCCGGACATCGGCTTCCGGAACCGGATGGTGTCGCAGGAGCGGGCGGTGCACATGGCCCGCCCGAGTGACGTCGAGCTGCTCGAGCAGGCGGGCGCCGAGGCGGAGGCCCATGGTGCGAACCGTTAGGCAAGCGGATTGTCATATCCCCCTCTCCCTCTGGGAGAGGGCTGGGGTGAGGGTGCAGGAAATCCTCGTCAGCTCACAAGCACCCTCACCCGGCCTGCGGCCGGCCTCTCCCAGAGGGAGAGGCAAGGTGTCTCACCCCGCCCTCCGGGTCGCGATTGCTCCTTGTGGCCGGCTCGATGGCATCGGCAACAGTCGCGGATTGGAGACATGGAGAAGCAGATGACTCGGATGTCGTTCTTTCTGGGCACGCTCGCGGCCCTCGTCGGCTGCAGTCCTGCGGCGACGGTGAAGCCGCGGGCCGAGCCGGCGCCCGTGCCAGTCGTCGGCAGGGTCGAGCCCGACGAGGAGGCGGCGCCGAACATCGCGGCCACGCCGTTCACGCTCACCGACCAGGAGGGCGTGGCGTTCGACTCGCAGGCGCTCGCCGGGAAGGTGTGGATGGGGGCGATCTTCTTCGCGAATTGCCCGGGGCCCTGCTTCCGTGAGAACCAGGTGGTCGCCGAGATCCTCCGCGAGCTCGACGATCCCGACTTCATGGTCGTGAGCCTGACCTGCGATCCCGAGAATGACACACCTGAGGTGCTCGCCCGCTACGGCGAGCGGTTCGAGGCCGACGGGCGGCGGTGGAAGTTCCTCACGGGGGACCTCGCGACGATCAAGGAGGTGGGCATGGGCACCTTCAAGCTCCCCGTGGAACTCGGCGTGCACTCGGAGCGGGGCGTGGTCTTCGACCGCACGGGCAGGCTCCGCGGCGGCTACCACCTCCTCGACCCGGACAAGGTGAAGCTGCTCGTGAAACTCATTCGCGAGGTGCTCGCCGAGCCCGTCGCCCCCCGTGGTGCCGGTCCGGCCGCCGCGTCTCCGGAGCCCGCGCCGTGACGGCGTTCGCCCTGGTCGCCGCGGCCGCCCACCCGCTGGCCACGGTCAACGCGGTGCTCAACACGCTGGCCGCGATCCTGCTCGTCGCGGGCTGGGTCTGCATCCGCCGGGGCAACGTCAGGGGGCACCGGGCGGCCATGCTGGCGGCCTTCGTCGTGTCGGCCGTGTTCCTGGTGTCCTATCTCGCGCGGCAGGCCATCGAGGGCACGCACCACTTCGCGGGGCCCGGGTCCGTGAAGCCGGTCTACCTCGCGATCCTGTTCACCCACATCCCGCTGGCGGCGCTCGTGCCCGTGCTCGCCCTGCGGATGTTCTTCCTCGCCTGGAAGGGCCGGTTCGACGCCCACCGCCGCCTCGGCCGGATCACGCTGCCGATCTGGCTCTACGTCTCGGTGACCGGCGTGCTCGTCTACTGCATGCTCTACCTGTGGTTCCCCGGGCCCCCGGCCGGACTATAATTCGTACATGCGGTTCCGCCCCGTCCTCGCCGGTGCCCTGCTCGTCGCCCTCGTGGCGGCTGCCGATGCGTTCGGCTGCCCCAACTGCAAGGACGCCGTGGACACGAGCGATCCCGAGGGGCTCAACCTCGCGCGCGGCTACTTCTACAGCATCCTCCTCATGCTCGCGATGCCGTTCACGCTCGCCGGATCGTTCGGCTGCTACGTGTGGCGGGAGGTGCGCCGGCAGCGGCGCGAGGCCCAGGACGGCGAGCCGCGGCCGGCGGCTTCGATGGACCCATGATCGACCCGGCCGAACCCGCCGGGCCATCGTCGCCGGACGGCGACCGGATCCCGCCGGTGCGGCGGCGGCCCCCCAACTACCTCGCCATCGGCGAGCGGCGGCGGCTGCTGGGCCGGTTCCTGCCCGCGGCGCTCGCGCTGTTCCTCGGGCTGACGTGGCTCGAGCACACCTGGTTCAAGCGGCCGGAGCCGCGGACCGCCCCGCCGGTGGACACGCGGCTCGAGACGGTGGGGGGCCCGCGGCCGGGTGGCGACGAGGTCGTCATCGAAGCCGTGCCCGAGCCGGAGCTGGAAACCGCGCCGGAGCCCGGGCCCTTCGAGCCCGAGGCCCTCGGCGCGCCGGCCTCGCTGCTCGCGAAGGTCCGCGACGACACCTTCTTCCGGGATGCCGACATCGATGCGTGGCTGCACCTCTTCATCACGCTCCGCGACGCGGGGGGGGAGGCGCTCCGGCGGGCGCCGGCGCCACGGGTGAGTTTCAGCGAGCTCTTCGGGCAGCCGCGCAGCTTCCGCGGCCGGCTCGTCCGGTTGCGGGGCACGCTGCACCGGATCGAGCGGCTCGCCGCGCCGGCGAACAACTACGGCGTCGAGCACTACTGGCAGGGCTGGCTCGAGCCGGACGGCGGCCCCACGAGCCCGATCGTCGTCCACTGCCTCGAGGTGCCGGAGGGCATGGCCACCGGCATGAAGATCGACGAGCCCGTCGAGGTCGTCGGCTACTTCTGCAAACGCTACGCCTACAACGCGGCCGACGCGATCCGCGTGGCACCCCTCGTGATGACGCTCGAGCCGGTGCGGAGGCCGTCCCCGGCGGCCGCCGCGCGGGGCTCGTCGATCGGCACCTGGATCGTCGTCAGCATGGCGGTGCTGGTCGCCGCCACCGTGCTGGGCATCGCCCTGTCGAACCGGCCGGCGGGCCGGCGCACGACGCCCGCCCAGGCCGGCCCGCCGGTGCCCGACGCGTTCGAGCCGTCCGTGGCGGTGGAGTCGCCGCGGTGGCCCGACGCCGACCTCGCGCCCCGCACATCCGCAGGTGACCGATCATGAACGCCCGCCCGTCCACGCCGATCGTCCGCACCGCGTGCCTCGCCGCGCTCGCGGCCGCGCTCGCCTGTCCGGTGGCCGCCGCCGACGCGCCCGATGCCACGGCGGGAGGCCTGGCCGAGTTCCTCGCCTCCAAGGGAATCGATCGCGCAGGCCGCAGGCCGATCGAGGATGCGGCCACGTGGGACGACGCCGCACAGCGCGCCACCGTGCGCGTGCTGCTGCGGCTCGCCGCCCCGACCGAGCTCGTGTCGCGGTGGCGCGACGCCGCCGTCGCAGCCGGCACCGCGCCTCCGGCCGTGGACGACCGGCTCGTCGCGGTCCGCGGCCGCGCGGTCTTCGTGGCCCCGCAGCCGCTCACGCCGGAGCAACGCGAACTCGCCGCCGACCGTGAGCACTTCGACGTGGTCCGCATCGTCGATGCGGCCGGGACCGCGGTGGACGTGCTCGTGTGGCAGGCACCACGGGCCTGGGCGCGCGGCCGCCCGATCGACGAGTCGGCGGTCGTGTTCGGCCTGCCGCTCTCGACCGGGGTCGGTCCGCGGCCCGACGGCTGGCCGACCGGCACGCCCGCGCTCGTCGTGGCGGCGACCGCCGTGTCGTGGTTTCCCGAGACGCCGCTCGGGAAGCTCGGCATGGACTACGCGCTCTTTGACACCGTCACCGACGGCCGCAGGTTGGAGCCGGGCGACACCGCGGCCTTCAACGCCCTGCTCGCGGCGTGCCGCACGCTGCCCGACGCGCCGCCCGGCAAGCCCACCGACATCGTCCCGTTCATCGACCCGGCCCAGCGCTGGTTCGCCACGCACCGGGGCGAGCCGGTCGTGATCGCGGGCAACGCCGAGCGGGTCACGCGGGTCGCGATCGACGACCCCGCCGTCCGGGCCCGGGTCGGGGCCGATCACTACTGGGAGCTGTTCGTGTTCGTGCCGACGCCTCCGCTGAGCGTGAACGGCCGGCTGCAGGACAGCTTCCCCGTCGTCTGCTGCGTCCTCGACCTGCCGGCCGACATGCCCCGCGGGGACCGGATCACCGAGGCCGTCGTCGTGCCCGGGTTCGCCCTCAAGCGCTACGCCTATCCGCTCGCCGACGCCGTGATCGGCGACGAGGTGCGGAAGGGGGAGCGCCGGGAGACGCCGCTCGTGCTCGGCCGCCGGGTGATCTGGCAGCCGCGACCCTCCACCCGCAACGCGAGCGACGTGCTGTTCACCGTGTTCGCGTCGCTCGCGGGGCTCGTGGGCCTGGCGCTCGCCTGGGGCGCCTGGTCGATGCGGCGCGACGCGCGGCGGGCCAGGGCCCGCGCGCGGACCGAGTCCGTCGAGCGGTTCGACCTGCCCGGCGGCCCCGGCTGACGGGCGCCCGCCGCCCACCCACCCGTGCATCCGCGTCCGTATCCGTTCCCTTCCCATCGCACCCCGGAGGATCCATCCATGCGACGAGCCAAGATTTCCATCATCGGCGCCGGCAACGTCGGCGCTACCACCGCCCACTGGTGCGCGGCCGCCGAACTCGGCGACATCGTGCTGCTCGACATCCCGGCCACCGAGGGCATGCCCGCCGGCAAGGCGCTCGACCTGTTCGAGGCCTCGCCGATCGTCGGCTACGACGCCCGCATCACCGGCACCACCGACTGGGCCGACGCGGCCTCGAGCGACGTGGTCGTGGTCACGGCCGGCATCGCCCGCAAGCCGGGGATGAGCCGCGACGACCTGCTCTCGACGAACGCGAAGATCGTCGGGGACGTGGCCGCGAAGATCCGCGACACGAGCCCGCAGGCGGTGGTGATCGTGGTCTCGAACCCGCTCGACGCCATGGTGCAGCGGACGTTCCAGGTGACCGGCTTCCCGCCCGCCCGCGTGATCGGCCAGGCGGGCATCCTCGACACGGCCCGCTATCGCTCGTTCCTGGCGCTCGAGCTTGGCGTCTCCGTCGAGGACATCTCGGCCATGCTGCTCGGCGGCCACGGCGACACGATGGTGCCGATCCCGTCCTGCACGAGCGTGGGCGGCATCCCGGTGACGCAGTTCGTGAAGCCCGACCGCCTCGCGCAGATCGTGGACCGCGCCCGCAACGGCGGCGCCGAGATCGTGGGGCTGCTCAAGACGGGCAGCGCCTACTACGCCCCGGCCGCGGCGACCGCGCAGATGGTGGAGGCGGTGGTCCGCGACAAGAAGCGGCTCGTCCCCTGCGCGGCCTACTGCGACGCGCACTACGGCGTCGGCGGCTACTTCGTGGGCGTGCCGGTGATCCTCGGCAGCGGCGGCGTGGAGAAGATCGTGGAGTTGTCGCTGCTCCCCGACGAGCGGGCCGCGCTCGACAAGAGCATCGCCGCGGTGAAGGAGCTGGTCGCCGCGATGAACCGGCTCACGGGCACGGCGTGAACGCTCCCTCTCCCTCAGGGAGAGGGTCGGGGTGAGGGTGCCTCGGTCGCGTTATGCAAGGCGAAGGCACATTCCTGCCCCCTCTCCCTCTGGGAGAGGGCCGGGGTGAGGGTGCCTCGGTAGCCGACTGGGAGGCGCCTGCACCCTCACCCGGCCTTCGGCCACCCTCTCCCCGAGGGAGAGGGTCGGGGGTGGCAGTGCGCGGCCGTTGCGTTGCTTCCTTGCCCCTCTTGCCCGGCCTGCCGGGGCGGGGTTTCGCGGCGTTCGCTGGCGTTGTGGGGCAGGGGGGCGGTCGGCTACAAACCCGCCTCGCGCGGCGGCTTTTCCGGCCGTCTGCCATGCCAGCGACGTCTGCAACGAGGTGCGCGATGCGGGGCCGAGAGCCGAAACGACCGGTGCGGGGAACGCGAACCCGCGGGACGACCACCGCCCGGCCGCCGCGGCCGGCTCTGCCGACACCCGCCGGAGCGGCGCGGGTCTTCGTCCCCCAGGGCTACGAGCCCGGCTACGACTACCCGCTCGTCGTCTGGCTCGCCGATCCGGCCGTGCCCTTCGACCTCGGCCGCGTCATGGCCCGCACGAGCCTGCGGAACTACGTCGCCGTGCAGCCTTCCCCCGGCGGCGACCCGGAGGCGCGCGTGTGGCGGGCGATCGACCGCGTCCGCGACCGCTGGAGCGTCCATCCGCGGCGGATCTACCTCGTGGGGCAGGGGGCGGGCGGCAGCGACGCCTTCCGCATCGCCTGTCGCACCCCGGGCGCCTGGGGTGGCGTCGCGTCGATCGGCGGGGCGTTCCCGCTCGACGAGGGCCTGTTCGCCGCCGCGCCGTTCGTGCGCCGGCTGCCGATGCTGCTCTGCCTGAGCCAGGCCGCCGTCGCCGCCGAGCCCGGCCCCGTGGACCGCGTGCTCCGCCTGTTCCACGCCGCCGGCGCCGTGCTTTCGCTGCGGCTCTATCCCGGCGGGGACGAACTCTCCCCCGCCGTGTTCGCCGACCTCGACCGCTGGCTGATGGCGGACGTGTGCGGCCCGGCTGCGGCCGTGCCGGCGCGCTGCGCGCCCTGACCGGCAGCCCCCGTACCCCGGTGACCCGAACCCGATGCGTGCACACCCAAACGATTCCCGGTCCGCGCGGCGCGGCGTCTCTCCCGTGCAGGCCATCGCCCTGGGCCTCGTCGCGGCCGCCGCCTGCTGGGGCGCGTGGCTCGTCCACGAACGGCCCGCCGCCGAGGAGGTGGAGCTGCTGCCGGGCACGGTGCTGCCCTCGTCCGAGCTCGCGATCGTCGAGGCGGCGTTCGACCGGGCCCAACTCACCGACCACCGCTGCGAGGACGGCCGCATCTGGGTGCCGCGGCCGCGGCAGAGCGCCTACATGCGGGCCCTCGTCGATGCCGAGGCGCTGCCCCGCGAGTTCGGCTCGAGCCTGCGGCGCGCGATCGAGACCAACAGCCCCTGGCAGAGTCGTGCCGCGCAGGCGGAGCACATGCGGGTCGCCGTGCAGGAGGAACTGGCCCACGTGATCTGCTCGATGCCGGGCATCGAACGGGCCGCCGTGCTCTATGACGAGGCCGATCGCGGCGGGCTCGACGGCGGGCTCGGCGGCGGGCCGGTCCGCACCGCGAGCGTCAACGTGCGCACCCAGCCCGACGTGGAGCTCGAGCCCGCGCGGGTGCAGGCGATCCGCGTGCTCGTGGCCGCGTCGATCGCCGGCCTCGACGCCGAGCGGGTGGCGGTGACCGACCTGCGGAGCGGTCGCGTCCACGCCGGGCCGCTCGCGCCCGGCGGGCCCGGGCTGGAGACGCCCGTCGATCGCGAGCTCGCCCGTCGCGTGGCCCACGAGAAGCACCTGGCGGCCAAGGTGAGGCAGGCGCTCGGATTCGTGAAGGGGGCGGTCGTGGACGTGACGGTGACGTTCCCCGCGGCGGCCGCCGGTCCGGCGGAGCGGCACGAGCCACCCACGACAGCCGGCGGGGACGGCCAGCCGTCCGTGCCGCGGCAGAAGGCCGCCGCCGCCAACGCGCCCGCGGCGGTCGGTGCCGATTTCGCCGCGCGCGATGCGGAGGCCGACGCCACCGCCGCGGCGGCGGCCCGCGCCGCGCTCGATTCGCCGCCGGTGCCGGTGGCCGACGGCCCCGAGACGATCGTCGTCTCGCTCGCCGTGCCGGAGTCCTACTTCGCGGCCACCATCCGCGCCGCCCGCGACCGCGACGCCGGCACGGATCCGGGCGCGATCGAGGCCAACGAGCGGCAGCGGCTTGCGGAACACGTCCGTGCCCTGCTCCCCGCCACGCCGCGGGCCGAGGATCGGCGCGTCGCGATCACCGCGTTTCCCGACCTGCGCGGCCGCGAGAGCCGGCCCGCGGCGGCCGCGGCACCGCCGCCGGCCGCGTCACCGCGGGCGCCGCGCCCCGCCGCCGAGATCGCCGGCGCCGCCTGGGATGCCGTGCGCCGTGGCGACCTCGCCGCCGTGCCCCGCGAGGCCTGGCTCGTGGCGGGGGCCGGCGTCGCGTGCGTGGTCGTGCTGCTCCTCGCGCGCCGCCCCTTGCCCGCAGCCGACGCGCGCGAGTCGCGGCCGCGTCGCCGCCAGCCCCGCATCGACTGGTCCGACCTGGATCGCGGCGGCCCTGCCGAAGACCCGGCCGACGCGGCGCACCGGGTGGCCGCATGAGCGCGCGATGGATGTCGAAGCCCGCCGCCCCGATCCTGATCGGCACGGGCTTGGGATTGCTCCCTCTCCCCCGGGGAGAGGGCCGGGGTGAGGGTGCAGGGGGCTCGCTCGCCGTCACCAGATCTGCTGTTCCGACCCGCCTTCTCGTCCTTGCCGCGGCCGCGTGCTGCGTCGTCTCGGCGATGACGCCGACCGGCGCGTGCGGTGGCGAGGAGCCGGGGCCCGTGCCGCTGCTGCGCGAGGCCGTGCCGGCCCCGCGGCCCGCGGACGCTCCCCGGCCGGCCGCACCCGCCGGCCTCGGCGACTGGCGGCTCGTCGCCGCGCTCGGCGCCACGTTCGCGGTCCTCGTCGGCGCGCGGATCGCCGCGACCCGCCGCGTGTCCCCGCCGCCTCCCGACGTGTTCGAGGTCCTCGGCACCGCGTCGCTCGGCGGTCAGCACACGGTGCGGATCGTCCGCTTCGGCCCCAAGACGCTCCTCGTCGGCGTGTCGGCGGCCGGCGCCACCACGCTCGCGGAGATCGGCGACCCGCAGGCCACGGCCTGCATCGCCGCCGCCTGCCGCGGGATCCGGGAGCCAGCGCGGCCCCGTGGTCGCCCCGCGCCGTCTCCCGCCGCGCGGCCCGTGTCCGGGGAGGCCGCATGACGCCGTGCCGCCATTCGCTCGTCGCCGTGTTGGGCGTCGCGCTCGCCGCCGCGGGGGCGGCGCGCGGGGACGATGCCGTCGCGCCCGACGCGGCGCCCGTCACGGCCGCCGGGGCACCGGAGGCCGTGGTGGCGGGCCTCGGCGGCATGTTCGAACGCGTGCCCGTCGAGTCGCTCCTGCCGTCGGCCCTCGCCTTCGGCGTGATGAGCCTCGTGCCGGCCGTCCTCCTCATGACCACCTGCTTCGTGCGCATCTCCGTGGTGCTCGCGCTCGTGCGGCAGGGGCTCGGTGCGCCGCAGATCCCGTCGAACCAGATCGTCGCGGCGCTCGCGATCTTCCTGTCGGCGCTCGTGATGTGGCCGGTGTGGACCCAGGCGTGGCGGGACGGCGTCGAGCCCTACGGCCGCGGCGCCCTCCCCGCGGCCGAGGCCTTCGAGCGGGGCGCGCGTCCGGTCCGGCGCTGGATGGCGACGCAGATCGAGGCGGCGGGCAACCGCGACACGATGCTCATGTTCCTGGAACGGCATCCCGACGGCGCCCGGCGGGCCGCCACCTACGACGACGTGCCGCTCGAGGCGCTTCTGCCCGCGTTCCTCGTGAGCGAGCTCGAGACCGCCTTCTCGGTGGGCTTCCGCATGCTGCTGCCGTTCCTCGTGATCGACGTGCTCGTGGCCGCGCTCGCCGTCTCGAGCGGCCTCGTCATGCTGCCGCCGAGCCTCCTGTCGCTGCCGCTCAAGCTCCTCGTGTTCGTGGCCGCCGACGGCTGGACCCTCGTGATCCGCGGCCTGCTCGACGGCCTGCGGGTGGCCGGTCCCTGAGCCGCGGGCCTCCCGGAGACGCGACCGATGACCGATGGCCTCGTGGAACTGGTGCGGCAGGCGCTGCTCGGCGGCCTCGTCGTGGCCGCGCCGGTGCTCGTGGCCGGCTTCGTGGTGGGCACGCTCGCCGGGCTGCTCCAGGCCGCCACCGGCGTGCACGAGCAGGTCGTGGGGCTCGTGCCGCGGCTCGCGGTGATGGCGTTCGTGCTGCTCGCGACCTTGCCCTGGATGGTGGAGCGGCTCGCCGAACTCTTCAGGGTCACGGCTGCACCCTGAACCACATCCTGAGTCGGACGCATGGCACCCTCCATCGAATGGTCGATCGCGATCGCGCCGGCCGCCGTCGTGGCCAGGATGGCTGCGGCGGTGGCCGTCGGGGCGGTGCCATTGGGGGACTTCGTGCCGTTCCGCGCCCGCGCGGTGCTCGCGGTCGCATTGGCCGTCGTCGCACTGCCGCACGCGGCCGGCGCCGCCGGGGCTGCGACGCCGCTCGTGGTGGCGAGCGAGGCCGTCGTCGGCGCGGGGCTGGGGCTCGTCGCGGCCGCCGTGTTCGCGGCCGCCGCGTGGGCGGGGGGCGTTGTCGGTAGCGTCGCGGGGCTGTCGTGGGCCGACGAGTTCGCGCCGGAGGGTGATCCGCAGTCGGCGGGGCTCGCGCGGCTGGCGGCGTGGCTCGGGATCGCGGGCTTCTTCGCCGCGGGCGGTCACCTCGCCGTCGTCGCCGGCCTGCTCGACAGCTTCCGCGCGCTCCCCGTGGGCGCGCCCCTCGGGGCGGTGGCGGCGCGCGTGATCGGCGCGCCGGACGTCGCGCTCGGCCTCGCGCTTGCGCTCGCCGGGCCCGCCCTCGCCGCGGTCGTCGTGTTCCACGTCGCGGCCGCCGTGTGCGTCCGCACCGTCCGCTTCGCGCCGGGGCAGGGCCTGCTCCAGGCGGGGGCCGCCGCGGTGGCGCTGGCGATCGTCGTCGCCGGCCTGCCCGCCTGGCTCGACGGGTTCGGGGCCGCCGCGCGGGGGCGCGTGGAGCGGAGTTTCGCCGCCGCGCCGGCCGCCCCCTCCTGACCGCGTTCCATCCGCACGAGGCCCGGCGCATGTCCCACGCGAGCGACCGCACGCTGCCCGCCACCCCGCGCCGCCGCGAGGCCGCGCGCCGCGCGGGCGCGATGCCCACCGCGGCGGCGCCCGCGTGGGCCGCGACGGCCGCGACCACGGTCCTCCTCGGTCCGGCCTGGCTGCGGGCCACGGTGCCGGCCGGGGCCGACCTGCTGAGGGCCACGCTCCCGGCCGCCGGCCCGCCCGAGTTCGCGACGCTCCTCCCCGCGGCGCTCGTCCTCCCCACCGTCGGGCTCGTGCTCGCCGCCGGCACCGCCGGTCTCGCCGTGCGTCTCCTGCTCGACGGCTTCACGCTCCAACCGGGCCGCGCGGCCCCCGATCCGCGCCGGATCGACCCGTGCGCCGGCCTCGCGCGGATCCTTTCGCTGCGGACGCTAGGTGCTGCGCTCGGCGCCGGGATCGGCCTCGCGCTGCTGGCCGCCGCGGCCCTCCGCGCCGGCACGCCGCTCGTGTCGCTCGCGGCCTCGGGCGACGCGCTCGACGACCCCGGGCGGCTCGTCACCGCGGCCTGGCGGCCCCTGGCCTGGCTCGTCGTCGCGGCGGCCGTCGTCTCGGTCGTGCAGTGGGCCCTCGCCCGCCGCCGCTTCGAGGCCACGATCCGCATGACGCCGCAGGAGTTCGCCGACGAGGCCCGCGGCATGCAGGCCGACCCGAAGGTGCGGCTGCTTCACGCGCGGCGGGCGCGACCCGGTCACGCCGCCGGGGACGGTGCCGGCGCCGGTGCCGGCGCCGGGGCGAGGTCAGGCGCCCGGTAGCCGTAGCGGTCGATGAACGGCCGCCAGCGCCGCGCGATCTCATCCACCAGCCGGGGTTCGATCCGGTAGTCGTTCGTGCGGTAGCGCTTCATCGACCGCGCCTGGGCCTCGAGGGCCGGCCGCACCCGCGCGAAGTCGCCGAGGTCGAGCCGCTCGTAGACCTCGCGGAGCCGGCCCACCGGGTCGGCCACGAGGTCCTCGTAGCGGAGCTCCTCCAGCGAGCCCGGCGGCAGCGCGGCGCGGTCGCGCTCGAACGCGGCGTACATCTGCTCGAACGCGGCGAACACGTAGGCCTCGGCGTTCGATCCGTCGTCCACCTGCATGCCCTGCACGAGGTGCAGCGACTTCCAGAGCCGCATCGTCGAGGGGAAGACCACGAACGGGTCGCGGACCATGTGCACGAACTTCGCCCCCGGGAACATCTCCGCGAGCACCGCGGTCCGCGCCGTGTGCGGCGGGCTCTTGAGCACGGGCCGCCGCGGATCGCGGACCGCGAGCCGGGCGAGGAAGGAGCGGAGCGCCCGCCTCCAGCGGTCGAGATCCGCCGGCGACAGCGTGGCGAGGTCGAGGGCGACCGGCCCCGCGGAGGCTGTCCGCGGGAATGCCATCCGCCGGTAGGGAGACGGGGCCCCCAGGTTCATGAGCGCGAACTCGTCCTCCTGCGGCCGGTCCCAGCCCGCCACGACGTCGTCCATCGGCCGTTGCTTGGGGATCATCCACTCGATCGCCGCGCTGACGACGCCCTCGGTGAGGAGGAAATGGCCGGGCGCGTAGCATTGGTAGGTGTTGGGGCAGCAGAACGCCTCGTCGAGCATGAGCAGCTCGTGGAGCAGCGTCGTGCCGCTCCGCCAGTGGCCGATGATGAACACCGGCGGCGCCGTGGGCGTGGGCGTCCGCAGGCGACGGCGGAACCGGGCCTCGGAGAGCTGCTCGCAGAGCGAGTTGAAGGCGGCCGCGGCGGTGACCGTCGCCATCTGCCCCCACTTGTGCGGCGCCGCCGCCGCGCGGTGCTCGGCCACGAGCGGCAGCCACACGCCCAGCGGCATGCCGTGCCAGAAGCGCGGGCTCCACCACGGGTAGAAGTGGAACTGCCGTTCGACTTTCCCGTCGGCGGGCGGCGGTTGCGACACGTGCTCTGCCCCGGTGGTCAGCGGGCCGCCGGCGGATCGTCCGCCGGCGGAAAACGCGGTGCGGATCGTACCATGCGTGTTCAGCGGGTGACGTCCCGCGGCGGACCGTTCGGGGACCCCTCCTCGGCGAGCCGGCGCGGCGGCGTGTGGTCGGGCATCCCGTCGAGCGCCGCGGCGAGGCCGGTCGCGATGTCGGGACCGGCGGCCCGGAACCGTTCGGCACCGGCCGAGTCGATCACGACGACGGTCGGGAACGCCGTCACGCCGTAGGCGCGGCAGGTCGCGGCGTCGCGGTCGGCGTCCACGAGGCCGCAGACGAACCGGCGGGTCCGCGCGACCACGGTGCGGTCGGCCAGCGGGCCGCCGGTCAGTTCGCCGCTCCACCGGCACCACCGGGCGCCGAAGACCAGCAGGAGCGGCCGTCCCTCGCCGGCAGCGCGGCGGACGGCCGCGTCGTAGCCCTCGACGTACTCGACCGCGTTCGCGTCGCGCGGCGGGACGTGCGGCCACACCGTCGTCGCCCCCGCCGCGGGCCGGACCGGCTCGTCGCGGAAATCACAGCCAGCCGCGACGAGTGCGACCGCGAGCACGATGATGAGTGCGGCCGCGTTGAACATCTCTCCCTCTCCCTCAGGGAGAGGGCCGGGGTGAGGGTGCCTGCGTTGCGTCACCCAAGCACCCTCACCCGGCCTTCGGCCACCCTCTCCCAAAGGGAGAGGGCTCGTGGTTCCTCCTCCCTCTCCCTCGGGAAGAGGGCCGGGGTGAGGGTGCCCCGAGCGCGCGCGTGCCCGTCGCCGTGGACTGCTCACCGGTGTCCCTCCAGCCTCATGGGCCGGAGTGGTACGGGTCGGCGGGACCGCGTGGCAACCCCGGTTGCCGGGCCGGTGGTCACGCCGGCCCGGCCGGGGGCCTTGGGCAAGGCCGGCGGTGATGCCGCCGCCGGCCCGCCCGGATTTCGCCTGTCGCGGGAGGCTCTCGAGCCCTACGTTCCCCGGCCCTCCATCGCAGGACGCCCGCCCCGTGGTCTCGCGCAGGCCTTCGCATCGCGGCTTCGTCGCCCGTGGACACGCGCCGCATCCCGCGGCGGCCGACGCCGTTCGTATCGTGCTGGTCTCCGCCGCGCTCGTCGCGGCCGCATCGGGCTGCCGGCTCGTGAACCGGGGCGGGGCGGTGGCGCCCGAACTCGCCGACGCGCGGCGACTGTGCAACGAGGGCCTCTCCGCGGCCGACCGCGACGATCTGGGCCGGGCCGAGGCGCTGCTCGCGCGGGCGGTGAAGCGGTGTCCGGGCGACGTGGACGCCCGCCGCCACTACGCCGACGTGCTCTGGCGGCACGGCGATCGCACCGAGGCGATCGGCCAGATCGCGGCCGCCCTCGAGCTGTCGCCCGCCGACGCGGGCCTGTGCATCGAGGCGGGACGGATGTACCTCGACCTCGGCCTGCTCAACGACGCGGAGCGGCTGGCGGCCGAGGCCGTGCGGCTGGCCCCGCGCACGGCCGGCGCGTGGCGGCTCCACGGGCAGGTCGCGATGGCCCGCGGCCAGTTCGAGGCCGCGGTCGCCGACTTGCACCGCGCCCTCGCGATCGATGGGGACGACGGCGAGGCGCTCGCCGACACCGCCCGGGCCTACCTCGCGCTCGGCCGGCCGCGCCGCGTGCTGGCGACGCTCGCGGTGCTGGACGAGGGTCATCCGGCCGACGGCCTGCCCGGCGACCTGCTCGCGCTCGAGGCGCGGGCCGAGGAGGCGCTCGGGCGCCCGACCGAGGCCGCGGCCGCCTGGCGGCGGGCGCTCGCGAAGGGGGGCGCGCCCCCCGACGCCGCCGCGCGGTTGGCAGCGCTCGAGGCGGGCGTGGCCCCGCTGCGCCGCTGACGAGTCACTCGCCGGACGTCGTCCGCCCGGTGAGCAGGTCGAACGCCGCGATCGATGGCACGAGCAGCGCCAGCGTCGCGAAGCCGTAGGCCGCGGCGACGACGAGGAACACCTGGAGCGTGCCCCCCTGGAGGAAGCCGACGATCGCGGTGAAGGTCAAGGCCGGCAGGAGCGCGGCGGCCCAGCCCACGGCGGGGGACGGATTGCGGGTCGAGAGCGCGGCGTAGAGCCCGATGGCGCCCCCCACGATCACGGTCAGGAACGGCGCCAGCTGCAGCTCGAAGCTGCCGCCGAACTCGACCATGATCCGCATCGCCGTCGCCACGCCCGCGAACAGGAAGGCCACGGTGCCGAGCGTCACGCCGATCGCCCGGCGCGACCCGCGCTCGGAGAGCCCCACGTAGACCCCGAGCACCGCCACGAAGAGCAGCAGCACCGCCAGCCCGAGCACGAGCTCGACGCCGTGCTCGAGCGGCACGAGGCCGAGGGCGACGAGGGCGACACACAGGCCCAGCGGCAGGACCACGATCTCGCGTGCCGCGGCGAGCACGCCGCCGAGCTTCCCCCACACGAGTTCACGCGGTTCGAGGTCGCTCACGAGCAGCAGGTCAAACGTGCCCCGGTCGCGCTCGGAGGTGATGCTCGTCACCGCGAGTGCCGCCACCGCGAGCAGGCTCGCGAGCATCATCGGCACCACGGCCACGGCCACCGCCAGCCCGTCGGGGCGGGGTGCGCGGGCCTGCCCGGCCACGCCGGCCACGGCGGCCGCGAACAGCGCGAGCCAGCCGAGCCGCACCACCGCCATCGCCCGGCCGTGGGCCCGGGTGCGGATCTCCCGCCAGAGCACGGGATTGGGCCAGACCCGGCGCGGCGCGGCCCGCGCGGTCGCGCCCCGGGGGCCGCCGCGCCGCTCGCCCGCCGTGTTCCACGCGCGGACGCGAGCCGCGGCCAGCGCCGTCGTGGCGAGGACGACCGCGCCGCACGTCGCGAGCAGCCCCGGCAGAAAAGCGTTGGCCGTCGGTGCGAGTGCCGCGAGGGCCCCGCGCGCCGGCGACACGGCCGCGGCGGCCGCCGGCCCGAACCGCGCCGCCACCGCCTCGCCGACGGCGAGCCAGGCCGCCAGCAAGCCGGCGGTGACCGCCAGCGCCTGGAACGACGTGTCCTTGCGGAAGGCCACGGCATTGGCGATGCCGGCGGCCGCCAGCGCGCCGGCCACGGTCACGACGAACACCCGGGCCAGCTGCGGGGCGGTCACGCCTCCGAACAACGCGACGAGCGCGAACGCCGGCACCGTCGATGCGAGCACGACGAGCACCCGCAGCAGGCTTCCCGCGAGTTTGCCGGCCACGAGTTGGACGGCGCCGATCCGACTGACGAGGAGCAGTTCGAGGGTGCGGCGATCCTTCTCGACGGCGACCGCGACGGCGGCTGAGAAGGCGGCCGCCAGCATGGCCACGGCCAGCTGCAGCGGGGTGAGGATCCGCAGGAGCGTGGCCGCGAACCGCGCCGTGTCTCCGGCGGTGGCGACGGCCTGGCTGCCGGTGACCACCAGCCAGCAGGTGGCGGCCACTGCGAGAACCGCGGCGGCCGCGACCGCCCGGGCGACGTAGACACCCCGTGCGCGAGGGGTCGTGGCGGCCTCGCGTTCGAACACGGCCCCCAGGGTCATGGCGGTCCCGATCGGGCAGGGGTAGGCCGGGGTGTGGAAATCGCCCCGACGACGGGATAGAGTACCGACTCGGGCGAATTTGTCCGCCCGTCATCCAGTTCCCATCGAGGGCTCGAAAGGCTTCATCAGCATGGAACCGTCCCGTCGCTCGCTCCCCGTCCGCCGCCTCGCGGCCGTCGTCCTCACGATCGCAACCGCGTGCCTGCCGGCCGCGGCCCGCGCGCAAGTCACCGCCCAGACGCTCATCGGCAAGGCGGTGAGCGGCGACGCCCAGAGCAAGGAGATCACCAACGCGATCTCCCGCTTCTCGCAGCGCGACATCGACGGCTGCCGCGCCTTGCTCGAGCGCGCGAAGTCGAACGAGCCGAAGCTCCCGCCGCCGGGCGTGATGATGTCGATGCTCTGGCTGAGCGTGAACCAGCTCGGCCCCGCGCGCGGCGAGCTGGAGGACACCGCCGTGAAGTTCCCCGCCGACCCCGAGCCCTTCCTGATGCTCGGCGACCTCGCCTTCCAGGACCGGCGGGTCACCGACGCCGCGGTCCTCTTCGACCGGGCGACGGACCTCACCGCCAAGTTCGAGGAGAACGCCAAGCGGAAGCGCGAATTCGAGATCCGCTGCAGCGCCGGCAGCGCCGCCGTGGCCGAGGCCCGCAAGCAGTGGGAGACCGCCCAGAAGCACCTCGCCAAGTGGCTCGAGCTCGACCCGGACAACGCCAGCGCCCACCAGCGCATGGGCATCGTGCTGTTCCAGCTCGGCAAGGAGACCGAGGCCCTCGCCGCCTTCCGCGAAGCCAAGAAGCTCGACGACAAGGCCGTCCAGCCCGAACTGGCCGTCGCCCGGCTCTACGACGACGCCCGCAAGAAGGACACGGCCAAGAAGCTCATCGACCTCGCGGTCAAGTCGGCCCCGAAGGATGCCGCGGTGCTCCTGGCCTCGGCGCAGTGGCACCTCGGTCAAAACGACCTCGAGACCGCCAAGGTCAACGCCGAGGACGCCCTGAAGATCGACCCGAAGAGCCTCGAGGCCCGGATCGTCCGCGGGGCGATCGCCCGCGTGGCCCGCGACTACAAGACGGCGGAGCAGTTCTTCAACGACGCCCACGTCCAGTCGCCGGGTAACTTCGCGGCGAGCAACTCGCTCGCCCTGATCCTCATCGAGTCGGAGTCCAAGGAAGCCCGGCAGCGGGCGCTCGAGATGGCGGAGGCCAACGTGGCCATGTACCGCGAGAACTCCCCGCAGCAGATCAACGCGCTGACGACGCTGGCGTGGGTCTACTACCGGATGGGCCGGCGCGAGGATGCCGAGCGGATCCTCGACCAGATCTCGCGCAACAATGCCCTGACCACCGACGGCGCCTACTACGTGGCGAGGATCCTCTCCGACCGGGGCGAGAAGGACCGGGCCCGGCAGATCCTCGAGGAGGTTCTGGCGAACGAGCCGATGTTCGCCACGCGTCCCGACGCCGTCGATCTGCTGGCGAAGCTCAAGCCGCCGGCGAACTGAGCCGGACGCCGTGTTCGCAC
>JBJTJO010000008.1:0-4781 GCA_046095965.1 Planctomycetaceae bacterium
CCGCTGGACATCGGCGGTGATCTCCGTGATCGCCGCCCTGTGCATCGGCAGGCCCGCGCCGGCGCAGAACCTGATCACCAACGGCAACTTCGCCGCCGGAAACTCCGGTTTCAGCTCCGATTACACCTACTCACCCAGCAGCAACGCCGGCGGCGGTGGCGAGTACACCGTGCTCACGAACGCCCAGGACTGGAACCCCGCCTTCTACCCGCTGGAGGGCGCGTCGGGGGACGGCGACCCCTACTTCGTGGCCAACGGCGCGAGCAACGTCAACCTGATCCCGTGGTACCAGACGGTCACCGGATCCACCGTGACCGGCGTCACGCTCACGAACGACACGAACAGTCCCGTCTTCTACCGGTTCGAGGCGCTGCTGGCGAACCTGCCACCGTCGTGGATGGCCAGGCCGGCCCTGTACTTCGAGATCAACGTCAATGGCGCGGGCTGGAAGAACTTCACGCGCTCGACCGACACGCCCGACGGCGCCTGGGGCACGAACTACGTGGACACGTACTTCCAGTCGGCCCCGACGAGCCTGGGCTTCCGGCTGCGGAACTTCGAGACGGCCGAGATCGGCAACGACTTCGGGCTCGACAACGTCTACTTCGGCCTGACGACGAACGCGCCGAGTTATGCGACGAACCCCCAGATCATCTCCGCCGGCGACATCGCGAACCCGACCTACAACACCGGAGCCATGTACTGGGCCCCCAACTCGTCCGGCGCCGGCGGCACCAACCGCTGGAGCAACGCGCCGACGCGGACGTTCTGGGCCGCGAGCGCGGACGGCAGCGGCTTCAAGCAGGCCTGGTACAACGACTCGTCGTCGAGCCAGGCGATCTTCGGCGGCACGGCGGGCACGGTCACGATCGACGGGCAGGTCGATACGGACCAACTGGTCTTCACCACGACGGGCTACACGATCACCAGTGGCACGAGTGCGCCGCTGGTCAACTACACGGGAGCGGAGCCGAGCATCACGCTCGGGAGCGGGGTATCCGCCACCGTGAACGTCGATCAGAACGCCCCGGGCGGGCTCGCGATCACCGGCACGGGCGGCAGCCGGGGCACGCTCACGCTCGGCGGCTTTTCGTCCGTCTCCAGCACGGTGCTCACGAACGTGAACCTCCGGCTTGCCGGCACGGTGACCGGCGACGTCTTGGTCGCGGCAAACGCGACCCTGGGGGGCACGGGTCTCATCGGCGGTGCGATCCTCGGCCCCGGCATGGTTTCCCCGGGCAACAGCCCCGGCATCCTGACGGCCGATTCCGTGGAGCCCTCCGGCGGCACGAAGTTCACGTTCGAGTTCTCGGGCACGGCGCCGAACTACACGAACGCCGCGGCGAGCATCAACGACATCCTGCGGCTCACGGGTGAGACGCCCTTTGCCGCGGGCCTCACGAGCGCGAACACGAAGACGCTGTACCTGAACATGACGAAGGAGCAGCTCGCCCTGGGCACGATCCTCCAGGGCGGCTTCTTCACCGATTCCGACGCCGACTTCCTGTCCCTGATCAACAACGCCACGTGGGACAACGCCGGCTTCACCGTGTACGTGCTCGGCGACGGCAACGGAAGCAACTCCTTCCTGAACGGGCAGGGCTACTACAACTGGCGCAACCCGGCGATGTTCGGCTGGACGCAGAGCCTGTTCGCGAGCACGCAACTCGTGACCGCGAACTTTGCCGGCGGTTCCGAAACCGGCCGCGTCCTCCAGCTCGTCGTGGGCGTGCCCGAGCCCTCGACGTACGTCCTCGCCGGCATCGGCGGCGCCATCGCCGGCCTCATGTCCTTGCGGCGGCGGGCCAAGCGGGTGGCCTGAACGGCCATGGGGCCGCTGCGACGCCGCGCGATCGAGGTCACGCCCGCAGTCGGCGCATCATGAAGTGCTTGTACGCCTCGACGCCGGGCTGCCCGTACGGGTTCGTGCCCACGAGCCGCCCCTCGGCCACGGTCGCGAGCATGAGCATCTGGAGGAGCTGACCGACCGCGTGCTCGTCGATCCGCGGCAGGAGGATGTCGGCCGTGGGCCGCGTGGCCTGCGCATAGGCCTCGTTCGTGCCCGCCGTGGCGGCGGCGAGCATCTCCGGCCAGGTCGTGCCGACGAGGTCGTCGAGCTGGTCCTCGTTGGCAGTCCCGGCGGGCAGGTTCGGCAGGGAGAGCCGGTCGCGGCGCGGCGTGCCGACGACGAGGTTCGTGATCAGCTTGTCGCGGCGGCCGTCCTGGTGCTGCTGGCCGCGGGAGTGGAGGTCGCGGGTGGTCACGGTCGTGAGCGGCGTGGCCCCCTGCTCGTCCTTGCCGAGGCTCTCGGAGAGGAGCTGGTCGTACCACAGCCCCACGGCCTCGAGCCGGTTGCTCCACGACGAGAGCACGCGGATCGTGGCCCCCGCCGCCTCGGCGAGGTGGCACACGCCCACGTACCGGAGCACGGGATTCTCCGCCACCGGCGCCTCGCGGAAACGCCGGTTCATCGCCGCGGCGCCCTCGAGCAGTTGCACGACGTCGATGCCCACGATGGCGGCGGGGAGGAGGCCCACGGCCGTGAACACGGAGAACCGGCCACCGACGCCGTCGGGGATGTCGAACACGTCGGGACAGCCGAGCGCCTGCGCGAGCGCCGCGAGTTTTCCCGTCTTGCCGGTGATCGGCACGACCGCTTCCGCCAGCCGCTTGCGGTCGTGCCCCACCGCCGCGGCCAGCGTCGCCAGGAAGAGCCGCGTGGCGACGGCCGTTTCCAGCGTGCCGCCGCTCTTGCTCACGACGAGCATCGCCCAGCGGTCGAGCAGGTCGTCGCTCCGCGGTTTTCCGGCGGGGGCCACGAGGTCCAGCAACCCCTGCGCGGAATCGTTGTCCACGTTGAAGCCCTCGAAGGAGAGGCGCGGGCGGCCGCCGCGCTCGCCCCGGGGCAGGTCGTTGTGGAACGGATGGCAGAGGGCCTCGAAGAGGGCGCGCGTGCCCATGTAGGAGCCGCCGATGCCGAGCACGATCACGCGGTCCACGGCCTCGCGGATCCGCCGTGCGGCCTGGAGAATCGCGAAGAGTTCGCTCGACGTGCGGTCGGTCTTGTAGGCGGCGAGCAGCCGGTCGGGCAGGTCGATGAACGCGGGGTCGAGCACCTCGCCGGCCCGCGTGCCGCCGCTCCGCCAGCGTTCGACGTCGGCGAGGCTCTCCGCGCGGGCCGCGTCGCGCCGCGGCGCGAGCGCCGCGAGCGCGGCCGGCGCGACGACTCCGGCGGCGAGGGCCGCGGCGGGGTCGTAGTGGATCGGATCCTCGGGCGGCTGCGGACGGACGACGCTCATGGGGTGGCTCCGGGGAGACGGCGGGGTGGGCCGGGAAAAAACGTCCTGCTCTTTTCCCGGGCGGAGACGCGGCGAAAATGTAGCCGACCCGCGTCGGCCCGGACAACGAGCCGCCGCGTGGCCGCACCGTCACCGAGAGGAGCCCACGCCGTGACCGAGCACGACCTCGTCCGCGAACTCGCCGAGAAGAACTCCACGAAGATCGTCATGCTCGTGGCCGACGGCCTCGGCGGGTTGCCGCTCGAAGCCGGCGGCAAGACCGAGCTCGAGACCGCGAGCACCCCGAACCTCGACCGGCTCGCCGCCCGCGGCACCTCCGGCTCGAGCGTGCCCGTGCTGCCCGGGATCACGCCGGGATCCGGCCCCGGCCACCTCGGCCTCTTCGGCTACGACCCGCTCGAGTTCAAGATCGGCCGCGGCGCGCTCGAGGCCACCGGGATCGGTTTCGAGCTCGGGCCGCACGACGTCGCCGCCCGCGGCAACTTCTGCACGCTCGACGCCGCCGGAAAGATCACCGACCGCCGCGCCGGCCGCATCGCCTCCGAGGAAAGCTTCAAGGTCGTGGAAAAACTCCAGGCCGTGAAGGTCCCCGGCGTCGAGGTGTTCGTGAAGCCCGTCAAGGAGCACCGCTTCGTCGTCGTGTTCCGCGGGCAGGGCCTCGACGGCGGCGTGGCCGACACCGACCCGCAGGCCACGGGCGTCGCGCCGCTCGACCCGCAGCCGCACACGGCCGCCGCGGCGAAGACCGCCGAGGTGGCGAAGGCGTTCGTGGCCGCGGCCCGCGCGATCCTCGAGGACGAACCCAAGGCCAATGGCATGGTGCTCCGCGGCTTCGCGGCCAAGCCCGCCCTGCCCTCCTACGCCGACCTCTACGGCCTCCGCGCCGCGGCCATCGCCGTCTACCCGATGTACAAGGGGCTGGCGCGGCTCGTCGGCATGACGCTCGTGGGCGAGCCGCACACGCTCGCCGAGCAGGTGGACGAACTCGGAAAGTGCTGGAAGGACTACGACTTCTTCTTCCTGCATTTCAAGTACACCGATTCCACCGGCGAGGACGGCGCGTTCCCCCAGAAGGTGAAGCGGATCGAGGAGCTCGACGCGATCCTGCCGCGGATCGAGGCCCTCGAGCCCGACGTGCTCATCGTGACCGGCGACCACTCGACCCCGAGCAGGCTCAAGAGCCACTCCTGGCATCCGGTGCCGACGCTCCTCGTGGCCGACACCTGCCGGCCGGACGGCCTCGCGACGTTCTCGGAGCGCGACTGCCTCCGCGGCGGCTTCGGCATCTTCCCGGCCAAGCACCTCATGCTCCTCGCCATGGCCCACGCCCAGCGCTTCGGCAAATACGGGGCGTGAAGGGCACGCGAGCAGCCGCTCCGCGGAGCGCGTTGGTGCAGACTGGCAGTCTGCACACGGTGGCAGGCCGAACAACGCAGCGATGGCAGAACGACGGCACGATCCGCATTCCGCAGATTGCCAATC
>JBJTJO010000009.1:0-8125 GCA_046095965.1 Planctomycetaceae bacterium
CACGAGGGTGCGGTCGCCTTCCAGGTGCCGCTCGATCGGACGAACACGATCATCGGCGAGACCACCGGCATGGGCCGCACGGGCGAGACCTTCGCGATCGGACCCGACCGGATGTTCCGCAGCGAGTCGCGATTCACGTCCGAATTGGGCGCCAAGACCACGATCATCAACCCCGACTTCAAGGTCGACACACCGGCCGTCCGCGCCGCGCTCGACGAGGGCAGGTCGAGCGTGGCCGAGCGACCCGACTTCCGGGGCGTGCCCTCGCTCTCGGCGGCGCGGCCGATCACGGTGCACCGCGACGAATACGGCGGCGGCGGCGTCCGCTGGGCGCTCGTCTCCGAGATCGACGCGGCCGAGGTCTACGAGCCCGTCACCCGCCTCCTCCGGCTTGGCCTCAGCGTATTCGGCCTCACGTCAGCCGCGGTGCTCGCCGTCTCGACGCTCATCGCCCGGCGGCTGACCCGCGAGGGCGAGCGGCAGACGAAGCTCGTGGGCGGCATCGTGGACAACACCCCCGCGCTCGCGAGCGCCTCGGAGGAGCTCACGAGCGTGAGCCAGCAGATGAGCGCGGCGGCCGAGGAGACGACGGCCCAGGCCAACCTCGTCTCGGCCGCGGCCGAGCAGGTCAGCGGCAACGCCCGCACCGTCTCGGGGTCGATCGACAATCTCGTGGAGAGCATCCACCAGATCGCGAAAAACGCGCAGGACGCGGCCGCCACGGCCCGCCGCGCGGTGGACGCCGCCTCCACGACCTCCTCCACGATGGCGGCGCTCGGCCGGTCGAGCACGGAGATCGGCGCCGTCGTGAAGGTCATCAACTCCATCGCCGAGCAGACGAACCTGCTGGCGCTCAACGCCACGATCGAGGCCGCCCGCGCCGGAGACGCAGGCAAAGGCTTCGCGGTGGTGGCGAACGAGGTCAAGGAGCTGGCCCGCGAGACGGCCAAGGCCACGGAGGACATCGGCGGCCGCATCCAGGGGATGCAGGCCGACACCCAGCGGGCCGTGGGCGCGATCGCCGAGATCGGCACGGTCATCGAGCGGATCGACGCCCTGCAGACGAAGATCGCGGCCGCGGTCGAGGAGCAGTCGGCGACGACCGGCGAGATCAGCCGGGCCATCGCCGAGGCCACGACCGGTTCGGGCGAGATCGCCGAGAACATCCTCCAGGTGGCGCGGGCCGCACAGAACACCGCCGAGGGCGCCGCGAACACGCAGGTGGCGTCGCAGGAACTCTCCCGCATGGCGCAGGCCCTGCAGACGCTCGTCCACGAGTACAAGCGTTGAGAGGCCTGCCCGCCACGCGGAGCGTCATCCGGGGGGCGGGCGCCGTTATCATCGGCCGGGCAGTGCAGTTTCCCTGTCGAGGACGCGGCCCCAATGCCGGACTGGACCTACCGCACGATCTTCCGCCCCGCGCTCTTCCGGCTTCCCACGCGGGCAGGACGCGACCTGGCGCTGGCTGCGATCGGGGGCATTGGCCGGCTGCCCGGCGGCCGGCTGGTCATCGAATTCATGGGGCACATGCGGCCTCCGCGGCCGCTGCGGCGTCGGCTCGGCACGACACCGATCGATTCGCCGGTCGGCCTCGCGCCCGGGATCGATCCGGACTTCATCGGCCTGCCGGGCGTGTGCCGGTTCGGGTTCGGGTTCATCGAACTCGGACCGGTCACGGTCGAGCCGCGGCCCGAGCACCGCGTGACGCGTGACGACGGCGCCGAGACGATCCGCATCGAGCCCGCCGACGCCAATCCCGGGCTCGCCGTCGCCGCCCGCGCGGTCCGACGGATGCCACGTCCGCGACCGGCGCTCATCGTGAGGCTCGGCCGCGACGCCCTCGCCGGCGCCGACGAGCAGGTGATCGCCGCACTGGAAGCCGATGCCGCGGCCTTCTCGCTGCCCGTGCCCACCGGGTGCGGCGCGGAGGACCGTGCCGCCTGGGCGACGCGCGTACAGCGGGTGGTCGAGCGGGCGGCGGGCCGGCCGGTGCTCGTCGTCGTGCCGGCCAACACCGCGGACGACGCGCTCGCGGCCGTCGAGACGGCCCGGGACTCGGGCGCCTCCGGTGCCGTCGCGGGCCGAGCCGAGTTCGCCGACCACACCGAACTCGGCAGACCCTGGTTCGACGCGGCGCGACACTGGACGAGGCGGCTGCGGCGGGCGCTGGGTCCCGATGCCCGCGTGATCGCGGCTGCCGGTGTCCATGCCCCCGGCGACGTCGAGGCTCTCCTGGCGGACGGCGCCGACCTCGTGGCCATCGACAGCGGGCTCGTGTTCACCGGGCCGGGCCTCGCCAAGCGGTGCAACGAGCTGGTGCTTCAGATGACGGTGGACGCCGAGCAGGCCGGCCCCGACGGCGAGACGGAGAACTCGCTGCGCGAAAAATGGCCGTGGCTGTTCCTGCTCGGTGGCAGCATGTTCGTCGGCGGAATCATGGCCCTCGCCATCGCCTGCACCCGCGTGATCATGCCCTACGACGAGGCCATGTCGGGGCTCACGCGGGCGTTGATCTCGGGCGTCAGCCCCCGGCTGCTCCCCTTCATGACGCACGACCGCGTCTCGCTGGCCGGGGCGATGCTGGGCGTCGGCATCCTGTTCGCGGGACTGTCCTGGTTCGCCGTGCGGCGCGGACAGCACTGGGCCGAGCGAGCGGTGCTCCTGCCGGCCGGAGTCGGCTTCCTGTCGTTCTTTTCGTTCCTCGGCTTCGGCTACTTCGACCCCCTGCACGCCTTCGTGACCACCATCCTCCTCCAGCTGATGCTGATGGGGATCGTCGGCCTTCCGAGCCGCCTGGCGGCCGTGGGCATCGCCGACCGGGCGAACGACGCCGCGTGGCGACGCGCCCAGTGGGGCCAGTTCGGCTTCATCGTCCACGGGGCGATCGTCCTCGTGGCAGGTGTCGTGATCTCGGTGGTCGGGATGACGACGGTCTTCGTGCGGGAGGATCTCGAGTATCTCGAGCTCTGCGCCGCGGACCTCTCCGCCGTGCCCGGCCTCGTCCCGCTGGTGGCGCATGACCGGGGCACGTTCGGCAACATGCTGATGGTGTCCGGCCTGACGATGCTGCTGGCGGCGTTGTGGGGCTTTCGCCGCGGCGCGGGCTGGCTGTGGTGGATCTTCGTCGCCTCCGGGACGGTCGGATACGGCGTGGCGATCGCGGTGCATCACGCCGTGGGCTACGACGACATCCTGCACCTGGCCCCCGCCTACGGCGGGCTGGCGCTCGTCTGGCTCGCCGCGGCCGCCAGCGGCCGGTATCTCCTGGCCACCCGGCCGGTCGCGGCCACCACGCGTTCGGCCCCGTGAGTTAGGCTGGACTGAAAGGCCGATACGGGAACCGGACGCATGCGGGCGCTCATCGTCGATGACTCGAAGCCCAGCCGCAGCATCGTGGCCCGGACGCTGCGCGGTGCGCGGTTCGAGTGCCAGGAGGTCGGCAACGGCGCGGAGGCCCTCGAGGCCCTGGCCGCCGGCGTCCGGCCGGACCTCGTGACCGTGAACTGGCACATGCCGGTGATGGACGGGATCGAACTCGTCCGCCGTCTGCGGGCCGACGGCCCCCACCGCGACTTGCCGCTGCTCATGATCTCGACCGAGCACGACCGCGGCCGCGTCGCCGAGGCCCACGCGGCCGGCATCGACGGCTATCTCGCCAAGCCGTTCACGCCGGCCGCACTGCTGCGAAAGCTCGTGGACCTCGGCGTCTGCACGGAGGCCGATGTGGCCGCCGTCCCGCGACCGATCCGCGTGCTCGTCTGTGACGACTCGACCACGATCCGTGGCATCCTCGCCACCACGCTCGACCGGGAGCCCGACGTGCGGGTATCGGCCACGGCCGTCCACGGCCGGGCCTGCCTCGACGCGCTCGCGCGAGACGTGCCCGACATCGTCCTGCTCGACGTGGAGATGCCGGTGATGGACGGCCTCACGGCACTCCGCGAGATCCGGCGGCTGCATCCGAAGCTCCCCGTCCTCATGTTCTCGAGCCTCACGGAACGCGGCGCGAAGGCCACGGTGGACGCCCTGCTCGCCGGCGCGAACGACTACGTCCCCAAGCCGGCCGGCCTCGACCCGGGCGCGGTGGCTGAGCGGATCCGTGCCGAGGTGGTGACGAGGATCCGGGCGCTCGTGCCGCAGGGTGGCGGTGGGACCGCGACCGGCGTGGCTGCGCCGGCCGTGCCGCCCCGCCCGGCGGCCGTTCGGCGCGACCCGGTTCGCGGCGTCGTGATCGCCGTCTCGACCGGCGGCCCGACGGCGCTCGCCGACGTGCTTGCGGCCTGCGCGGCTGATTCACCCGTGCCGATCCTCGTCGTGCAGCACATGCCCGCCTTCTTCACGACGCAACTCGCCGAGCGGCTCACGAAGCTCGTCGGCGTACCGGTCGTGGAGGCGACCGAGGGGCTGCCGCTCGACCCGGGTGCCGTCGTCATCGCGCCCGGAGGCCGCCACCTCGAGGTCGCCGGCACGGCGACCACGCCCCGGGCCCGGCTCACCGACGCGGCACCGGAACATTCGTGCCGACCGGCGGCCGACGTTCTGTTCCGTTCGGCAACCCGACTCTGGGGTGCCGGCACGCTCGGCGTGGTGCTCACCGGAATGGGCCGCGACGGCCTCGCCGGCAGCCGGTCGATCGTCGAGGCAGGGGGCACGGTCCTCGCCCAGGACGAGTTCTCGAGCGTGGTCTGGGGCATGCCGGGCGAGGTCGTCCGTGCCGGCCTCGCCGATGCCGTGCTTCCGCTCGGCCAGGTCGGCGTGGAGATCGCCCTGCGGACCCGGAGACGCGGCGGCTGACGCCACGGAAGCAGCCCGATGAAGGTCGCGGAACCGCACTACTCGTTCCTGCGCGGCTTGCTCAAGCGACGGACCGGCGTCTGCATCGACGACTCCAAGCAGTATCTGGTCGTGGCGCGGCTGCTGCCGATCGTGCGCCAGCGGAATCTCGCCGGCATCGAGGCACTGCTCGACCTCGTGCAGCGCGGGCCAGACGCCTCGCTCGAGCGCGACGTGCTCTGCGCGATGATGACGCACGAGACATCGTTTTTCCGCGACCGCGCGCCGTTCGACGCCTTGCGGCGGATCGTGGCCGATCTCGCCACGCGGCGGGCCCGTGAGAAATCGCTCGTGATCTGGTCGGCCGCCTGCTCGACCGGACAGGAGCCCTACAGCATCGCCATGCTGCTCCAGGAGCACTTCCGCGACCTGCTGGCAACCTGGCGGATCCGGATCATCGCCAGCGACTATTCCGAGTCGGCGCTCACGAAGGCCCGCGAGGGCATCTACGGCGGGCTCGAGACTGCGCGGGGCCTCACGCCGCCACTGCTCGCGAAATATTTTCGACCGCTCCAGGGCAAGTGGAGCGTCGTCCACGACTGCCGCAGGCTCGTCGAGTTCCGCCAGCTCAACCTCGTGAGCTCCTGGCCCCCGATGCCGCCGTGCGACGTGATCTTCCTGCGGAACGTGATGCTCTACTTCGACGTCCCCACGCGGGCGGCGCTCGTGGGGCGCATGAAGCGCGCCCTGCGGCCCGACGGGGCCATGTTCCTCGGCGGCGCGGAGACGCTCATCGGCGTGGACGACGGCTGGGATCGGATCGCCGACGTCGGCTCCTGCCACTACCGGCCCAGGAGCCGCGGCCCTTCGGCCGACGCGCGACGCCCGGGATCGTGACGTCGTCGAGGATGGCGGTTCGCCCGGCGTACCCAGACGAGCGGCGCGTCATGGTTGTGGCCCGTGATCGGCGGTCACGGCAGCGCCGGGCGACGGGCTGCCGACAAGCCCCGCACCGGCCTCATGTCGATCGTGCTCCTCCCGCCCCCGGCCTGCAGCAGCGAGTCGATGGGGCTGCGCACGGCGAGCCCGGGCCTGTTCATCACGTGCAGGTAGATCATCGTCGTGCTCACGTCCTTGTGCCCGAGCAGTTCCTGCACGGTGCGGACATCGGCCCCGCTCTCGAGCAGGTGGGTGGCGAAGCTGTGCCGGAGCGAGTGGGGCACCGCCTGCTTCCCGATGTCGGCCCGCCGCAACGCCTGCTTGAAGGAGCCGCCGAAGAATTCGTCCGACACGTGGTGTCGTCGCACCGAGCCGGTCCGCGGGTCCCGAAGTGGCTGCCGCGATGGGAAAAGCCACTGCCACGCCAGCTCGCGACACGCAGCCGGGTACTTGCGTTCCAGCGCATGCGGCAGGAACACGGCCCCGAGCCCGTCGCGCAGGTCGCAGGCATGCTGCACGCGGACCGTGCCCACGCGCTCGCGGAGCATGCTGCATGCCTCGTCGGGCAGCACCGTGATCCGATCCTTGTCTCCCTTTCCGGATCGAATCACGATGTGCCCCTCGTCGAAGCACACGTCCTTGATCCGCAGCCGGCGGCATTCGACGTGACGCAGGCCGGCGCCGTACATCAGGGCGAACATGAGGCGTCGCGTGCCGTGAAATTCCGCAAACAGCCTCTCGATCTCCGACCGTGACAGCACGACTGGCAGCCGCTCCGGCTTCGTGGCTCTCACCACGTCGAGAAAGCCGAGATCACGCCCCATCACGTTGCGGAACAGGAACAGCAAGGCGCACTTGGCCTGATTCTGCGTGCTGGCCGAGACGTTGCGCGCGACGGCGAGGTCCGTGAGAAACGCCTTGATATCGGCTTCCTTGCACTGCGCGACGTCGGCGACCCCGCAGAACCGGATGAACCGCTCGATCCATCCCACGTAGGCCCGCTCCGTCAGCAGGGCCTTGTGCCGCACCCGCAGTTCGCGGCGGGTCTGTTGGATGATCGCCGATTCCCCCGGGTCGATGATCCCGATCACCTGTCGCTCATCGCGGGTGTCCGGGACGCCGCCGCCCCTGGTCGCTTTTTCCCTGTCAGCGAGCCGGCTCAACGTCAGGCGGATCGCATGCAACGACGGTTCACGCGTGCCGAGCACCACCAGCTGATACGCCTCGACGGCCCTCGCGGCCTGCAGTCGCTGCCAGGCGGGGGTTCCGTTGTCGCGCAGGCAGCGGAGAAATCGCACCACATCCGCTTTGGTGACTGGCAAATTGCCATGTTGGCTTCCGACCGCCTCGGCGTAGCGGCGAATCCACCTGGGAAACCACTCCTTTTCAGCACCACTGAATGCGGCCGACTGCACTCGTGAGCAGAACAGCTCGACACTCATGTGAGGAACCACCCAAACCAACGCTCGAAGCGGACGCTGTACTGGCATTCTGTTCAGCACCTCGCCACGTGTCAAGCGGCCGCAACCACCGGCCGCGGGACCCATCTCGGCCTACGCACCCCCGAATAATCCTGCGCATAATGGCATTATCCGGAACTGACTCCGGCAGAATTAGATGGTTAGCCGCGTGAAAGCGGAGCCAGAGTGCGTGCCGTCACGGTGTGAGGTATAACGATGTTCACGAGGACTAATCCATGAGCGACGTCGCCGTCGAACTGATCCACACATTTTCCGCCTTGTCGCGTGGCGAGCAGCACGCAGTGCTTCTCGAGTTGGCCCGAATCTCTGAGGCGAACGCCGGCCCGCTCTCAGATGAGGAACTGACGGCGGCCGGTGAGTCAGTCTTCGCCATGTATGACGCCGAGGAGGCCGGCCATGGCGAAGCCGAAAAGGGGTGAGGTCTGGCTCGTAGATATGGGCTACGCCGCGAAGGTGCGTCCGGCTCTGGTTCTCAGCGTTCCTGTGCTCGACGATGAACGGGCATTGACAACGGTCATTCCCCATACAACAAGCGTGCGGGGAACGCGGTTTGAGATTCCGACGAATGTTGGGTGGTTGAAAAATGGCGCGTTTGATGTGCAGGGCATCGGAACGTATCCAACTGTTAAACTAATGCGAAAGCTTGGCGATCTTTCGGACGAGCTATTGGGTCTCGTGGAAAGTCGCGTCATAACGCTGCTTGGCCTTCCGGCCCAGCCACGAAGCGGCTAACCAAGCA
Source organism: Planctomycetaceae bacterium (assembly GCA_046095965.1). Taxonomy (GTDB): domain Bacteria; phylum Planctomycetota; class Planctomycetia; order Pirellulales; family UBA1268; genus QWPN01. Next base: position 7,933 of record JBJTJO010000009.1, read on the forward strand.
TTGGAGCCGACTCGCGTTAGCGTCCAGCGGTGTAGCTGGGCTGGTTGGCTGCGAGCGGCTCAATGCCATCGTTCGCCAAGAGCGATGGCCGCCAATGCTGGGTCGCCCCCCGAGTTTTCCAGCTCCTTGCCCAGGCGGTAAACTACGTTGGTTCGATCGCTGTCCATCAAAAGGAGAATACCCGTGGCCGTCC
>JBJTJO010000010.1:0-19305 GCA_046095965.1 Planctomycetaceae bacterium
GACGTCGCTCCCCAGGGACGTGCACCGCGTGGCGTTCGCGCCCGACGGTTCCCCATGGTTCATCGCGGATGCACCCGCCCGCCCACCGGACCCGGCCGCCTTCCGTCGCCAGGTCGAGGCGGCCACCGGCTGGCAGGCCCCGTGGGTGAGCGGCGGCGACATCCTGCTCCTCGACCGGCGCGGGCGGGTCTGGTGCCGCAGTGACGCCGAGCCCGGCGTGCTGCTCGGCTACGACCCCGCGACGCGCCGCTGGATCGAGCGGGCCGCGCGGCGGGTCGGGGCCGCACGCGACTGGGTCTGCAAGCCGGTCGCGCACGAGAGCCGGCTGGGGCGCATCTACGTCGCCGACGGCCCCGGCGTGCACGTGCTCGACGGCGACTCGTGGACTTTTCACGACCTGTCGCGCGAGAACGTGGAGCGGCGCTTCTTTCACGACGGCAACGAGCAGTTCAATCCGGTCGAGTTCACCGAGGACGCAGCGGGCCGCGTCTACGCCTGGTGCATCTGGGACCGCTACGGGTGGACCGGCACCGTCGGCTGCTTCGTCCACGACGGCCGCTGGCGGCAGTTGCGCGTGCACGCCCGCACCCCCGACGAGGCGGGCCTCGTGGAGCAGGCCGCGGCCGGCAAGAAGATCGGCGCGGACCTGGCGACGCGGTTCGGCGTGACCGCGGTCGTGCCCCTCGCGAACGACAAAGTCGTGCTGCTCGCCCGCGGCGGCGCCGCAAGGCTCGCGCGCCTGCCCCGGGGCGACGAGGAGTCGGCCTGCGCCGCCGGGGACGACCCCGATCAACCCCCGCGGATCGACGGCCACATGCTCACGCGCTGCCACGTCGTGCTCCGCGAGCCCGGGGGGGCGGCCTGGGTCTGGGCGGCGGCGGCCGAGACGCCCGATGGCGTGTCCGTGGACGGCGCGGTGTGGCGGATCGATGGCGAGGGTCACGTGGCGCCCGCGCCGCTGGGCATCCAGGGCTGGAGCCGCTCGGGCTATCCCGACAGCGCGATCGTGGCCCGCAACGGCCGCGTCTACGCCGCCTGCTTCAACGCGGGCTGCGCGACGGTCGATGGCCGCCGGCCGGTGCGGGTCACCGGACTCGGCGAGGAATCGCTGCGCTGGCTCCTCGGCGAGGACCGCGACGGCCGGATCTACCTCTCGGACGGCGCGCGCGTCCATGCGTTTCACCCCGACTGGCCCGAGACGCGGCTCGGCCTGGAGGCGGTTCCGGCCCGCATTCCCCGGGGCGAGCAGCAGGTCTGCCTCGACGCACGGGGCCGCGTCTGGGCGCAGGTGCGGCCGGCCGCCGGCGGCCCTCCCACGCTCGCCGTCCACGATGATGGCTGGCGGCCCGAGTCGCCGCGCGATGCCGAACCCGGTCCGATCGTGTTCCTCCAGCCGCTCCGGGACGGCAAACTCGTCGTGCAGTGGCGTGCGGCGGGGGCCGCGCACTACCACGACGGCGCCGTCTGGCACTCGCATCCCTCGCTCGTCGACCTGGTGGACAAACGCCATGCCGAGCTCGTGCGGGCGATCGACAACACGCGGCCCGGCCGCGACTTCTACGCCGCGCTCCGCGTGGACCAGGCCGGCCGGATCTGGGTGCGCGAGTGGACGAAGCTCCACGTCCACGACGGACGGGAACTCATCGCCCTCACGGCGACATGCCGCCGGCCGAACGTCCGCTGGGAGTTTCTCTGGCCGCTGCCCGATGGTCGCGGCATGCTCCTCGGCGGCACGAGCCCCGACGGCGGCGGCAAGGCCGCGGTCGTGGATCGCGGGGACGACGCATGGCAGGCCGCGGACCGGATCCTGCCGGGCGTGTTGCGGAGTGACTACACGACGCGGAGTGGGCTCCGGATCGACTCCCGCGGCCGGCTCTGGCTGCCCCGCGACGGCACCTCGGCGGGCCTGTGTGACGAGAGAGCCGAACGGGTGGTCGAGGAGACGGGCTTCCCGCGGTTCGAGGACGGCGCGGGACGGATCTGGTTCGCCCGCACCGCGCCCGGCACGTCGCCGCTGCATGGCGAGATCGACGCGCTCGTCGTGATGGACGCGGCCGGAAAAACGGCGCGGGTCGCCGTGCCGCCAGCGGCCACGACGGCTCGGATCGCGGAGGCGCGTCCCGGCTCCGTCTGGCTCGTGACGAACGAGGGGCTGCTGCATCTGCGCGTGGCCGACGGCGCCGACGGGCCGCGGGTGGAGGTCGCCGCGCACTACACCCGCGGCGTCCCGCGCGGCTCGCTGCTCGACGCGTTCGTGGACCGGGCGGGGACGCTCTGGTGCTACGGTCCCGGCGAGACCGACTACCGGCTGTGGAGCGTGTCGCTGCCGAAGCCCGACGCGGCTCCCTGAGGCACAGGCTCGGGGGCGACGACGGGAACGGCGTTCACGGCGACCACCAGGCGTCGGGCTGGGGCGCACCCCGCACGTTGCCGAAAACGCTTTCGGTCGTGCCGACCACCCGCGGGCCGGCCGCCTGGCACCAGGCCGACCACTCCCGCTTCTGCTCGTCCGTGAGGTGCGGCTCGATGCAGGTGATCGCGAAGTCCGGGGCCATCGCCCGGCCGTCGATGGTCCTGCCCCGGCGTGCGTCGAGCGTGCCCATCCAGGCATCCTGCCAGTGCGCCTGCAGGGCCGCGAGCACCGCCTCCCGTTGGCCGGTGGTGAGGTGGAGTTCCTCGTCGAGCGCGAGCACGATCCCCAGTCGGGCAGCCTCCTCGCGCCGGGTTCGGCGCGAGGAGGCCTCGCGCTCGTACCGGGCAAACTCCTCGGGACTCGCGGCATCCTTCAGGGCGGCCGCAACGGCGTCGTGGATCGTGCGCGGGGCCGCCTGCCCGAACTGCTGCTGGTGTCCTCCGGGCGGCGCCGTCGCCGCCGTGAGCGCGACGCCCTTCACGGCCCGCTCGCCGGCGGCGAGCACGGCCCGCCGCGCATCCGGTGCGAGCCCGGGACACGACTGCCGGGCCAGGGCGAGTTCCAGGTTCAGGAGCTGCCGAAACACCGGCTCGAGCCGCCCGGCCCGCTGCGCGATCTCACGGCGCCGCTGCGCCGCCGGACCGATCGCCTCGGGCGACGCCTGGAGTGCCCGCTCGCGCAGGCGTTCGAGCAGCTGCGGCACGGGGTGCTCCGCGGTGGCCTCGTCGGCGACCGCGCCCTCGTCGCCGGCTTGATCGGTCTCCTCCTCGACGAGGATCTGGATGCGGTCATCGACGGCCTTGATCCACTGCACCGCAGGCGCGTCCGCGGGGTCCGCCGCGTGGGTCCACGCACCCGCGAGTGAGACCGCCGTCAGGGCGAGCGGCAACCGCGGATCGAACCTGCCACTGGACGCGCGCATGACCTGTCCGGCGACCCGGGCTCGGAAACCGGCTGAAAAGGAACCGTCCCGGAATAGGTGAATCCAGGAAGCGGCGGATCAACGGTACGTCGGGGCGGCCCCCGGAAGGCCGTCCGTTGTCGCTTCGCCGGCGGGCGTCGTCCATGCCGGGGTGGGCGTTGGCGGCCGTGGCGGCCGAAAAACGGGGCTTTTGGGATTCCCTGTCCGGTTCGTGGCGCCCTTTGCCATGGAGGGGTGCGAGGCCGACGAGCCTCGAACACAAACCCCGAACCAGGAGACCCGATCATGTCCACCCGCACCGCTTCCCAGGCCCGCCGCTCCCGCAAGCCCGCCCGCCTCTCGCTGGAGTGCCTCGAGCGCCGCGAGGTGAAGGCCGGCAACGTCCAGGCGTGGGTCGATGCCTCCGGCACCCTGAACGTCGTCGGTGACGGAGCCTCGAATGGCGTCCAGATCACGCAGGTCAGCTCGACCTCCTACACCGTGAGCGGCCTGTATCAATACGGCGCCACCGGGATCAACGGCTTCTCGAGCCGAACGTTCAGCAACGTCCGGACCGACATCGCCGTCAATCTCGGCAACGGCGACGACTACCTCGCGATCGGCGGCACGACGGCCGGCGGCCGGGCCCGGCTGGACGACGACCTGCGCATCGTCATGGGGGCGGGCCACGACACGGTCGATATCTGGGCGCTCACGAATCGCGACGACAACGACTACATGTCCATCGACACCGGCTCGGGTGACGACCGGGTCAATCTCTTCAACGTCAGCTGCAATGCCGGCCTGGAGGTGAAGACAGGCTCCGGCAACGACCGGCTGACGATGGGCAACTCGGCGGCGGGCTGGATGTACGCCGATCTCGGCACCGGCAACGACCAGGCCGACGTCCGCAACAGTTGGTTCGCCAGCCTGTCCGCGGTGGAGGGCGGCTCTGGGTTCGACACGGGCCTGTTCCGCAGCAACAGTTCGACGCTGCGGGTCCGCGGCTTCGAGTCGTTCCGGTGATCGACGGCGGATGCTCCGGCCGCGCGTCTGCGGCCGGGCATCCGCGAGGTCGTGGCGGGCGAGGCGGTCGCAGACCCCTGCTCCGGTGCGGACCGCTGCTCGCCGGCACCCGGCGGGTTCGCCTGCGGCGGTGATGGTGACGCCTCGCAGACCCTACGCCGGGCGGGGCCGGCGCGGCGGTCGATCGCAAGATCGGCGTCGTCGCCTTCGACGCCGATCCGGTGCCGCTGATGGCCGCCACCATCGCCTACTACGGGCCGCAGGACCTGCCCCGGTGACGGCCACCTTCACTACGTCCGGTTTGTTCGGCCCGTTTCCGTCGATATTGTGGACCTGGTTTTCCCGTTTCCCAGCCCTTGAGAGGTGATGTCATGCAGATCGAATCGAGAGCCTCCCGTCGCCAAGCCGTCGTGCTGCTCGGCGCGATGGCCCTGGTGGGCGTGGTGCCCGCCACCGCCGCCCGTGCGGGGTCCCCGTCCCGCCACTACTACAGCGGCTGGAGCTACTACCCGACCCGCACCTACTACTACTCCTACTACCACTACAAGCCGACAGTGTCCTACCAAGGCTACGCGCACCACTACTGCATTCACTACCCGTCGCAGCCCCGCTACGTCTATTACTACAACCCCGTGCGTCGCGTGTATTGGGGCCGCTACGACACGGAGAAGAAGGGCTATTCGATGCTTGCCGAGCAGGACCGCAAGGCCGATCTGGGTTCGATCCCGGAGAGCGCCTTCCCGGAGCCCGGCCAGATGCCGGTGATCCCGGAGGCGGATGACGGCGAGCGGATGCTGCCGATCGATGTCGCATCGCTGCCCAGCGGCAAGGATCCGGCCGACGCCCCAGCCAAGTGAGTCGCTGACACCAGGGACCCGGCCTCGGCCGGCCCGCACAGCCCGGCCCGGCGGCGCTCCCGCCGGGCCGGCGCGAGCGGCGGTGGCACGAGCGGTTCACCGAGAGTCAGCAGGATCCACCGGATCGGCGCCGGGTCGGTGATGCAGGTGATGAGGCGGATGTCGCCACCGCGCCGACGAGAAGTGCGATTGCGAGCCAGCGGGCGGTGGGCATGACGGTCCTCCCCGGGATGAGCGGGGAGTATACCCGACGGCGGCCGGAGCAGGCCGACCCGTCTGCACCTACGCGCTGCGCGGAAGCCGGAATGGCCAGGATTGCATTCCGGTGCGACGTAAAAGCCACACGCCCCGGGCCTTGCGGCCCGGGGCGTGCTCGTTGCGGGTCGTTCTCTCGTCGCGCGGGGGTCACCCGGGCGAGGCGTGCGTCACGCCGCGGTCACTCGTCGCAGCCGCAGGCGGGCTCGGCGGCGCAGCCGGGCTCGGCCGAGCAGTCCGGGTCGCAATCGACCTTGCGGCAGACCACCTTCGGCACGCAGCGGATCACCGTGCAGGGGACCTGCTTCGGCACGAGGCGGCAGACCTCGACGGTCTTCGTGAAGTGCACGGGCTTGGTGACGCACATCGGCACCAGCTTCGTGCACTTCTCGCGCACCATCGTGCAGGCCCGGTAGGACTGCTCGCAGGACCGCTCCTCGCGGACGATCCGGCAGACCCGGTAGCAGCAGGTGCGGACGTGGTGCTCGGGCACCATGCGGCACACCTGGTAGGTGCGGCACCGCTGCTCGGGCACCATGCGGCAGACCGTGTAGCAGCAGGTCTTCACCCGCTGCTCGCGGACCATCGTGCAGACGCGCTCGCACCGCTTCTCCACGATCGTCTCCCGCTCCCAGCGGACGCACGCGACCTGCTTCTCACAGGTGGTGGGCACCCAGACCTTCTTGCACACCGTGCGGGGCGGGCACTGCTCCTCGATGCAGCAGACCTTGCCCGGCACATAGCAGCGCCGGCCCGTGCAGGAGTCGCACGTCCAGTAGCCCGGCTCGCGGACCCGCCGCGTGATCACCGCGCCCGGGACCTCGACCTCCTCGGTGGCCCAGTGGCCGCTCGCGACCTGCACGGTCTTCGTGTAGTGGACCGGCTTGCAGACCGTCTTGCAGACGTCGCGCTCGCGGGTCTCCCACACCGGCTTGCAGACGGTATAGGGGATCTCCTTCGTGCAGACCTCCTTGACCGGCTTGCAGACCGTGTAGGTCTCCTGCCGCTCCTCGTAGACCGGCTTGCAGACGGTGTAGGGGACCTCCTTCGTGCAGGTCTCGTAGACGGGCTTGCACACCGTGTAGACCTGCTCGCGGGTCTCGTAGACCGGCTTGCAGACCGTGTAGGGGACCTCCTTCGTGCAGGTCTCGTAGACGGGCTTACAGACGGTGTACGTCCGCTGCTGGGTCTCGTAGACGGGCTTGCAGACGGTGTAGGGGACCTGCCGCGTGCAGGTCTCGTAGACGGGCTTGCAGACCGTGTAGACCTGCTCACGGGTCTCGTAGACCGGCTTGCAGACGGGGGAGGGGACCTGCTTCGTGCAGGTTTCGTAGACGGGCTTGCAGACCGTGTAGACCTGCTCGCGGGTCTCGTAGACGGGCTTGCAGACCGTGTAGGGGATCTGCTTCGTGCAGGTCTCGTAGACCGGCCGACAGACGGTGTAGGGGATCTCCTTGGTCCGCGTCTCGTAGACGGGCTTGCAGACGGTGTAGATCTGCTCGCGGGTCTCGTAGACGGGCTTGCAGACCGTGTAGGGGATCTCCTTCGTGACCGTCTCCCACACCGGCTTGCAGACGGTGTAGTTGACGGTGCGCGAGCGGGTCTCCCAGACCGGCTTGCAGACCGTGTACTCGACCTCCTTGAAGCACCGCTCCGTCTCGTAGCGGACGCAGTCGAGCTCCCGCTGCTCGACGACCTTCTCGAGGACCGTCTTCGACCCGGTCACCGCCTGCCTCTCGAAGACGATCTCCTTGACGAATCGTTCGCCGGCACGCGGCGCCGCGGATGGGAGCGCGTCATCCCCCACCCCGGGCGCGAACGCGATCGGCATGACACCGAGTGGTTGACCGTCGAGGCGGTGCAACGCGGCGTCGGCCCGCATGCCTCCCGCGACGATGCCGGCCAGGACCAGCAGACAACGCAGCCACGAACACTTCATGATCGCCACCTCGCTCGAGGCGGACTCCTGCAACGGGGAAAAACCGGGGACCGAAACGCCGGTGCGGACTGGCGGTCCGCCGCACCTCTGAAAACATCGACCATAAACTCGCCGCAGGTTGACCATTCCACGCGACCCGCCGGGCTTTTCCAGAGTCCCGGGCGCGTTACAACCGTCGCATCCCCACCGGCGGGCGAGCCGTTTCTTTGCGGTCGCCGGCAGGGCCGTTACAGTCGTGCCCCGTCCAACCCGGCCAGCCCGCAGCCCCAGCCATGACGGAAATCCGACCGCAGCCGTCGCCGCCGGGAGAACCGCCATCGGACAGCGGCGTGCCGAAGGTGGTGGTCAGCCGGATCAGCCTCTACCTGCGGGAGCTCCAGCGGCTCATGTCCGCTGGCCAGCAGACGATCTCGTCGGGCCAGCTCGGCACGCTCCTGGGATTCAGCGACGCGCAGGTCCGCAAGGACCTCGGCTTCTTCGGCCAGTTCGGGTATCCCGGCGTCGGCTACCGCTGCGACGAGCTCATCCGGGCGATGCGCGACATCCTCGGCACGAACCATCCGTGGAGCGTGGCGATGGTAGGCGTGGGCAACCTCGGCCAGGCTCTCCTCGGCTACCGCGGCTTCGGCCACCAGAACTTCTCGATCGCGGCCGCGTTCGACGCCGACCCGGCGAAGGTCGGCCAGGTCGTGCAGGGACTCACGATCCAACCCGTCGAGGAACTGGCTGCGACCGTGAAGGAAAAGGGCCTTCGCCTGGGCATGATCGTGGTGCCGGCCGGCCGGGCCCAGGAGGCGGCCGATCGGCTCGTGGCGGCCGGCGTGGAGGGGATCGTGAACTTTGCCCCGGTCACGCTCGCCCTGCCGCCGCACGTGCAGGTCGTGGGCGTGGACCTGGCGATCGAGCTCGAGCAGCTCTCGTTCGCGGTCACGAACAAGCTGGCGAAACCGCCGGCCGAGCCGCCGTCGGGGTGATGCGGTCCGGTGATCGCAGGAGCGCCGCGAGCTTCACGACCGCGGCGTGGAGCCGGCTTTTCACGGTGCCCACGGGCACGTGGAGAATGCGGGCAGCCTCGCGGTATTTCACACCCTTGAAGTAGACGAGCGCCAGGGCCGCCCGCTGCGGCTCGGGCAGGCGATCAACCGCGTCGTGGAGACGGGCGCAGGATTCGGCTTCGGCCAGGCGCTCGCCGCCCGTGGCCTCCGCCCGGGCCGCGGGCTCGCTCGGGCGGCCCTCCCGGGCCGCGTCGGGGGCGTCGAGGCTCGCCATCCGGTGGCGGCGGAGGCGCCGCCGGGCGTCGATCGCCTGGTGGGTCGCCACGGCGTAGAGCCAGGGGCGGAACGGCCGGCCGGCCTCGAACCGGTCGGCCTTGCGGTGGACCTGGAGGAATGTCGCCTGGAACACGTCGGCCGCGAGATCGCGGTCGTGGAGGTAGCGACAGAGGTAGCCGAAGAGCTCGCGCTCGTAGCGATGCACGAGGGCCTCGAAGGCGGCCGGGTCGTGGCGCCCGGTGAAGCGCCGGACCAGCTGCTCGTCGGTGGGGTCCGCGGCTGCGGGTGTCGGAGCCGCGGGGCGGGTCTGCGCGGTGGTCTTCATGGTGCGTGTCTCCCTCGGCCTGAGGTTCCCGCATCCGGAACGAGATGAGGAATCGACGATGCCGGACCTTGGCCGGCGGGAGCGGATTGCACACGCCGTGCCGAACGGCCGGCGGCGGTCCCGAATTCACGAACCCGCGCATTCACCGGTGCGGGGACGGGGTCGGTTGGAAGCCTTGCCCGGCCGCCTAGAAAAAATGTGGCGCAATTTGCAACACCCGCTTGCAAAAAGCGGCGTTCGGGCCGGTGTACACTGGCGGTCACTGCCCGGTGGTGTAACGGTAGCACAAGGGATTTTGGTTCCCTTTGTCTTGGTTCGAATCCAAGCCGGGCATTCCCGCCGGCCCCCTGCCCGCCTTTCAAGGACGCCATGCACCACGCATCCGCACCCCGTTTTGCCGTCCTGATTCGCGCCTGCCTGTTTGCCGCCACATGGTTGGCCGTGCCGTCGGCTGGACGGGCAGACCTGGTCTACGTTCTCAGCAAGACCACCGGTGGGCTGTACAGCTTCGACTCGGGCAATCCCGCCGTGATCACGTCGGTGGCCGCGCCGGGTACGTTCAACCAGCCGACCGCGCTGGCGCTCGGCGAGGACGGCGACCTCTATGTCGGCGAGTCGCCCGAGGCGGTTGACGGCGATCCGCGGATCCTCCGCTACGTGATCGGATCGGGCTCCATCTCCGAGGTGGTGAATCTCAGCGGCACGGCCGCCGGGTACGCCGGTCCAGCCGTCTATCCGGGGGCGATCGCCTTCCGTCGCGCCGGGGATGGCGGTGAAATGCTCGTGGGGCGCAATCCCGACTCGGCGAACCCGTACGGCCCCGTGATGGCTGTGTCGGGATGGAAGACGGTCGCGCCGAGCGTGGCCGCGTTCACGAGCGGCACGTTGAACGCCAGCCCCGGGCTCGCGGTCTCACCGGACACCGGGAATCTGTTCGTGAGCAACGACACCTACGGTGGCACGAACGCGCCGATCCTGGGCACGATCGCGGTCTTCAGTGGCACGAGCAATCCGGCCACGTTCCTCGAGTCCTTCACGACCGTCGGGCCGTACTCGGGGCCGATCGGCCTGGTGGTGAGCGGATCGACGCTCTATTCCGCCAACGCGGTGACGAACCAGATCATGGCGACCGACCTGCTCGGGTCGGGAACGTCGTGGCAGGTCGTCCAGGTGCCGTTGTTCGCCGGGCAGTACCCCTACGAAGTCGGCGCGTTGGCGCGGTTGTCCAACGGCGACCTGCTGACCGGGAGCCTGCTGGCGTTCTCCGGCCAGATGTACCGGGTCTCCGTGGCGAACAGCACCGCGACTCCCCTCTATGCCCCCGGCTCCTCCGGCTTCGGGCAGATCGCCGGCATCGTGACGATGGTCGTGCCCGAGCCGACGACGCTCGCGATCGCGGTCTCCGGCCTCGCCGCGGCCGCCGCATGGCGTCGCCGTCGCCGGCGCACGGTGGCGTGATGCGCGACCGGCGGCGCGGGTTCAGCCTCGTCGAACTGCTGGTGGTCATGGCGATCATCGGCACGCTCGTGGCATTGCTCCTGCCCGCCGTCCAGTCGGCCCGGGAGTCGGCCCGCCGCGTGCACTGCGCGAACAATCTCCGGCAACTCGCGCTCGCGGCCGCCAATGCCGAGTCAGCCCGCGGGTGCTACCCCCTGGGATCCGAGTCGCGGCAGTGGGCCGCGCGGCCCTTCTGGCCCTACCAGTACTTCCGCTGGTCGGTGCTCGCGCACCTCGCGCCCTTCTACGAGGAGGGGCAGTTGCTCGCCGGCATCGACCTCACCGTGCCGCTCTACGTCGGGCTCTCGTCCGACGCGATCTCGCCGGAGAACAAGTCGATCGTGAAGACCCTCGTGCCGCTGTTCCTCTGCCCGAGCGACAAGGCCGCGCCGGTCGCGGACCTCTTCGGGCCCACGAACTACGCCGGGTGCGTCGGCAGCGGCACCGGCGGCGGCACGCCGTTCGACGCCGACGGCATGTTCTTCGTCAACTCCAGCATCCGGCCCAAGGACGTCGCGGACGGCCTCTCGAAGACGGTGCTGTTCTCCGAGAGCACGCTCGGTGAAGGCCCGGCGCCGACCCGCCTGGCGTCCGACGTCACGGTCGCGACCGGCTACGCGTTCGTGATGTCCGCCCCGCTCAGCGATGCCCGCTGCCGGGGGGCGTATTACTGGAACAAGGACGACCTGCGCGGCTTCTCCTGGGCCAACGGCGAGTACCGCACGACACTCTACAACCACGCGCGACTGCCGAACGACGCCACGATCGACTGCATCGGCGTGCTCCAGAACACGACCGACCCGGCGAAGGTCTACGCGGCGTACGGCTGGCGGACGGCACGGAGCCGCCACCCCGGCGGCGTGAACGTGGCGCTCGGTGACGGCAGCGTGCGGCTCGCGGCGGACGCCGTGGACCCCGCCGTGTGGCGGGCCGCGGCCACGCGCGCCGGCGGCGAGGCCCTGGCGGTACCGGGCTGGTAGCCGCTCACGGTCAGCCTTGTTCCTTCCGCAGGCGCGCGAGCACGTCGCGGATGTCCCGCGGGAGCGGGCTCTCGAAGAGGAGCTCCTGGCCCGTGACCGGGTGCACGAAGCCGAGCTCGGCCGCGTGGAGCATCACCCGCGGGGCGCGGGACTCGTCCCGCGGAGCGTGTCTGCGCATCTGCACGTACACCCGCTCGCCGCACACCGGGTGGCCGCGCTCCGACATGTGGATGCGGATCTGGTGCGTGCGACCGGTCTCCAGGCGGCACTCGACGAGCGTGTAGTCGTCGCCCATGTGCTCCACCGGCGCGACGTGCGTGATCGCGAGTTTTCCCGTCTCGTCGTCCGCATCCGCCGAGCCGCGGCGGCCGTCGCCGCGGTCGCGGAGGAGGTGTGACTCGATCGTGCCGGCCCGCGCCCGCCCCACCACGAGCGCGAGGTAGCGGCGTCGCGTCGTGTGCAGCCGGAACTGCTCCGCGAGGATCCGGCTCGCCGGCACGTTCCGCGCGAAGACCACGAGGCCGCTCGTCTCGCGGTCGATGCGGTGGACGGCGCGGACCGGCGGCTGCCGCCGGCGCTTCGCGCCGGGGCCGGCCGCGCCGCCGTGCCGCGGGCCCCGCGATCGCGCCGCCAGGAACCGTCCGATCGCGTCGGGGACGAGTTCCTCGAGCGTGGGCTGGATCTGCCGCCGCCGCGCCGGCCACGAGGCCTCCTCGTGGTGCCGCGTCGTGGTGAGGCCCGGCGGCTTGTCCACGATCACGACGTCGTCGTCGAGGTGCACGATCCGCACGTCGGTGGCCTTGGGGGGCGCCGCGGCCGCGGCCTCGAGCACCTTGACCACCTCCCCCTCCTTGAGCCGCCGGGCCGCATCGGTACAGACGTTGCCGTGGACGAGCACGTGCCGGCCGCGGACGAGTTTCTGGAGCCGGGACCAGCTCGCGGACTGCATGCGCGTGCGGAGGAATGCCGCGAGCGTCGCACCCCGGTCGGCGGGGGTGACGTGGTGGACGACGCCGGCCTGGCTTTTGCCTGTCATGCCCGCAATTGTTGCACGGGCCTCCCGCGGCTGCCGTCCTTGACTGGGTTTTTCGGGGTTTTAGACTTTTTCGGGAGTCTCACGTCGCAGCCTCCCCGCGTTTTCAATCGGTTCCGTGAGGATCTCCGCTCCGTGCCCGGCACCTGCGTCATCGGCCTGCAGTGGGGAGACGAGGCCAAAGGCAAGCTCGTAGACATCCTCACCGGCGACCACGACGTGGTCGTGCGCTATGCCGGCGGGGCCAACGCCGGGCATACCGTCGTGTCGGGCGGCCAGACCTGGAAGCTCTCGCTCATCCCCAGCGGCATCCTCCGCGACGGCGTGACCTGCGTCGTCACCGGCGGCGTGGTGCTCGACCCGGCAAGCGCCATCCGTGAGATCGAGGGCCTCGAGGCCCGCGGCGTCCGCGTGGACGGCAAGCTGCTCGTCAGCGACCGGGCGCACGTCGTCTTCCCGTGGCACGTCGAGGAGGACCGCATCCTCAATGCCGCGCTCTCCGGCGGGGAGGCGATCGGCACCACGGGCCGCGGCATCGGCCCCTGCTACCGCGACAAGGTGGGCCGGTCGCTGGCGATCCGGCTCGGCGACCTCTACCGCGACTCGTTCCCCGCGAAGCTCCGCGAGATCGTGGCGGCGAAAAATCGCGTGCTCGCCGCGTGGGGCGCGGGTTCGCCGCTCGACGCCGCGGCGATCCAGGCCGACTACGAGCGGTTCGCCGCGCGGCTCGAGCCGCTCGTCGCCGACACGACCGCCTTCCTGCTCGATGCCGCCGAGGGGGGCAAGCGGCTCCTGTTCGAGGGAGCGCAGGGCGCCCTGCTCGACGTGGACCACGGCACCTACCCGTTCGTGACGAGCTCCAACTCCTCGGGCGCCGGCGTGGCCGCCGGCTCCGGCGTGCCGGGCCGCTGGGTGGACCGTGTCATCGGCGTCATCAAGGCCTACTCCACGCGCGTCGGCGGCGGCCCCCTGCCCACCGAGCAGGACAACGCGACCGGCCAGTACCTGCGCGACCGCGGCAACGAATACGGCACCGTCACCCGGCGGCCGCGGCGCTGCGGCTGGTTCGACGCGGTCGCGGTCCGCTACACGGCCAGGCTCTCCGGCGTGGACGAGCTCGCCGTGATGCTGCTCGACGTGCTCGGCGGCCTCGACGAGATCAAGGTCTGCACGGCCTACGAGATCGACGGCCGCCGCGTGACGCAGTTCCCGTCGCACGTGGACGACCTGCGCAAGGCCGTGCCGGTCTACGAGACGCTGCCCGGCTGGCAGGGGGAGATCGGCGACGTCCGCGACCACGCGGCGCTGCCGGCCGAGGCCCGGGCCTACCTCGCCCGGCTCGGTGAACTGGTCGGCCGGCCGGTCACGATCGCCTCGGTCGGCCCCGACCGCGAGCAGACGATGTTCCTGCCCTCCGGCGGCGCCCGCCCATGGCCACGAGCCCAGTCCACCATTCCGGCGCAGGCGTGACGGCGCCCGTGACCGCCGCGCGGGAGGACGGCCCGTCCCCCGCGGCGGACGCCCCGCTGCCCCGGCACGTCGCCATCATCATGGACGGCAACGGCCGCTGGGCGCGGGCCCGCGGACTGCCGCGGATCGAGGGGCACCGTCGCGGCGTGGCGAGCGTACGGCGGATCACGGAGCACTGCGCGCGGCTGGGCATCGGGCAGCTCACGCTCTACTGTCTCTCCAGCGAGAACTGGCGGCGGCCCGCGACCGAAATCTCGTTCCTCATGCACCTGCTCGAGCAGTACGTGATCGAGGAGCGGTCGCTGCTCATGAAGGAGCGGATCCGCCTGTCCATCATCGGCCGCCGCGAGGGGTTGCCTGCCGGCACGCTCGCCGAGATCGACCGCACGGCGGACCTGTGCGCGGCCAACGACGGCATGCGGCTGTGCCTGGCGGTGAACTACGGGTCGCGGGCCGAGATCGTCGAGGCGGCCCGGCGGCTGGCCGTCGAGGCGCGGGAGGGCCGGCTCGACCCCGAAAAAATTGACGAGGAGGCCTTTGCGTCCCGGCTCGACACGGCCGGCATGCCCGACCCCGACCTGCTCGTCCGCACCGCGGGCGAGATGCGCGTGAGCAATTTCCTCCTCTGGCAGATCAGCTACGCGGAGCTCTGGGTGACCGACGTCTGCTGGCCCGACTTCACCGAAGCCCACCTCGACGCGTCGCTCGCGGCATTCGCCACACGGGATCGCAAGTTCGGAGGCCTGTCGCCGTCGTGAGCACGCCCGCCCCCGTCCCACCCGCCGCCGGTGCCCGCGCGTCGTTCGCGTCGCGGGCCGCGGTGGCCGCGGTGCTGATCGCGATGTTCGCGGGGCTCGTGTGGGCCGACGCGACCGGGCTCGGCGGGGCGCCGCCGGTGTGGTGGCTCCTGCCGCTCGTCGTGGCGGTGGCGGCCCGGGGTGCCGCCGAGTTCGCCGGGCTCTTCGCCCGCGCGGGCGTGCCCGTCCGCGGTCCGCTCGTGCAGTTCCTCGCGGTCGTGGTCGCGGTGTCGGCCGCCTTCGGCGCGCAGGCGATCGTGGCCGCGGCGCCGCTGGCGCCCCGGGCGGCGCAGGTCGGCTGGACGGCCGTGGCGATGCTGGGGGCCGTGCTGGCGCTCTGCGGCGCGGCGGTGGGCCGCTACGAGCGCGGCGCGCGGGCGCTCGAGGGCCTCGCTGCGGGCGTGCTCGTCGTGGCCTGGCTCGGCCTGCCGCTGGCGTTCATGGTGGCGCTGCGCCTGCTCTGCGTGGAGAACATCGGCCCCGAGCAGCACGGCCCCGGCCATCTCGGCATCCTGCCGCTCGTGAGCCTCGTGGCCGTGGTCAAGGCGGGCGACATCGCGGCCTACGTCGTCGGGTCGCTCCTGGGCCGGCACGCGATGGCCCCGCTCCTGAGCCCGGGAAAGACGTGGGAGGGGGCGGCGGCCTCGCTGGGCGCGTCGTGCCTCGCCGCGTGGTTCGTGCTCGATGGCGCCGGCCTCGTGCCCGGCGCGCGGCCGTGGGGCGGGTGGCCGCTGTACGGGCTCTCGGTCGGCGCGGCCGGCATGCTCGGCGACCTCGCCGAATCGCTCGCGAAGCGGGAACTCGCCGCGAAGGACTCCGGCCGCATGCTCGGCGGCCTGGGCGGCGTGCTCGACCTCGTGGACTCGCTCCTGCTCGCCGCGCCCGTGGCGTGGCTCCTGTGGGCCACGGGCGGGTGACGCGTCCGGCCCGTCAGAAGCCGAGCAAGCCGCCGAACAGCCCGAAGATCAGCGGGGGCTGGCGCTGGACATCCGCAAAGGGGGGCGAGCCGCCGCCCTGCCGGTAGGGCGAATGCGCCGGCGCAGAGCGGGCCCGGGCCGCCGCCGCCTGCGATGCCGCCGCCGTCGCCTGGCGTTTCGCGGCGGCACGTTCGACGAGCACCTCCTGCCGTGCGACGACGTTCTCCTGCCGCTGCCGGAGCGTGCCCCGCAGCCGATCGATGCGCTGGATCTCCTGCCACAACTGCGCCGCGTTCATGTCGAGGAGGTTGGGCAGCTTGCGGAGCTCCTCCGCCCGCCGGACGTCGGACATCGCGAACAGGTATTCGCCGAGCCACGCCTTGGCGTCCTGGGCCTCGGGCGTGCCGAGGAGATCGAGCTTCGCCGTGAGCGAGTCGAGCAGATACTCGAGCTCGTACGACGACATCGCCGCGACGCGGTCGTTGAACCGATTCTTGATGCCCCGGACCTCAGCCGGCGTGTAGATCGTCTGCGCGGCGAGCCACCCGCCGAACTCCGCGATCGCGCTCTGCCACCGGGCCCCGTGCATGATGTCGGCCTTCCTCGCGAGATCACCGTCGTCCGCGTCGGCCTCGATCACGGCCGCCGCGGCCCGGGGCGTGCCCACGTCGGCGGAGAGGCCCGCGCAGCACGCGAGGATCACGACGCCGCCGGCCCGGGCCCACGCCCGCCGACACCCCCGCTTGGCGATTCTCATTTCGCACCCCCCTTCGGCGCACGAACCCACGTGGCCCGCACGGGAATCCCGCCATCCGTCGCGAACGGCTCCTGGATGGTCCGCCACGCGCAGCGATCGCGGCCGTCGTACGTGTAGACGTGGGCCGTCGTCGCCTGCGTGCCGTCGGCCGTGATCGTCGTCACCCTGGCGACCCAGGAGGTTCCGTCCCGGAACCACGTCGCCTCGCTGCGGGTGCCGTCGGGCGCAAAGCTCCACGAGCGCACCCGGCCGACGAGCGGATCCCAGCCGATCCGTTGCTGCACATCCATCGGGACCGCATCCGCCGCCGCGCCGGGCGCCGTCAGCCGCACGTCCCGCACGAGGAACATGCGGCCGGCATCCCAGCGGACCGACATCTCCATGGCCGGCAGCGGATTCTTCGCCGCGTCATCCTCCGGCTCGAGCTTCCAGTCGCCGACCAGCCACTCGAGGTCGTCGAGCGTGTCGGGGCCGACCGCCGGTGGGCGTTCCGACTCCCGGATGCCGGCCAGCTTCCACGCGCCTCCCTGCCTCACCCAGATGGCCGAGAACCGGCCCTCGAGTGGCGTCGTGGTGCCCGGCATGACGATGTCCACCGAGCCGTCCTCGAGGACGACGTCGGCGGTGATGCGCCGCAGCCGGGTCTCCCCCACGCGGACCTCCGGCCGCACGTCGCCGGCGGGCGTGTTTCCTGCTTGGGTCACCTGGGCGGCCGGGAGGACGTTGCCCCACGCGTCGATCACGTCGCCGTCGGCGGTCCATGCGGCACGGATCGCCGCCGCGTCCCCCTTGTCGAGGGCGGCGCGGTAGGCCGCCGCGGCGGCGCGGATCGCGGCCCCGTCGGCCGCCGGTGGCTCCGCCTGCGTGAGGGAGCCGGTCTCCGGCCCGTCGGCGGCCCGGGCCGCACATGCCCCGACGGTCCCGATGGCGAGGGCTCCGGCGAGCAGGCGGGGAACGAGACTCGCGGCGATGATGGATCGCCGCGGATCGACGGGCGCGGTTGGCATCGTTGGGCACCGGTGCGGATCGAATCGGGAACGGACGACGCGGACACGATACCAGTCCCCCGGGCGTCGCTCCATCGGGAACCGGGTATGGTCGCGCGCGGGAACCGGGGACGGTCAGCTGCCGGTGACGAACGGCTGCGGAGCCTTTCCCACGCGGCCAAAATGGCGGAAATTCGGGCCGAAATCAGCCCCGGCGGACGTGGGCTATAGTGGAAGGAGTGTTCGCCCCGTTCCCCCGAGACCGCCGGCGGCCATCGCCGCCGCGGGTTTCGATGCCCCGCACGTCCATCGCGGTCGTCGATTCGAAGCGTCTCGTCGCCGTCTTCGGCCCCCGCGATCAGCACCTGCGGCGGATCCGCGAGGCGCTCGGCGTGGGCGTGTCGGCCCGCGACGACTGCATCCACATCGAGGGGGACGAGGAGGCGGTGCGACGCGCGGCCGACGTGTTCGAGGAGCTCGATCGGCTCGCCCACGACCGCGGCGCCGTCGAGACCGACGACGTCTCGCGGCTGCTCGCTTCGGCGACCGGAGCAGCGGTGCCGGAGCGGCACGAGGCGATCCCGATGCGGGAGCCGGGCCGGCAACTCGTGCCGCGGTCTGCGGGCCAGGCCGCCTACGTGCAGGCGATCCGCGACCACGACGTGGTCTTGTGCACCGGGCCTGCCGGCTGTGGCAAGACCTTCCTCGCCGTGGCCATGGCCGTCTCGTTCCTGCGGAGCGAGCAGGTGGGGAAGATCGTGCTCGTGCGGCCGGCCGTCGAGGCCGGCGAGAGCCTCGGCTACCTGCCGGGGGATCTCCAGGCCAAGATCAATCCCTACCTGCGGCCGCTCATGGACGCGCTCCGCGAGATGATGGATTACGACGTGCTCAAGCGGCTCACGGAGCAGGACGTCGTGGAGATGATCCCGCTGGCCTACATGCGCGGCCGCACGCTCAACAACGCCTTCATCATCCTCGACGAAGCGCAGAACACCACGATCTCGCAGATGAAGATGTTTCTCACCCGCCTGGGGATCGGCTCCAAGATGGTGATCTCCGGCGACACGACGCAGATCGATCTGCCCCCCAATCGCTCGAGCGGCCTCGTCGATGCGATGAACCGCCTCCAGGACGTGCGCGGCTGCGCGCGAGTGCGGCTCGGCGGGCAGGACATCGTTCGCCATCCGCTCGTCCAGCGGATCGTCGACGCCTACGACGACCAGATGTGAGCTCCACGACGCCATGACGATCGCCCCCTCCTCCTACCAACGCCGTGCCCGCCGCGGCGGCTCCGTCGAAGGGCCGCAGGGCTTCTGGGGCGCCCTTGTGGAGCGGATCTCCCGGGCGGAAAACATCGTGCGGCTGGCGCTCTGCCTGGCCGGCGCGGTGGTGCTGCTGGTGCTCCTGCGCGGCTGGAGCGAGCCGCAGCCCTTCCGCAAGGGCTCGATCGCCCAGAATGGCGTGGTGGCGCGTGTGCCATTCGAGAAGCCCGACCCCGACCGCACCCGCGCCGCCCGCGAACGGGCGGCGGCCCCGGTGAGGGTCGTCTACTCGCAGGACAAGGCGCCGCTCGTGCGGCTGCGTGACGGGCTCAAGAACCGCGTCGCGGAGATCGCCTCCGCCGACACGCTCGCGGCCGTGTCGCGGGAGGCGTGGCTGGAGTTCGCCCCGCACGCCGCCAAGGCGTTCGAGAAGCTGCCGAACGTCGCCCCCGGCGAGAAGCCGGCGAAGCCCGAGCCGCCCGTGGCGCCCGAGCCCCCCGGCGCCGACAAGGAGCAGTCGGCCGAGGGACAGGCCGCGACGGAAATGCCCGATCAGCAAGGCACGGCTGGGGAGCAGAAGGAGGCTGCGCGGGCGGAGCCGCCCGGCGGGCCGGGCGGC
>JBJTJO010000011.1:0-5314 GCA_046095965.1 Planctomycetaceae bacterium
CCTCGGGGAGAGGCCGGCCGCAGGCCGGGTGAGGGTGCAGGAGAATCGCCAGTGATCCACGAAGCACCCCAGCCCTCTCCCCGAGGGAGAGGGAGTGGCGAATCCGCCCATCACCCCGTGGGTGCAGGTTTTCCAAACTGCTCAGGCACAATTCCCGTCGCCCTCCGCTGGACCGGCGATGCCACCGGCGGCCTCGAGATCCTCGACCAGACGCTCCTGCCTGGACGGCTCGAGTGGATCGCCTGCCGCGAAGTGGAGACGGTGGTCGAGGCGATCAAGAGCCTCCGTGTCCGCGGGGCCCCCGCGATCGGCATCGCCGGGGCCTACGGGCTCGTCGTCGCCGCGGCCGAGGCCGTCCGAGACCGTCTCGCCCCCGAGGCGGCGCGGGCCCACGTGCTGTGCCGTGGCGAGTCGCTCGCCTGCGCCCGCCCGACGGCCGTCAACCTCCGCTGGGCGGTGGAGCGGGCGCTCGCCGCCGTCGCCGGCCTGCCCGCCTCGACCGACGCCGCCACGCTCGCCGCGGCACTGCTCGCGGAGGCCCGCGCGATCCACGACGAGGATCGGGACCTGTGTGTCGCCATCGGCCGCCACGGCGCGGGCCTGCTGCACTCCGACGTCGGTGAGGGGGGCGGCGTGCTGACGCACTGCAACACCGGGGCGCTTGCCACCGGGGGGAGCGGCACGGCCCTCGCGGCGATCACGACCGCCTGGGACGAGGGGCGGCGGCTCGAGGTCTTCGCCGACGAGACACGGCCGCTGTTCCAGGGCGCGCGGCTGACGGCCTGGGAGCTCGTGCAGCGGGGGATTCCCGTCACGGTGCTCGTCGACGGTGCGGCCGGCCACCTCCTCAAGACCGGCCGGATCAAGGCCTGCATCGTCGGGGCCGACCGGATCACCGCCGGCGGCGACGCGGCGAACAAGATCGGCACCTACGCTCTCGCCGTGCTCGCGGGCGAGCACGGCGTGCCCTTCTATGTGGCCGCCCCGTCGAGCACGTTCGACCTTTCGATCGAGTCGGGCGACGACATCCCGATCGAGGAGCGGGCGGCGGCGGAGGTGCTTGCCCCGCTCGGCGTGGCCGCCGCCCCGGCCGGTGCCCGGGCCTACAATCCCGCATTCGACGTCACGCCCGCCCGGCTGATCACGGCCCTCGTCACCGAGCGGGGCGTGATTCGCCCCGTGAATCGCGCCACCGTGACGGCGCTGATCGGGGGAGTGGCCTCCGCCCGGGTCGCGCCGCCGGCTGCCGGGCCGGGCACGCCATGATCCCCCGGGTCGTCATCGTCGGCCGGCCGAACGTGGGCAAGTCGAGCCTGTTCAACTGGCTCGTCGAGAAGCGGATCGCGATCGAGGACCCGACCGCGGGCGTGACCCGCGACCGGTTGGTGCAGCGGATCGAGTTCGACGGCCGCGTCGTCGAACTCGTGGACACGGGCGGCATGGGCTTCGACGACCCCGACGGCCTCACGGCGCAGATCGACGCGCAGATCGAGGCCGGGCTGGCCGAGGCCGCCCTGGTCGTGTTCGTGGTGGACGTGCGGGCCGGGCTCGTGGGCATCGACAGCGAGGTGGCCCGCCGCGTCCGGCGGGCGGGCGCGCCCGTGCTGCTCGTGGTCAACAAGGCCGACGCGCCGGCGTTCGATCCGCAGGCCCACGAGTTCGCGGCGCTCGGCCTCGGGCCGCCGCTCGTGGTCAGCGTCCGCCAGAACCGCAACCGCGGTCCGCTCATCGACGCGATCGTGGCCCGGCTGCCGCCCCGCTCCGCCGACGAGCCCGAGACGGCCGCCCTGCCGGAGATGAAGCTCGCGATCGTGGGCCGGCGGAACGTGGGCAAGAGCACGTTCGTGAACGCCCTGGCCCACGAGGAGCGCGTGATCACGAGCCCCGTGGCGGGCACCACCCGCGACAGCGTGGACGTGCGGTTCGAGGTGGACGGCCAGGCGTTCCTCGCGATCGACACGCCGGGCCTGCGGCGCACGAAGAGCCGCACCACGGACATCGACTTCTACTCGACCCACCGGGCCCAGCGGAGCATCCGCCGCGCCGACGTGGTGCTGCTGTTCTTCGACGCCACCGAGCCGATCGGCAAGGTGGACAAGCAGCTGGCCGAGACGATCACGGAGGAGGCGAAGCCGGTCGTGTTCGTCGTCAACAAGTGGGACCTCTACGCGGCCGACGTGAGGAAGCGGGAGTGGGCCACGTACCTGCGGGAGACCTTCCCGACGATGCCCTGGGCCCCGGTCGCCTTCGTCACGGCCACGCAGGGGCGCAACGCCAAGGCCACGGTGGACACGGCCCGGCGGCTCTTCCGCCAGAGCCACGAGCGGGTGCCGACGGCCCGGCTCAACGACGTCCTCCGCGACGCCGTGGCGGCCAACCAGCCGCCGGCCGACCAGCGGGGCCGGCCGGTGCGGCTCTTCTACGCCACGCAGGTGGAGGTGGCCCCGCCGACGATCGTGATCTCGACGAGCGCGCCCCGGAGCGTGTCGGATCCCTACCGTCGCTACCTGCTCAACACCTTCCACGAGGCGCTGCC
Source organism: Planctomycetaceae bacterium (assembly GCA_046095965.1). Classification (GTDB taxonomy): domain Bacteria; phylum Planctomycetota; class Planctomycetia; order Pirellulales; family UBA1268; genus QWPN01. The sequence goes on from JBJTJO010000011.1 coordinate 2,537, forward strand.
GTTCCGCGAGATCCCGATCCGCCTCCTCATCCGCGGCCGCTCGACGTCGGAGAAATCCGCGGACGGGTGAATCCCCCGAGGATCCCGACCTGACGCGGCGTGAACGGGACGGCGCCGGTGAGCAGGTCGGGCTCGGCCCGCTCCTCGGGCACGAGTCGCGCCACGATCGCCGCGGTGAGGTCGGCGATCCCGGCGCCCGTGGCTGCCGACGTCGGCACCGCCTCCGCGGGCCACCGGTGATCCGGCGGCCCGACGTCGATCTTGGACACGACGAGGATCTCGCCCCGCCCCACGGCCGGTGGTGGCCCCCCGTTCGCCGGCCACACCCGCAGCACGAGGTCGGCATCCGTTATCGCCGCCGCTGCCCGGGCGATCCCGGCCCGCTCGACGGGCCCTGCCGCGTCGTCTGCATCGCGCAGGCCCGCCGTATCGACGAGGTCCGCCTCCCACCCGTCGAGGACGATCCGCGTCTCGACGAGGTCCCGGGTGGTTCCCGCCTCATGTGACACGATGCACCGCGCGTGTCCGGCCAGCGCATTGACGAGGCTGCTCTTGCCGGCGTTCACGGCTCCCGCGACCACGGCCCGCCAGGGGCGGGTGAGCCGCAGGCCCACCCGCGACGCGCGGGCGAGCCTCGCGATGGCGGCATCGGCGGCCGGATCGCCGGCCTGCCACCACGCCTCGATCCGGGCGAACTCCGCGTCGAGCGCGCCGGCCGCCTGCCGCGCCAGGATCCGCGCCGCCTTGGGGCCGCCGGCCCGCGCGAGCGCCTCGAACGCCTCGACGACGGTCTGCGACTCACCGCACGACGCGAGCCAGCGTGGCCACGCCACCTCCTCGGCCCCGAACGCGACGAGGCCCGCGGCGACGGCCGCCGCGGCCGCCAGCCCGCCGTGACAGTGCACCTCGACCAGGTCCGCGCGTCGCCGCACGACGACCAGATCCTCGCCCGTCGCCCGCCACGACCCGAACGCGATCGCACCATCCTCCCGCCTCGCGACCGGTCGTCCCCCGCGGGCCGCGAACGCCTGATCGGTGACCGCCGCCGCGTCCCGGCCCACGAGCCCGACGACCGCGAGCGCCCCGCGCCCCGGCGGCGTGAGGAGCGAGACGAGGAGTGGCGCGGAATCGACCGAGGCGTGACCGATGCGCATGCGGCTGTGCCTCCTCCCGATGTTTCCGACACGCTGATCCCGTCGCTTCCGCGCCGGGCTTCCCGGGCTCAGCGGCGGACCGGCGTCTCAATCCTCGAATGTCACGTTCAGATCTTACCGATCGAGGATTCCGGGAGGTGCCGGCCGGGCTGCGCCCCAGTCCCGGCCGCGCGACCGTCAGGACCGGCACGCCGAGCCCCTGCATGGCAATCCTGTTCGGCGCGAGGTTGTCGTATCTCCCTCTCCCTCTGGGAGAGGGCCGGGGTGAGGGTGCAGGGGAGCTGCGCAGCTTCGTCAGCACCCTCACCCGGCCTGCGGCCGGCCTCTCCCAGAGGGAGAGGCGAGATGGGCAACGATTCCGTCAAGCAGCACGATCGTGCCGAACAGGACTGCCCTGCATGGCCGGCGCCGTGCCCGAAAGTCGCGGTCGCCCGCGGCGCATCCGGAGGCATGGGGCATGATTCAGGGCCCGACGGGCAGTCGGGTACGTCGCGCGGAACCGCCCGGATGCAAAACCTCGTCGGCACGCTCCTGGCGATCGGCATTCTCGCCGGCGGGTTCGCCATCACCGGCGACCTCGGTCGGCTGGCCGCCCGCGGCATGCGGGTGATCGGGGCGACGGACGTGCCGACCGTCGCCCCCACGCCACCCCGGTTGGCAGCCGCTCCGGCCCCGTCCGGCGTTGGCCCGCTGCCGCCGCCGCCCGTCGTCGCGCAGCCGCCACGCCCGGCGGGCGGCGCCGAACGCGTCGAACTGGCATCCGCCCGCCCCGGACAGCGGATCCTCGTGTGGATCGGGTCGGCCGAGCAACCGCTGGCCGTGGACGTGGTCGATCCGACCGCCGCCGCCGTGATCCTCGCCGGCGGCGGGCCGCGGCGCGTGGCCGTCGTCGGCGGCGCGTTCGCCCGCGGCGAGGTGCTCCGCGTGGTCGGACTCGGCCTCGCCCATGCGGGCGGCGCTGCGCCCGAGTCCCTGGGCCGCATCACGGCGCTCGACGTCGGCCGCTGACCGGCACTCCGCCGGCCGCCGGCGCGACCGCGGACGTCACATCTCCGGCTCGCCCTCGGCTGCCTCGCGCTCCTTCGACCAGCCCACCCGCTTGCGCGAGAGGCCGATCTTGCGATCGTCGGTGTCCACGCGGAGGATCTTCACCTCCACGGGGTCGCCGACCTTCACGACCTCCTCGGCGTTCTCCACCTTGTCCTCGGAGAGTTCCGAGATGTGGAGCAGCCCCTCGAGGCCGTCCTCCAGGCCGACGAACACGCCGAAGTTCGTGATCTTCGTGACCGTGCCCTTCACGACGTCGCCGGCCTTGTAGCGCTTCGGGATGTCGGTGGTCCAGGGGTCGTCGGCCATCTGCTTGAGGCCCAGCGCGATCCGCCGCCGCTGCTGGTCCACGGACAGCACCTTGCACTCGACCTCCTGGCCCTTCTCCAGCATCTCGCTGGGATGGGTGACCTTGCGGGTCCACGACATGTCGGTGACGTGGAGCAGGCCGTCGATGCCGTCGTCGATCTCCACGAAGGCGCCGTAGTTGGTGAGGTTCCGCACCACGCCCTTGACGACCGCCCCCGGCGGATAGTCGGCGGCCACCTTCTCCCAGGGATTCTGCTGGGTCTGCTTC
>JBJTJO010000012.1:0-8983 GCA_046095965.1 Planctomycetaceae bacterium
CGGGGCGAAATGATGTGTGGCCGAACGAACGATTGAGAACGGATTCGAGGTCGTAAGGCATCGGAGGTGCGTCCTTGAGTGCGAGACTCCATGAAGTATACACACGTATACCAATTGTCAAGCCGTCCAACCGGCGGCAAGGATCATGGGCTGAGAACGCTCACCATCGCCGAGGGAGCCACGAAATGATCGCGACCGCATTCCCCCTGCTGCTGGCCCTCTTTCTGATGCAGGCGGTCGCAGAGAAGGCCCCTGCTGCCGGTCATCGACTTTGCCGCCCCAGAGGCCGCCCGGACGTGGCAGGCCGTGAACGACGGCGTCATGGGTGGAATCTCGGACGGGAAGTTCACGATCACCGACGCCAAGACGCTGGAGTTCTTCGGCACGCTCTCGCTGGAGAACAATGGTGGCTTCGCATCAGTCCGGACGAAGCCCACGGATCTTGGCATCGAGACCGGCGACACGATCGTCGTCCGCGTGAAAGGCGACGGCCGTGAATACATGCTGAACCTCTATCCGAAGAGCCGCCGAATGGCGTTCTCCTGCAGAGCCCCGCTGCCGACCACGAAAGACGAATGGACAGGGGTCGGCGTTCCGCTCGCAGACGTCATTCCCGACGCATTCGGCAGGCAGGTGCAGGGCATGGGGCCAGTCGTGCCGGATCAGATCAACGGCCTGGGGTTCATGCTCAGCGACAAGAAAGCCGGCCCGTTCAAGCTGGAAATCGAATCGGTCCGCCGAATTCCTGGATCCACCTCAGGACGCGCGCTGCCGCGAGATGTATCTCGCTAGGGGGCTGTCTCGATCCGGAGGTTCGCCATCCGCCGCGCGCAGCCGCTGCCGGGGTCTGCGACATCGAGATTGCCTACGTACGGCTCACCCAGTCCCTGCCGCCCTTTGGAGACGGTGCCACCCAACTCAACCGCAGACCCGCCACCTTGCTTTCGCAAGCCGCAGACGGGTCCCGGCAGGCGGCCGCGAAGAGGAGCCGCGTGGTGCGGGTGGTGGACCAGAAGACGGTCGTCGTGCCGCTCCACGCCGACACGCTCGCCGACTCCGACAAGCTCCTCGCCAGCCTCCGGTCGCTGCTCGCCCTCGCCCGTGCTTGATCAATGGCGGCCCGTCGATCGGCCGGAACTGCTGGCCGGCTGACGCGGTCGCAGTTGGCACCGCGTCCCACCGACAGCGATAATCAGACAACAGGAGTTCCGCCATGCCCACTGCAACGATCACTTCCGATCCGAACGTGATGATGGGAAAGCCCGTGGTCGCCGGCACGCGCATCACGGTCGAACTCATCTTGGAGGAACTTGCCGCGGGGACTTCGGTCAATGAACTGATCGCGGGCCATCCGGCTCTGACGCCGGATGCCGTTTCAGCCGCATTGAACTTTGCCGCTGGTGCCTTGCGGGCGGACACCGTCTATCCGGTTCCGCGGCAATCGGCATGAGATCGTTGCCGACGAGAGCGTCGATGGTCGAATCGTTGATCGCCTACGGCTCGACGGTCACGACGTCATCGCGATCTCCGAGTCTGCCCCGGGCACGGCAGACGAACTGGTGCTCCGCAATGCCGATACGGCCGGCGTATTGCTTCTGACAGCCGACACGGACTTCGGCGAACTGGTGTATCGCCGGCGGATGGTGCACTGCGGCGTCGTGCTGTTGCGGCAAGCGGGATTGTCCATGGACCTTCGGGCTGGTGCGGTTGTCGCCGTCCTCGAATCGCACGCTCCGGAACTCTCCTCTGCCTTCACTGTCATTGCACCGGATTCAGTGCGCATTCGCAGGCCTCCCCACGCCGACTTGCAGCCGGAAGCCGGTCTCGCCCGTGCCGCCCTTCCGGTCCGTGGCGGCCACGACGTGCAGATCGCTACGAACGCCGTCGTCCCGAGAAGACGCCGCTTCATCGGTTCATCAGCCGGCACCTGGAGAGCTGGCTCACCGCTCGAAGCCTCGGCGAACGGCCCGTCGCCACGCACGTCGAGGGAGAGTTTCGGGAGTATCTCCGCTGCGGCGTCCTCTGCTTCGGCTTCGCGAGGGCCCGCTGCTCAGGCTGCGGCCGCGGCTTTCTTGTGGCCTTCTCCTGCAAGGGCCGGGGCGTCTGCCCGTCCTGCACGGGCCGCCGCATGGCCCAGACGGCGGCGCACCTCGCCGACCGCGTCATCCGGCCGCGTGCGTCACCGCCGGCCTCTTCATGCCGGGCGAGGTTCATGCCGGGCGAGGTTCATGCCGGGCGAGGTTCATGCCGGGCGAGGTTCATGCCGGGCGAGGTTCATGCCGGGCGAGGAAGGCGTCGCGTTTTGGCCAGCCAGGCCCGTCACGCCGGCCGACCTCCTGGCGCTCACCGAACGCGTCCGCACGAGGCTCGTGCGCTGGTTCCTGCGAATCACCCGCTCCGCCCCGCCGTCACGGCGCTGACGATCGGCACTCTCGGCAAGCGGGGCGCCGCCACCTCCTCTCTCCCTCCGGGAGAGGGCCGGGGTGAGGGTGCCCCGATGCCGCAAGCCGCTCCCACGAGACCTCGCGAATCGCGTGGGCCACGCTGATGGCGAAGATCGCCGACGCTACCATCCGGTCCGTGGAGGCCAAAATCCCGGTCAAAGGCCAACACGCACCCTGCTATCGCTCGCGACCGTGCCGTTGACCGTCCTATCCTTTTTTCCAATACGAAACGGTCTTTCGCGGTGTTGGGCCAGCCAGCCGGGCTATCCTGTGGTAAATAATATGTGGAGAAAAACAGGCCCCGTAATCGTTTTGGGGCATTCATAACCGTTTTTTTTGGCAGCTTAAAAACACTTTTTCAGACTCCTATCGATCCGCAACCATTTTTTCGAACTCGTAATGGTTTTTTCGGGGGAGACCGCCGCGGACGATCAGGAGCGGGGTCCGAGTGCAGCAACGCCTGCCGGGTATGCCCGCCTGGTTCAGCGGCACGGCCTGCGGATCATCCCTACCTGGCACGAATCGTTCGTTGCATCGACCGCCGTTCGGCGGGAAGCCGCCGCCCCCGACGGCAGCGAGGTCGAAACTTATGGGGCGGCCTATTGGCCAGGCGATTCCGACTTCGACCACCTGGAGTTCGCCCTCAAGTACGACGGCACCAACCTGGCTCTGCTGGCCGAGCTCTTCAAGGTGCTCGATGCCGACGGGCTGACGCAGTTCATCGCGGCAGCCCCATTCGGGAAGTACCGTCGCCGTCTCTGGTATCTCTTCGAGTGGCTGACCGGCCGCCGGCTGCCGCTCGCCGACATGACGAGCGGCAACTACGTGGACCTGGTGCCTGCGGAGGAATGCTTTACCTCCACTCGCCGTCGACTGGTTGCCCGCCAACGGGTCAACGACAATCTTCTCGGCGACCGCTCCTTCTCGCCCACGATCCGGCGTACGGCCGCCCTGAAGACGTTTGCCGCGACGCCTCTCAGCGAGCGGTGCATGTCGCTCATTGCTGACTGTGCGCCGGATGTCCTGCAACGGGCACTTTCCTACCTCTACACCAAGGAGATCAAGAGTTCGTTTGCCATCGAGCGGGAAGAGCCAACACCGGATCGGACCACGCGTTTCGTCGATCTGCTCGCCAGAGCGCGGCGGGAGAACTGGTGCGAGAAGCCGCGGCTTCTCGCTTTGCAGCATGCCATCGTTGACCCGCGGTTCCGGGAGAACGACTACCGCACGCGGCAGAACTACGTGGGAGAGTCGGTATCGTTCAGGCAGGAGCGAGTGTACTACGTCTGCCCGAAACCTGAGCAGGTGGCAGCACTGATGGCGGGCCTGATCGTGACGGATGGCCGACTGCGGGAGTCGGACATCCATCCGGTGGTGCATGCTGCCGCGGTGGGCTATGGATTTGTTTTCATCCACCCCTTTGAAGATGGCAACGGCCGCATCCACCGCTTTCTGATCCACAATATCCTCGCCATGCGTGCGTTCACTCCGCCGGGGATCATGGTTCCCGTGTCAGCGGCGATGCTCCGCGACCAGCGGTCCTACGACGCATCGTTGGAAGCATTTTCGCGGCCGCTGCTCGAACTCGTTGAGTACAGGCTGGATGAGGATGGTCAGATGACCGTGCAGGGTAATTGGTCGGCCTGGTATCAGTATCCCGACCTGACAGCCCAGACGGAGGCGCTGTTCCGGTTCGTGGAGCAGACGATCGAGCGAGATCTCCCGGAGGAACTCGACTACCTCCGCGGCTACGACCGCACGAAGAGGCTGATGCAGGGCGTGGTGGATCTGCCCGATCGGAAACTTGATCTCTTCATCCGGCTCTGTAACCAGAATGGCGGCAAGCTGTCAGCGGCCAAGCGCGAGGGGCTGTTCGCGATGCTGACCGACGAGGAAGTCACGCGGCTGGAAGGCGCCGTGCGGGAAGGATTCCGCGATGGGGGGTGAGGGCCCGGAGGATCGCTCCCGCTCCGGACGCATCATCGTTCTGTGGCAGCGATCGGCTGGTCGCCCTGTCAGCGGTCCTGCCGTGACGAGCCGAATGGCTCGACCGCGTCGGTCTCTGTGGTGAGGAGCGCAAGGATTATGCCGGTCTTTTTCCCTGCGTTTTTCCCTGCGTTATGGGTTACAAGGGTGGTTGTGGTGTGCGCGCACTGATCCAGCGCGTTGCGGCGGCAAGTCATCACGCCGCCCTCGCGGGCACGTCGAGGCCCTGGGAATCGGTCCTCTGCAGCGGAACCGAGTCGCGGTGGCGACGGTAGTCGCCGCGGCTGAAGTACTTCTCGAGCCACACGTAGGCGACGATGAAGAAGTAGCGACTGCCCATCTCGCGGATCTTGAGCTTTGCGACACCCGTGCGCCGGTTGCGCCACGTGATCGGCATGGTGGTCCATGAGTAGCCCCGGACGATGGCCTTCAGCGGCAACTCGACCGTGAGGTTGAAGTGGGGGGCGAGGAACGGCCGGCAGCCGTCGATCACCTCGCGACGGTAGGCCTTGAAGGCATTGATCGTGTCGTTGAGACCGACGCCGAAGATCATCCGGATGAAGAGATTCGCCATTCGGTTGATGGCGTACTTGAGCCGGGGGTAGTCGATCACGCCACCGCCGCGGATGAACCGGCTGCCGAATACGCAGTCGTGTCCTTCCTGGAGCAGCCGCCAGTAACGCACGACATCCCGACAATCGTCACTCTCGTCGGCCATCATGATCACGACGGCGTCAGCCGTCATCACGTTCAGCCCGCACTGGATCGCGCGGCCGAAGCCGTGCGGGCCTGCGTTGCGAAGCGGCACGAGGTTGGGAATCCGCGTCGAGATCTCCCGCAGGAGACGGAAGGTGCCGTCCGTGCTGCCGTCGTCGATGACGATGATCTCGTGGTCGATGTCCTGGAGCCGCAGTTCAACGTGGAGGTGCTCCACGGTCGAGGCGATGCAGCCGGCCTCGTCGCGGGCCGGGATCACGACGGCGAGTTTCCGCAGCGCTGGTACGTGCGCGGGTACGCTCAGCGGCAGTGCTTCAGGCGGCGACTCGGTCGAGCCATACGGCGTGGTTATCGACATGATCCACAATCTCCACCACGATGCGCTCACCGCCCTGTTCCGAAATCCACGAGTGGCGGGCCGCGGCGGCGGCCTGATCGAGTACGAGACGGAGACATCGGCGGCCGGACAATCCGGTGACGAGCATGGAGCGCATCACGGAGCGGGTGAGTCTTCGCTGGCACCCCTATCGGAAGGGGGTGGTTTCGCAAGGGGGTATAGCACTCTCGAACCGGCCGTCGCAATCGCAGTCAGCGGCTGGCAGGAGCAGATTGTGCCGCCAAAGACGTCCGTTTTTCGCCTCGACCATGAGCCGCCCGGGATCTCGGGATCGCAACCCACCCCCGCTGACTGATTCTCGAATACGCTGTCCGTCGCTCGTCCTGAGCCCAGAAGCCGACCGATCCGGGCCCGCCCGTGATTCCGACTCACAGCCCCGAACAACCCGACGAGTCGGGTGCCCTGATCTTCGTGTGGTGCTGCTGGGCGCTGATGTTCGCGCTGGCGATCTCGTACGTCGCTCGCTTTGGGTGCGAGATCCCCATTCTGGACGAGTTGGATTATGTCGATGTTTTCATCGGGGACACGCCCGTCACGGCGCGGTGGCTGTGGGCCTTTCACAACGAGCATCGGATCGTGATTCCGAAGTTGATCCAGGTCGTGGCCTTACGGCTGACCGGTGCCGACTACCGCGCGACGATCTATCTGGGCGTCACGCTCCTGGCACTCTGCGCGGGAGCCCTGATCACGGCGGCCAGAAAACTTCGTGGCCGCACGGCGTACAGCGACGCCTTCTTTCCGCTCGTCCTGCTGCACTGGGGCCACTTCCACACGTTCTGGTCCGGTTTCCAGGTGCAATTCGTTTCTTCGTGCTGCCTGGCCGTGGTGTTCCTGTTGATCATCGTGCGCGAGTCGGGTGCACCGAGCCTGCGGTCGTCGCTCGTGGCGGGGTCATGTCTCGTCGCCCTGCCGCTCTGCGGGGCACAAGGTTTGCTGCTGGTCCCGCCCTTGGCCGTTTGGCTCGGCTGCGTGTCGCTCGCTCGGTTGCTGGCAGCGCGGCGGGAAGGCGTCGTCGGCCGGCCGCGGCGGGGCGAATACGAGGCGATTCCCGGGCTCGTCCTGGCGACAGTCGCGGGCGCCGTCATCGTTTTCTACCTCCGCGGCTATCGAAAGATGGCTCATCACCCCGACGCGGATACGCCGCTGGCCGTGGCTCGGACAACCGCCGAGTTCGTCGCCGCAAATCTCGGGCCGACAGTCAGTTCGCTCTGGCCGTTTTCGGCGGCACTCGTTCTCAGTGCGGTGCTGCTCGCCGTCATTCCGCTTGCTTCGGCGGTCCGCCGCCGATCGGCCGAGCGCACCAGGGCATTCGGCATGCTGATGTTTTTCTGTGCGTGCAGTCTGTTGTCTCTGGCGGTCGGTCTGGGCCGTTCAGGCTACGGGCCCGGTGCGGGGGCCGAATCACGGTATGCGATCATGGCGGCTCCGCTGCTCTGCTGGGCCTATTTCGCGTGGCTGCTCTATGGCACTGCCGCGACCGCACGGTCAGCGCAACGTGGCTTGGCCGCGATGATGATTGCGGTCGTGATCCCCAATGCGGCCATCGCCCGCGAGCGCGGCCTGGCCAACCAGGTGTATTTCGCCGGCATCGAGCGGAGCATTCGTGACGGCCTGACGGTCGATGAGTTCGTTGATCGGTACACCGGGGTTTACCTGCTCCGGCGACCGCAGGCGAAGAACCGGGAAATCGTCACCACGCTCGGCCGGCAGCGGGTCGGCATGTTCAAATGGCTGCGGGACGTTCAGCCGGGCCGAGCAAACTGACCTCCGGCATCACGATCGTGGCGACCGATTCGGCGGGCGAAGAGCGGATAGTGGACGACCTGCACGAACCAGATGACGCCGCACATCGCGGCCGAGGCGAGGGCTTGGGCCGCGACGAGGCAGCGGCCCATCCAAACGGGCGTTGACATGGGTGATTTCAGCGGCAGCGGCGCGTCCCGGCGTGGCCCGCCCGTCTTGCGGCTCCGCTCCAGGCTGCCGGGGTTTTCCTCGCGGGCGACCGAGCCTGCTCGAGTTCGCGGCGTCGAAGGCCGTCCACATCCAGACCCAAAGCCGGTTTCGCCGCGGCGTTCCCGTCTCCGAATTCATTTTCGTGGGGCTCCAGGAACACTTCGCCGACGATCTGTATGATCCTGCAGCGTTGCTGAACTGGAGGGGCGTCACGCCGCCGAGGAAGAACGTGAATCCGTTCGTCAGCCGGCTCCGCGCCACCATATGGCGGGACCGTGCGCTCGTGGAGGGCATCTGGGATCGGCTCGAGGACGACATGAACTGGTACGCAGCGGCGGAATGGCGGCGGGACAGGAGGGTGTACCGTGAGATGGCAGCCTGACTGTTCCGCGCAGGACGGGGCGGAGCCCGTCGCACATCGCTACTCCGGATACGTCCTTCCCCCGCTGAGCTACGCGACCGTTCGCGACTTCTGCGACAGCCTCGACCACCTCGGCACGCTGGCGACGCTGTCCGGGGACCTCAAGGACGTGCAGCGCCCCTGGACCGTCAAGGCGATCCTCGGCGGGACTCCCCGGGGCGGTCGGCTGATCGAGATCGGGGCCGGACAGCCGTTCGTCGCCGACTTTCTGGTCAAACTCGGCTACGAGGTGACCGTCGTGGACCCCTACGACGGTTCCGGCAACGGCCCGCTGGAATACGAGCATTTCCGGGCGACCTACCCGAACGTGCGCTTCATCCGTGACGTCTTCAGCGACCAGACGCCGGGGCTGGTGCCGGCGGCGTACGACGCGGTGTACTCCATCTCCGTCCTGGAACACGTTCCCATCGCCGGCTTGGCGGGAGTCTGTGCGGGCATCCGTAGGTTTCTCGCCCCCGGCCGCGGGCGAACGATCCACGCGGTCGATCACGTCCTCAAGGGCATGCACGACCAATACCACGCGGAGCACCTCGGTGCGCTGATCGAGGGTCTGGGACTGTCTCCCGCCGCCCTTGCCTCCACGCTCGAGGCCGCGGGCGACGACGTCGATACCTACTTCCTCTCGGCCGAGAGCCACAATCGCTGGCGCGGCACCACGCCCTACGACCAGTTCCCGATGCGGCGGGTGATCTCGGTCCACGTCTGCCTGCCGCCGACGGCCGGCTGACGATCCGCCATCGCCGTCCGCGCCCCCTCGGGGAGCGACGCTGCTCGGATCCGCGCGCGGGCTTACCCACCCTGCCGGGACACCAGGCGGGGTTCGGGTCGGCCGCCCAGCCGAGCGCCTCACCGGAAAATTTGGCCTTCACCCCGCATGTGGGAGTCCCTAGGGTCCCCCACATGCACCCCCCAGCACCGACCACCCTGGGCCCCCCGTCACGACGGGGCATGCCGAGCACGAGCAGACCGTGCCGATGACGGGCAGCTGGTTGCGCCGCGGAGTGCATGATGCTCGGCATGCCCCGTCGTGCCGGGGGGCCCAGGGTGGTCGGTGCTGGTTGGTGA
>JBJTJO010000013.1:0-6868 GCA_046095965.1 Planctomycetaceae bacterium
GTGCGGCCGTGGAATGCGTGGTCGAAGCAGACGATCGCCTGCCGCTTCGTGTGGGCCCGCGCCAGCTTGACCGCGTTCTCCACCGCCTCGGCCCCGGAGTTCGCGAGGAACGTCTTCTTGGGAAAGTCGCCCGGCGTCATCTCGTTGAGCCGCCGGCAGAGCTCGACGTAGCCCTCGTACGGCGTGACGTTGAACGCCACGTGCATGAACTTCCCGGCCTGCTCGCGAACCGCCGCCACCACGCCCGCGTCGCAGTGGCCCACGTTGGTCACGCCGATCCCCGACGCGAAGTCGATCAGCCAGTTGCCGTCCACGTCCTCGATCACGGCCCCGCAGGCGGCGTTGACGAACAGCGGCGTGACGTGAAACGGCCCGCGCGGCACGTGGACCTCCCGGGCCGCCATCAATTCGCGGCTCCGCGGCCCCGGAATCTCGGTCTTCAGCCTGATGCCCATGCGGTGCTCCCGGTGCGATGACGGCCTCAATACCAGCCGATCGGCGCCTCGTCGAGGTTGATGTTCACCTGCTTGGTTTCGAGGTAGGCCTCGATGCCGTGGAGGCCCAACTCGCGGCCGCTGCCGCTCTGCTTGTAGCCGCCCCAGGGCATCTCGTTGAACGTCGGGTGGTAGGGGGTGATCCAGGTGATGCCGCACCGCAAGGCCCGCACCACCCGCAGGGCCCGGTTGATGTCGCGCGACCAGACGCCCGCGGCGAGGCCGTAGTCGGTGTCGTTGGCGATCGCGATCGCCTCCTCCTCGGTGTCGAACGGGATCACGGACAGCACGGGGCCGAAGATCTCCTCCCGCGCGATTCGCATCCCAGGCGCGACGTCGTCGAAGATCGTCGGCTCCAAAAAGTTGCCTCCCGCGAGCGCCGGGTCGGCCGGCCGCCTGCCGCCGCACACGAGCCGCGCCCCCTCGGCGACGCCGGCGGCCACGTAGCCCTCGACCTTCTCGAGGTGGGCCCGGCTGATCAGCGGCCCCCTCTACACGCCCGGCGTCAGGCCGTGTCCGAGCGTGATCCGCGGGACCTTTTCCAGAAGCGCCGCCACGAACGCCTTGTGGATCGAGCGGTCCACGAGCAGCCGCGAACCGGCCGAGCAGACCTCCCCCTGGTTGGCGAACGCGCCAAAGAGCGCGCCATCCACGGCCGCCGCGAAGTCGGCGTCGGCGAACACGATGTTGGGGTTCTTGCCGCCGAGTTCGAGCGACACCTTCTTGAGGTTGCCGGTCGCCGCGGTCATCACGTGCCGCCCCGTCGCCGTGCCGCCGGTGAAAGCGATCTTGTCCACGTTGGGATGGGCGGCGAGTGCGTCGCCGCAGCCCTTGCCCGGGCCGGTGACGATGTTCACGACGCCCGCCGGCAGGCCCGCCTCGACCACGATCTCGGCCAGTTCGAGCGCCGTCAGCGGCGTGAGTTCCGACGGCTTGAGCACGCAGACGTTGCCCGCCGCGAGCGCCGGCGCGAGCTTCCAGGCCGCCATCAACAGCGGGTCGTTCCAGGGCACGATCTGGCCGCACACGCCGACGGGCTCCCGCACGACGAAGCTCACCGAGTTCGCCGGCACCTGCATCGTCTCGCCATGGATCTTGGTGGCCAGGCCGCCGTAGAACTCGAAGCAGTTGGCCGCGTCGGCGATGTCGTATTCGGCCTCGGTGAGCGGCTTGCCGCAACTCCGCACCTCGAGCTCGGCGAGCCTGGCCGCCCGGCCGCGGATGCCGGCGGCGATGGCGAACAGAAACTTGCCGCGGTCGAGCGCGGTCGTCGTCCGCCAGGGGCCGGCATCGAAGGCGGCCCGGGCCTGGGCCACGGCGGCGTCTACGTCGGCCGTGCCGCCCTCGGGCACGACCGCCACCACCGCGCCCGTGCCGGGGTCGCGGATCTCGCGGGTCTGTCCCGATGCGGCGGCCACGAATTCGCCGCCGATCAGCATCCGCTCGTGTCGGGAGTCGGGCATCGTGATCTCTCCTTAGCGGGACGCGACCCGGCGCCGAGGGCGTGCCGCCGCCACGACGGGGATCATACGCCTTCGACCGCCTTGTGCCGAGGCTCTGCGGGCGGCGAGCTCAAAACCGGACTCCGCTCCGCGGAAATGATCCCCGGAGCGGCAGCCGGCCGATGCGAGTGACGTCCGTCACGCCGCCGCTGCATGGCGGTCCAGCGACTCGTAGAGGCCGGCCACGTGTGCGGCGGACCGATCCCACTTGAAGTTGCGTTCGGAGAACAGCCAGGCTCCCTCGGCCAACGTGTCAGCCGTGGTGGCGTCCGAGCAGATCGTCCGGATGGCGGCGCAGATGTTCTGGCCGTTGGCTTCGTCCAGCACGAACGCATCCTGCAGGTGCCGCGTGAGGCGACCGATGTTCGCCTTCGGCAGGATGACCGGCCGCCCGAGGGCGAAGAATTCGGGCAGCTTGGATGGGATCCGATAGTCGTTGAAGGCGTCGGATGTTCCCGGCTGCACGAAGACGTCGGCCATCGCCAGCACATCGACCACGTGCCGGCGATCGACCACGTAGCCCAGTTGGATGGTGAATTCAGCGGCCCAGCGAAGGTACTCGGGCTCGTGGACGACGTGGTCCGTGCCCATCCGCACGAGGCGCGCCGGACACCCCTGACGGTTCAGCAGGGCGACCGCGAGGTACAGGCTGCGAATCTCCACTCGATTCGCCGGGTGCATGTTTCCGTGGTAGCAGAGGACGATCTCCTGCGGACCGATGCCGAGGGTGGTCCGCAAGGCGTCGTTGCGAGGACGGGGGTGGAAGATCGATCGGTCGATCCCCGGCCAGAAGACACGGCATGGCAGCTCGACCGGCATGCACTCGGCCAGCCGATCGATCAGGAGCGTGACGCCCGAAGCCCTCGAGAAGAACCCGGGCGCGTGGACCGGGCTCGTGAGATGGTCGGGATAGACGAAGGGCAGCCGACCCGCGCATGCCGCCCGCCATCTCGACTCTCCCATGGCGATCCGCGCGATGTGCTCCTCGTTGTCCTCGAGATGAATGACCGTGCGGAAGCCATGCGACGTGGCCAGCCGATCGTGGAACTTCCGCACCCTCTCGCGAGGAGTCCAGGCGTGGAAGATGTCCGGTCCCCGGCCATCGCGGAACGTCGGGGGCTGGTCGAGAAGCTGGCCGTAGGTGGCGATGCGGTACGGCATCGGCGCGAAGCGTTCGGCGTCCTTGAGGTGCTCCGGCAGGGCCACGATGCAGTCGTGGCCGAGCCGCGAGAGCTCCCGGGCCAGGCCGTCCACGTGGCTCGCGCTGTTGCAGGCGAGGGACTCGTAGAGGGCGAAGATGACGTTCATGGATGCCCGCCGGCAGGGAACAGGAGTGCGTGCATGCCGGTTCACGCCGCCCGCAGGGAGTAGTCGATGCGCTCGGGATCGAACGCGGCGTTGTAATACGGGTCACCGCGCCGAATCCACGTCTCCCAATGGTCGAGCAGCAGGACGCGGTCGGTGAAGTCGTAGTACGAGCCGCGGGACTTGCTCTCGTGGTGCAGCATGCGTGCGCCGCCGACGAAGATGTTGCGGAGGCCGAGTCGCCGCAGGCGGAGGCAGAGATCGACGTCCTCGTAGTGACGGCCGTACGTCTCGTTCAGTCCACCACAGGCCATGTAGCGATCGCGGCGGACCAGCAGGCAGGCCCCCGTCACGGCCGTCACGTCCCGCGCCGCCTGGAGGGAGCCCGCGTAGCCGTCGGCGTCTCCGGGGAAGCCCCGCATCACGTGGTCGGCCGTCCCGCGCGGGCCCAGGATCACTCCGGCGTGCTGGACGGTGCCGTCGTCGTAGAGGAGCAGCGGCCCGACGGCGCCGACGTCATCCTGCTCGGCGTACAGCAGCATGGTGTCGAGCCAGTTCGGCTGCACGACTTCGGTGTCGTTGTTGAGAAGCAGGAGGTACTCGCCCCGCGCCTGGGCGGCCATCCGGTTGTTGAAGGCGGCGAAGTGGAATTTCCCGGGGAGCGGCACGCGCGTGACGGGATGGCGGGCGAGAATCCGCAGCGCATCCGGATCGGTCGTCTCGTTGTCGCCCACCACCACTTCGAAGGCCTTGTAGGACGTCTTCCCGAACAGGCTCTCGAGGCAGGGGCCGATCAGCTCGGGGTGATCCCTGGATGGAATCAGGATCGAGACCAGGGGCTCACGGCTGCGGGGGGCGGGCACGACGCGCACGCGGTGGGCCGAACGCCCGGCGGTCGCGACGGCCTTGATGCGGAGACGATCGAGGTGGGCTTGCACCGCTTTGCGCTGCAGTTCGTCGATGCCCCGCTTGGCCGACGAATCGCTCGCGATGCTTCCGGGAATCTTCCGCCAGTGGTAGAGGATGCGGGGCAGGTGCACGATTTTCCTCGTCACCTCGCCCAAACGAAGCATCAACTCGAAGTCCTGGACGCCGTCGAATGTGCTGTCGCAGCCTCCCGTCTCCCGGAGCAGTGACGCCCGCACCACGAGCAGGTGACCGACATACATGACCGACTCGAAATACGCCGGTGACCACGCCGGCTTGTGGAACGGCTCGGAACGGCGGCCAGCGAGGTCGATCTTGTCCTGGTCCGTGTAGACGACGTCGGTGTCGGGCGCGTCGTTCAACGCGCGAACCACCGCCAGCAGGGCATCCGCCGTCAGTTCGTCGTCGTGGTCGAGAAACGCAATGAACTCGCCGCGAGCCATCTCGATGCCGGTGTTCGTGGCGGCGGAGATGTTGCCGTTCGAGTCACGGAACACGACCCGGATCCTCGGATCCCCGGCGGCCGCCCGCTCGAGGATCGGTCGGACGTGCGGCTGCGGCGAGGCATCATCGACCAGGCAGAGTTCCCAGTTGCCGTAGGCCTGCTGCCGAACCGAATCGATCATCCGCTGCAGCAGACCCGCCGGCGTGCCGTAGACGGGGACGATGACCGACATGAGCGGAGCATAGGAGCAATCGTCCGCCCCGGGCTCACCGTCCTCAGCCCCCGAGGCATCGGGCCCGGTCGCCGGCGGCGGAACGCGCAGGGTCAGGACCGGGGCCGTGAACCGGTCCCCGTCCGCGATCGAGTTCCCGTCGTGGGGCGATGCCCCGCGACTGGCCAGGTAGTGAGCCAACGGGTTGCACTTGGTCGCCCGGAGTTCCGGGTGCTCGGCGACCCAGGCCGCCGTTTGAAACGAGGGGCCGGGATCCCTCCCTTCCGCGGCACCAAAGAGGAGATAGTGCACGAGCGGATTGACGGTCGTGGCCCGCACGTCGGGGTTCGCGTCGAGGTACCACTGGGTGTGGAAGAGCGGGTTCGGACAGCGGCCTTCACGGGCGCCGGAGACGAGATAATGCACGATCGGGTCGATTCCGGTGGAAGCGACGTCGGCGTTCTCCCGAAGGTACCAGCTGGTGGCGAACAAGCCCGATGCCCGAATCGTGCGAACGGTCCGGTACAAGCGGCGCCGGGCCAGGAAATTTTCGAGTGGCCGGAGACGGCACATCCAGGCCACCCCGTCCCAAGCCTTGTGGGCGAGCCGCCCGCACTTCCGACCGGACTTCTTCAGGTGATCCACGACGCGTTTCTTCGTCGTCGTGACGAAGCTTGTCTGGAACGAGCGGGCAGCGATCGCGTCGAGCCTGGCGACGGCGCCGTCGAGGCTGCACTGGAGTCGCGACAACGTGGTGGCCTGATCATCGACGAGCTGCCGGAGATTCGCCCGGTGACCGTCCGTCCGCGCCACGAACGCATCCCCCAGGGCATCCCGATGCCGACCGTGCTCGAGCACCTGCTGGCCGTGCGTGCCAGGCGCCGTGGATGACTGCACCTCGTCCGCCTCCCACCGGGCGGTGGTTTCGTGAATCGTGGCATCCAGCGAGGCGATCCGTCGCTGGAGCTGTCGGGCGTGCCGTTCGAGCGCCTGATTCGTCACCACGCCGAACGGGGCCAGCGTCTCCCGGGCGACGTTCGAGCGCTCCTCGCGCCACAGGTCACCGAAGGCGAGGCAGGCGTTGTCGAACTCGGAGCGAACCAGATCCATTTCCTCGCGGGCCGCCTCATGGTCCCCGGCCTGCACGAACGCCTGCACGGCCGCATAGGCGCGGCGGATCCAGGAGACGGCATGCGGGCTCGCTTCCAGTTCGGAGGCCGTCGCCACGTGATGACGCAGCTGGGCGGTGAGAAACCCGTCCACCGCGTCGGCGACCTCGGGCAGCGGCTTCGGCCATGCGATGCCGAGCTGGCTCGCGATGCGATCGACGTGCGGGCGCCAATCGGCCAGCAGGCCGTCGTAGTCCACGAACGCGCGGGGAACATGCCGCGTCGAGTGTTCCGCATCGATGACGTGCCGCAGCCAGACGAGGCAGGACTTCGCGAACGAGAAACCATCGCGGGTCTGCAGCGACCTGGCCACCGCCAAGGGATGCCTCACGGCGATGATGGCGCCGGGAGCGGCCGGGAACGTTGCCAGCACATCGAGCCAGAGCGGGACGAACCGGCAGATGCGCGGATCCTTGATGGCGAACAGGACTGATTCCCGAAACTCATGGCGGAGGAATTCGAGCAGGGCGTGCTCGATGCCGAGGCGATCGTACGGATCGAGGGCGGTCGGGCTGAAAGGCCGCCAGTCGTCCCAGCGGGAGTCGGCCCTGGCGAGCATCTGGTCGTGAAGGCGAAAGAGCGCGGGCGCCTCCCAGTAGCCCGACTCGTTGTGCTCGTCCGGCCCGATCGTCTGGCTCGGGAGGTCCGCTCCCAAGAGGCCCAGCACCCGGCCGAGTGCGGAGGTTCCGCTGCGGTGCATGCCGAGCACGAGCAGACCGTGCCGATGACGGGCAGCTGGTTGCGCCGCGGAGTGCATGATGCTCGGCATGCCCCGTCGTGCCGGGGGGCCCAGGGTGGTCGGTGCTGGTTGGTGA
>JBJTJO010000014.1:0-7788 GCA_046095965.1 Planctomycetaceae bacterium
GGTGCTCAACGGCATGGTGCTCGCGAGCGCCCTGCGGGAGCGGCTCGCGAAGGGCACGCTCACGAAGAGCAGGAGCGTGTCCGCGATGTTGCGGTAGGTGAGGTAGAGCAGGGCGACGATGAGCAGCAGCGCCAGCGGCACGACGATCGTGAGCCGCTTCTGGGCCCGCTGCATGTTCTCGAACTGCCCGCCCCACTCGAGCGTGAACCGGCCCGCGGGGAGTTCGACGTCGCGGGCGATCGCGCCCTGCGCCTCCCCCACGAAGCCGCCCACGTCGCGGCCGCGGACGGTGCACTGCACGACGACGCGGCGCTGCATCCGCTCCCGCGTGACGAACTTCGGCCCCAGCACCGTCTCGATCGACGCGATCC
Organism: Planctomycetaceae bacterium; assembly: GCA_046095965.1. Lineage (GTDB taxonomy): Bacteria > Planctomycetota > Planctomycetia > Pirellulales > UBA1268 > QWPN01. Next base: position 372 of record JBJTJO010000014.1, read on the forward strand.
GGCCCAGCGGCACGCTCTCGCCGGCGGGGCCGCGCACGGGGATGTCGGCGATGACCTCGGGGCCCTGCCGCAGCGGGTCGGGCAGCCGGACCACGATCGGGAACCGCCGCTGCCCCTCGACGATCTGCCCGACGGCCTTGCCGCCGATGCTCTCGATGATGTCGAGCACCGCCTGCGCCGAGATGCCGTAGCGGGCGATCTCGTCCTGCTTGACGGCGATCCTCAGGATCGGCTGGCCGGCGACCTGCTCGACCGCCACGTCGGCGCCGCCGGGCACCTTGCGGATCACGGCCGCGATCTCGTTGGCCTTCCGCACGAGCACGTCGAGTTCGGTGTCCTCCGTGCCGAACACCTTGACCGCGATGTCGGCCCGCACGCCCGAAACCATCTCGTTGATCCGCTGCTCGATGGGCTGCGTGAACCAGAGGATCTGCCCCGGAATGCCCTCCACCACGCCGTTCATCACCTCCACGAGTTCCGCCTGGGTGCGGGCCCGGCGCCACTCCTCACGGGGCCGCAGGGCGACGAACATGTCGGTGGCCTCGATCGCCCCCGCGTCGGTGGCCACCTCGGGCGTGCCGGTGCGGCTCCAGACGTGGGCGATCTCGTGGGGGAACTCGGTGAGCAGGGCCTTCTCGATGCGGGTGTTCATGCGGCACGACTCCTCCAGGCTCGTGCCCGGCGCCCGGATGATGCCCAGCACGATGTCCCCCTCGGAGAGCTTGGGCACGAACTCGGTGCCCAGCGACATGGCCCGCAGGAGCGTGATGCCCAGGATCACGACGGCCGCCAGGGCGAGCGTGCCCCGGGCGGCGAGGCAGGCCCTCAGCAGCGGCCGGTAGGCGGCCCGCAGGAGCCGCACGAGGAGCACGTCGTGGGCGTCCACCCGCCGCGGCAGGACGAAGCTCGAGAGCACCGGCACCACCGTGAGCGAGAGCACGAGCGAGCCGATGAGGATGAACACCACCGTCAGGGCCATGGGGCGGAACATCTTCCCCTCGACGCCCTCGAGCGTGAGGATGGGGATGTAGACGATCATGATGATGAGCTGGCCGAAGCAGGCCGGCTTCTTCACCGCGGCAGTCGCCTCGCGGACGAGCCGCAGCCGCTCGGCCCCGGTCGCCCCCGGGTGGTGCGCGATCTTCTCGAGGATGCTCTCGATCACGACCACCGACGAGTCCACCACGATCCCGAAGTCGATCGCCCCGAGCGAGAGCAGGCTGGCCGCGATGCCCGCCTGCCACATGCCGAGGAAGCCGCACATCATCGACAGCGGGATCGCCGTGGCGGCCACGAGGCCGGCCCGCAGGTTGCCGAGCATGACGTAGAGGATGACGACCACGAGGAACGCCCCCTCGAGGAGGTTCTGCCGCACCGTGGCGATCACGCGGTCCACGAGCCGGGTGCGGTCGTAGACGACCTTCGCCTCGACCCCCTCGGGCAGCTTGCCCTCGGCGATGAGCGTGTCGAACCGCTCACTGAGCCGTTTCGTCACGGCGTAGCTGTTCTCGCCCATGAGCATGAAGCCGAGGCCGAGGACCACCTCCCCCTCGCCCCCGTAGGTCACCGCCCCCTTGCGGATCTCGTGGCCGATCGTCACCTCGCCCACGTCGCGGATGCGGATCGGCACGCCGTCGCTCGAGGAGATCACGATGCGCCCGATCTGCTCGACGTCCACCGTGCGGCCCACGCCGTAGACGAGCACCGCGTCGCCCGAGCGCTCGATCGACCCGCCGCCGACGTTGAAGTTGTTGCGGGGAATCGCCTCGACGACCTGGTCGAAGGAGAGGTCGTACTTGCGCAGGAGCGCGGGATCGACCCGGACCTGATACTGCTTGTTGAGCCCTCCCCAGGCATTGACCTCGGCGGTGCCCTGCACGGCGCGGAGGGCCGGCTTGAGCGTCCACTCCTGCAGCGTCTTGACGTCGGTGAGGCTCATGCCCTTCGGCACCAGCAGGTAATGGAACACCTCGCCGAGGCCGGTGGACACCGGGCCCATCTCGGGCCGCTCGACGCCCGGCGGCACGCCCACCGTGGCCAGCCGCTCGTTGATGAGTTGCCGGGCGAAGTAGACGTCGGTGCCGTCGCGGAACGTGGCGATCACGACCGAGAGGCCGAACATGCTCGCGCTGCGGAGCTCCTCGAGTCCCGGCATGCCCCCCATCGCGAGTTCGACGGGGAAGGTGATCTGCCGCTCGATCTCCTCGGCCACCATGCCGGGGGCGACGGTGTTGATCTGCACCTGCACCGGCGTGGTGTCGGGGAACGCATCGACGACGAGGCGGCCGACGGCGACCCACCCGGCCACGCAGAGCACGGCGGCCCCCGCGAGCACCGCGATCCGCCGCGACAGCGACCAGGCGATGACGGCTTCGAGCATCAGCCGGCCCCGCTGCGTGGGGAACACGGGCCGGGGAGGGCCGACGTCGCGCGCATCCCGCCGCACGAGGCGGCGGCCGTCGGCGTGGGATGCCTGGGCCTGTCCCCCGGTCTCGCGCGCATCACAGCTCTTCCGACTCCAGCCGCTCGAGCAGCATCTGGCTCTTGAGCACGTGGCTGCCGACGCCGACCACCTGCGTGAAGCCGGGGTCGGCCGCCACGGGGCCGCCGATCTCGAGGTAGCCACCGTCGTGCACGCCCGGCTCAACGGGCCGCGGTTCGAAGGCGGTCTCGCCGCTCGGCACGAACACCACCCAGCGGTGGCCGTCCCACTGCACGCTGTCCTTCGGCACGAGCACCGCCGTGTCCCGCCGGCCGACCTCGATCCTCCCGGTGCCGAACGTGTTGGCGCGCAGTCCGCCCCCCGCGTCGTCCGCCCGGTCGGGATGCGCGGCGGCCACCTCGGCCCGCACCTGCAGCGTGCGGGTCGATTCGTCCACCTCGGTGCTGATCCAGGTGATCCGGCTCGCGAAATCATCCGCGGAGCCGTCGGGCCGGAACCGCACCGGCTGGCCGATCGCGACCTGGGCCGCGTCCTCCTTGCTCACGTTGAGCACGAGGAGCATGGTGGAGACGTCGGCGACCTCGAAGATCGGCTTCGCCGGCTCCACGACCTCCCCCACCACGGCCTCGCGGCCGACGACGACGCCGGAGAACGGGGCGTAGAGCGGCAGCAGATTCGACGTCATCCGTTCCGGATCGAGGCCGGCGATGAGTGCGGGGGGCAGACCGAGGACGCGGATGCGGTTCGCCCGCTCGGTGTCGTCGAGGCGGTCGTACTCCGCGGCGGAGATCTGGAACCCCAGGTTCACAAGCGCCTGCTCGGCGTTGGTGAGCTGATTGCGGGCCTCCCGCAGCGCGGCCCGCGCCTCGCGGAGCTGCCGCCCCATGATGGCGGTCTGGAGTTCCTCGAGGATCGCCACCTGCTCGCGCTTCGACTCGTGGGCCACCAGGGCGTTGAGGAACTCGGCCTTGAGGCTGCCCACGTCCTGGCTCTCGATCACGAGGAGCACGTCCCCCTTGCGGACCGTGTCGCCGAGGTGCCTCTCGACCCGCCAGACGCTGCCCGCCAGACGGGTGGAGAGCTGGGCGATGCGGCGCTCGTCGTAGGCGACGACGCCGTTCGCCACCAGTTCGCTGACGACCGGACGCTTCTGCACCGGCACGAGCTCGATGCCGGTGCGCTCGAGCGCCGCGACCGACTCGAAGCGGATCACGTCGCCGGCGGCGGCCGCCGCGTCGGCATCGGCAGTCGCCGCGTCGGCATGGTGGCCTCCGTGGTCGCCGCCGCCGAGGCCGAAGGTCCAATGCGTGGCGTGGCCGAACCAGCCGACGGCCGCCAGGGCCGTCACGGTGGCGATCGACGTCGCCCACCCGAGGACGGCCGCCACCACGTCTTCCCAGCCGACGTGGGTCCGGGTTCTGGATGATCCATGCGTGCGCATGGTGATGCTCCTGTGGTACCTCGCTCCGGGGGGAGCGAAGCCTGCAATCATCGCCGGCGTCCAGAATCGCCGGCGACCAACGGATCAACGGTAGCAGATTACCTCGGCGCGTCGGCCTTGAGAAGGGCGGCGGTCCGCGCGATCCCGCGGGACTGAGCCGCGGGAACTGCCGGAGGCGGCGCCCAGCCGGCGTCGCTGGCCGCGGTGTCGGGCCAATAGATCCGCAGGTAAAGCGAGAATTCGCCGGCGGGGGCCGAGAGGTGATTCGCCCGGGCGTCCGCGGTGGCGTCGCCCGTCGGCCCGACGGTGACCGTGAGCGAGCCGTCCGCGTCGAACGCGAGGTCGGGGTCGCGGGAGCCGAGCGAGTGGCGGCCCGGCGCGTCGCCGGGCAGGCCGTGCCGCTCGTCGTAGACCGTCAGCGACCAGAAGCCGCGGGCCGGCGGGAGGCTGCCCGCGGGGAACGTCACCCGGTACTCGCCGTCGCCGTCGAGACGGCGCCCCTCGGCGTCGAGGTCGAGGTAGTAGTAGCGGGTCTCGTGGCTGCGGTTCACGAAGACGTTCGACTTGGCGGCCGCCGTGCGGGCGACGTAGTCGGTGCCGAAGGCGGCGCCGTTGTCGAGGGTCGTCCAGTGGCCCGCCACGCGGCGGCCGACGTTGCGGAAGTGGAACAGCGGGGCCACGACCTCGCGGTCCGCCTCCTCGGCCGCGGCGAGGGCGTCGTCCTCGAGGGCGGGGTCGGCCTTGATCGCATCCACGAGCTTCCGTAGTCGCGCGTACAGCGGCTCCTCGCCCGGCAACGGCGGCACATCGGCGAGAATCTCGGGGAGCGCCTCGAGCAAGCCGGCGGGCGTCACGCCTCCCGAACGCCGCGCACGGCCTGCCACCGCGGGCAGCCATCGGGAGCGGGACCAGTCGGTCTCCCGCAGCGCGCCGTCGAACTCGTCGAGCGGGTAGGCCATGATCTGGTTGATCGCCGGCAGCGCCGCCTCGCGGTCGCCGGCTTGCCGCGTGAAGAACACGCGGGGCAGGCAGTAGGCGCAGTGCGTCGGGCAGCGGAACACGCCGGCGATGCCGTCCGGCACCGGACCCTTCCAGTCCGGGCCCGCCACGATGTAGGCGCCGGGTCGCGTGCCGTGCATGCAGCCCACGTCGGCGAAACTGTCGGTCCGCTGGTCGCCGAGCTGGTAGAGCCAGACGCGGTCGCCGAAGTCGGGAATCTGGATCACGACCGGCGTGGTGCGCAGGTCGAAGACGCCGAAGCCATAGATCACGTCCTGGTTGGGGCAGGCCACGAGCGACGCCCGGCCGGCGATCGTGTCCACCAGCATCGACAGCCGGTTGAGCGGCGCCACCGGCATGCCGCCGCTGCGTCCCGGCACGGGCACCTTCCGGAGCGCGTTGCGGCACTGGTGGACGTAGGCCATCGGCCAGCCCCAGAGGTAGGCCTCGCGGGCGACCGCGCGCAGGTCTTCGGCCGGCGGGGCCTGGGCGGCTGCGGCGGCGATCGATGCGTCCTGCGGCCGCCGCGGCTGCACGGAGGCCGACCGCACCGCCCGGGGGAGGACGGTGACCGTGATCGCGACGGCGGCCGCCACCGCGAGCCAGCGCAGGCCGGACGCGGGCGGACGACGGGAAGGGTCCGGGAGCATGGTCGAAACCGGGGGTGCCCCGGAGAAATCGGCACTTTCGGTCCCCGGGTCGCGACCGGGGCCGGATGGAGCGGTGGCAACGGTCGTGCCGCCCGCCAGCGAGAACCGTCGCTGGCGGCCGCCCCTGTCTGTCCGGCGACCCCTGGGCGTTCCCGGCGACAGGGGAAGGTTCGGGGGGCCAGGGATGGCCCGCGAAGCGCTACTTATTGAAGAGGAAGTGGCAAATGTCGCCGTCGCGCATCACGTAGTCCTTGCCCTCGACGCGGAGTTTGCCGGCGGCACGGATGTCCTTCTCCGTCTTGTGGTGCTCCAGGTCCTCGAGGGCGTAGATCTCCGCGCGGATGAAGCCCTTCTCGAAGTCGGTGTGGATCACGCCCGCGGCCTGCGGGGCCGTCGCACCCACGGGGATCGTCCAGGCCCGCACCTCCTTCTCGCCCGCCGTGAAGTAGCTCTGCAGGCCGAGCGTGCGGTAGGCGGCGCGGGCGAGGACCGCGAGCGCCGGTTCCGCGAGCCCGGCCCCCGCGAGCATCTCGGCCCGGCCGGCCTCGTCGAGCTCCGCGATCTCGGCCTCGAGCTTCGCGCATACCGGCACCACCTCGGCGCCGGCCCGGGCCGCCGCGGCGCGGACCTGCTCGACGAGCGGCCCCGTGCCGGCGAGGTCGGACTCGTCCACGTTGGCCACGTAGAGGATCGGCTTGGCCGTGAGCAGGCCGAACTCCCGCACGGCCTTCCGTTCAGCCTCGTCGAGGGCGAGCGTCCGCAGCGGCTTTTCGGCGCCGAGATGCACGAGGCACTTCTTCATCACCTCGACCTTGAGCTTCGACTCCTTGTCGGGCCCCTTCGCGGCCCGCTCCAACTTGGGGAGCAGGTTCTCGAGGTGCTGGATGTCGGCCAGCATGAGCTCGATCTCGATCGTCTCCATGTCGGACACGGGATCGACCTTGCCCGCGACGTGGATCACGTCGGGATCCTCGAAGCAGCGGACGACCTGGAGGATCGCGTCCACCTCGCGGATGTGGGACAGGAACTTGTTGCCGAGCCCCTGGCCTTCGCTCGCCCCCTTCACGATCCCGGCGATGTCCACGAGTTTGAGTGCGGCCGGGATCACCTTCTGGGGCGGGATGAACGTGGTGATCCGCTCGAGGCGTGAGTCGGGCACGCTCACCATCCCCTCGTTGGGCTCGATCGTGCAGAACGGATAGTTCGCGCTCTGGGCCGCCTTCGACATCGTCAGCGCGTTGAACAGCGTGCTCTTACCGACGTTGGGGAGACCGACGATGCCCGCTTCCATGAGGTTGACAATGCTCCACGCGACAGGGTGACCGGATCGGGCATCATAATGACCGATATGCCACGTCCATCCCAGGCCCTCGGCGCCGCCTTCTTCGACCGCCCGGCGGATCGTGTGGCCCGCGACCTCCTGGGGCAGTGGCTGGTCGTCCGCGGGCGGAGCGGTCGCCCCGAGCGGCACCTCGTCTTCGAGACCGAGGCCTACCTCGGCGCGCACGATCTCGCCTGCCACGGGTCGAAGGGGATGACGAAGCGCAACGCCACGATGTTCGGCCCGGCCGGCCGCTGGTACGTCTACCTCTGCTACGGGATGCACTGGATGCTCAACGTCGTGACCGGCGCCGAGGGCGTGCCGGCGGCGGTGCTCATCCGCGGGGTCGGCGCCCACGAGGGGCCCGGGCGGCTCACGCGGGCGCTCGGCATCGACCGCGCCCTCGACGGCACGGTTGCGGGCCCGCGGGGCGGCCTGTGGTTCGAGGCGAGCGGCATCGTCGTGCCCCGCCGGTTCGTCGCGCGGACGCCGCGGATCGGCGTGGGTTACGCGGGTGCGTGGTCCGAGAAGCCGCTGCGGTTCGTGGTCGATCCGTCGCGACT
>JBJTJO010000015.1:0-11836 GCA_046095965.1 Planctomycetaceae bacterium
TGGCGAAGTCCCTCGCCGCCTCGTGGCCCGCGGCCGCCGCGGCCCTGACGGCCGCGCTCTGGCCCGGGCCGCTCACGGTCGTCGTGCCGCGCGGCCGCGACGTGCCGGAGATCGTCACGGCGGGCGGTCCCACGGTCGCCCTCCGCTGCCCCGCACACCGGCTCGCGCGGCACGACGACCGTGAGCGGCCCGGGCCAGAGCGCGGCCGTCAGGGCCGCGGCGGCCGCGGGCCACGAGGCGGCGAGGGACTTCGCCATCGCCGCGTCGGCCACGTGGACGATCAGCGGGTTCGTGGCGGGCCGGCCCTTCGCGCGGAAGATGCCGTCCACCGCGAACTCGTCGAGCGCGTCGGCCGCGAGGCCGTAGACGGTCTCCGTGGGAATGCCCACGAGGCCGCCACGCCGCAGCACCTCGGCGGCGCGGTCGAGCGCGGCGAGGGTCGCGGGAGGCGGTTCGGGGGCGTCGGCCGGCCAGTCGCAGCGCAGGACGTCGGGAAGCGGGCGGGCCATGCGGTCAGGTTGCAACACCGGCGGGAGCCAAGCAAGATGCAGCGGTTCCCGGGCGATCCGCTGCACCGGCGGCGGTGCGACGGGTTTCGATGCGTCGCGAGGATCTTCGCGTGTCCCCCTCCCCCATCGTCGGCGTCGTGATGGGCAGCCGGTCAGACTGGGCCACGCTCGAGCGGGCCGCGGCGCTGCTCGAGCAGTTCGGCGTGCCGCACGCCTGCGAGGTGGTCTCCGCCCACCGCACGCCGGAGAAGCTCGCCACATACGCGAAGACCGCGGCCGACCGTGGCCTCCGGGTGATCATCGCGGGCGCCGGCGGGGCCGCCCACCTGCCGGGCATGCTCGCCGCCCACACGCACCTGCCCGTGCTCGGCGTGCCGGTCGAGTCGTCGCTGCTCCGGGGCGTCGATTCGTTGCTCTCGATCGTGCAGATGCCGGCGGGGGTGCCCGTGGGGACGCTGGCGATCGGGCCGGCCGGCGCCGCCAACGCGGCGCTGCTGGCGGTCTCGATCCTGGCGCTCGGCGACGCGGACCTGCGGCGGAAACTCGTCGCCTGGCGGGCCGAGCAGACGGCGCGGGTGCTGGCCGAGGAACTCAACGGCGAGTCGAGCGCCGGCTCGACGCGGACCTCGGAGCGCTAGCGTGTCGCTGGGCACGGACAGCCCGATCCCGCCCGGAGCCACGCTCGGCATCCTCGGCGGCGGCCAGTTGGGGGCGATGTTCGCCGCAGCGGCCAAGCGGATGGGCTATCGCGTCGAGGCCATTTCCGACGTGATCGACTGCCCGGCGGCGCGGGTCTGCGACCGGCTGCACGTCGGCGACTACGCCGACACGACGTTCCTCGCCCGCGCCGCCTCCCACCTCGACGTGGTCACGTTCGAGTTCGAGAACGTGCCCGCGGCGGCGGGCCGGGCGCTCGCCGCGGCCGTCCCGGTCCGGCCGCACCCCGACGTCCTGTTCACCACGCAGGACCGGACCCGCGAGAAGGCGTTCCTCACGGCGCATGGCTTCGCCTGCGCGCCGCACCGCGTGGTGCGGTCACGCGAGGAACTGGTCGCCGCCGTCCGCGATCTGGGTCTCCCCGCGGTGCTCAAGACCGCCGCGTTCGGCTACGACGGCAAGGGCCAGGCGAAGCTGGTGGTCGAGGCGGATCTCGACCGCGCGTGGGCCACGCTCGGCGCTGCTCCCGAGGGTCCGCGGGAACTCGTCCTCGAGGGCTGGATCGACTTCGACTGCGAGCTCTCGGTGGTGGCGGCACGCGGGCTCGACGGCGCGATCGCGGCCTTCGCCCCGTCGCGGAACGCCCACGCCCATCACATCCTCGACGTGTCGAGCGTGCCGGCGGGCCTGCCGGAGACGGTGCTCGCCGCGGCGACCGACACGACGACACGGATCCTCGCCGCACTCGGCGTCGTCGGCGTGGCCTGCGTCGAGTTCTTCGTGACGCGGGAGGGACGCGTGCTCGTCAACGAGATCGCGCCCCGGACGCACAACTCGGGGCACCTCACGATCGAGGCCTGCGAGACGAGCCAGTTCGAGCAGCAGGTCCGCGCCGTCTGCGGCCTGCCGCTCGGCTCGCCGCGGCCGCTCATGCCCGCGGCGATGGCGAACCTGCTCGGCGACTGCTGGTTCCCCGCCGGGGATGGCTCGCGGCGCGAGCCCGACTGGGCGGCGGCCCTCGCCGTGCCGGGCGTGCGGCTGCACCTCTACGGCAAGACCGATCCCCGCCCCGGCCGCAAGATGGGCCACCTCACGGCGCTCGCCGCGACGGCGGACGAGGCGATCGCGCGGGTCACCGAGGCCCGCCGCCGCGCGGGAGGCGCTGGTCAGAAGTCGTAGACGACGCCGGGTCGCGCCAGTTCCACAGTGTCGAGTCCCAGCGCCGCCAGTTCACGGGCGATCTCCGCGGCATGTGCTGCCTTGCGGTGGACGACGATCCAGCGGACCTTCCGGCCGACCTTGCGCACCTCGGCGGCGAACGTGGATGGGCAGAGATGGCCCGTCCGCGCCGCGAGCGCCGCCAGCCGCTCCGGAAAACTGCACTCCAGGAACACGGCCTCCAGCCGCGGACAGGCGGCGATGCCGCGCCAGAAGCCGTCGGTCGGCCCCGTGTCGGACGGAAACGCCACCGCCACCCGGCCGTCATCGACGAGCAGGCCGAGCGTGTCGGTGCAGTGCGACACGGGCAGCGGCGTGACGGTGAGACCGGCCCGCACGACGGGCGTTCCCGCCGCGAGGGACGTGTCCCGCACGAACCGCTCCTCGTCCGTCGAGAGCGCGAAGAAGTCGGGCCACACCCTGTCGTTGAAGACGTCCCGGCGGATGTGCCCGAGCACCGCTCCCGAGCCGAGCACTTCCACGCAGTCGGGGCCGGGCTCGTGGACGTTCTCGAGGAACAGCGGCAGCGAGGCGATGTGGTCGAGGTGCTGGTGCGTGAGGAAGACGTGCCGCACCCGACGCTGGCGGTCGAGGTCGGCGAGCAGCCCGAGGGCTCCGGCATCGACGGCCACGGCATCGTTCACGAGGAACGTGACGAGGAATTGCGCGTCGCCCGCGGGCACGCAGGAGGGGAGCAATTCGACCTTCATCGATCTCGTTCCCGGGAACCGGACCAGCGGGGCCGTCGCCACGCCCGCGGAATGACGGCCCGCACATCCTAGCCGCCCGCGCCCGGCGGGCATGCCGAGATTGCGGCGGATTCCCCTGTCCGACTACGCTTCGTCCGATCGGTCGCCCGCGGGCCGCACCGGATGAAACGGAGTTCTCCGCATGGCTCGCTGGCGCCGGCTGGCATCCGTGGCGCTCGTCGGCGCCTGCTGGATTCAGGCCCCGGGCTGGAGCGGCCGACCGGCTCGGGCCCAGGCTCCGGGGCCGATCGCCGGTGCCGTGCCGCTGCCGCCGGTCGATCGCGCCGACCCGGTCCCGCTCGAGAAGGAGCACCTCGGCCCCGACCTCTCGCGGCAGACCGCAGCCCAGGCGGCCCTGAAAGGCCAGGGGTGCATCGCCTGCCACCAGGGCGTGGGCGACATGCACAGGAGCCCCAACGTGCACCTCGGCTGCACCGACTGCCACGGCGGCAACGCCTGTGCGACCACGAAGCACGAGGCCCACGTCCACCCCCGGCACCCCGAGGCCTGGCCGGGCTCGGCCAACCCCCAGCGGTCCTACACGCTTCTCAACCAGGAGTCGGCCGAGTTCGTGCGCTTCGTCAACCCCGGCGACCTGCGGGTGGCGCACGTGAGCTGCGGAGGCTGCCACGCGTCGATGGTGCTGCAGGTCCGCAAGAGCATGATGACGCACGGCTGCATGCTCTGGAACTCGGCGCTCTACAACAACGGCTCGATCCCCACGAAGCCCGCCTGCTTCGGCGAGAGCTACAGCCCCGAGGGGGAGGGGCAGCGGCTCCAGACCGTGCCGCCGCCGACCGACCACGAGCGGCGCTTCAAGGCGATGGTCCGCTTCCTCGACCCCCTGCCCCGCTTCGAGCGGCAGCAGCCGGGCAACATCCTGCGGATCTTCGAGCGGGGCGGCCGGTTCCGGCCCGAGGTCGGCAACCCCGAGCGGCTCGAGGAGAGCGGCCGGCCGCGGACGCGGCTCTCGGTGCGCGGCCTGGGCACGGAGAACCGCACCGACCCGGTGTTCGTGAGCCTCAACAAGACGCGGCTCTTCGATCCCACGCTCAACTTCCTCGGGACGAACGACCAGCCCGGCGACTATCGCTCGAGCGGCTGCACCGCGTGCCACGTCGTCTACGCCAACGACCGCTCGCCGGTCCATTCCGGCCCCTACCACGTCTACGGCAACCGGGGGACGACCGCCTCGCCCGACCCCATGATCCCCAGGAACGAGAGCGGCCATCCGATCCACCACCAGTTCGCCCCCGGCAACGCCGTGCCCACGAGCCAGTGCCTGGTCTGCCACATCCACCCGGGCACGACGGTGATGAACAGCTACGTCGGCTACATGTGGTGGGACGAGGAGACCGACGCCGAGCACGTCTACCCCGCACGGCAGCGGTATCCCACGGCCGAGGAGGAGATCAACGTCCAGTTCCGCAATCCCAACGAATCGGCCAAGCGGAACATGCTCTCCGACCCCGAGTTCCTGGCCCGGCTCACCGACCTCAACGACCGCACCCGCGAGACGCAGTTCGCCGACTTCCACGGCCACGGCTGGGCGTTTCGGGCAGTCTTCAAGCACGACTGGCGGGGGCGGCTGCTCGACCACAAGGGGGACCTCGTCGCCGACGACGGCAACGCGGCGCGGCGGGCCGCGGTGCGGATGCCGGAGCGCGTGAAGGAGATCTATCGCGACGCCGACCGCAAGACCCGCGACCAGGTCCGCGCCGAGGAGGCCGCCGTGGCCCGTGCGCGGGACGGCCTGCCCGTGCACATGCTCGATGTCCACATGGAGCGGGGCATGCACTGCGTGGACTGCCACTTCGTGCAGGACATGCACGGCAACACGAGGCTCTACGGCGAGGTCCGCGCCGCGATCGAGATCGGCTGCGTGGACTGCCACGGCACGGCCGACCGGCTGGCGACGCTCCGCACGAGCGGGCCCGCCTCGGACACGTCGAGCCCCGAGGGGGGGCGCGACCTGCGCACGCTCCGCACCCCGTCGGGCAAGCCGCGCTTCTACGTCGAGGGGGAACGCGTGTTCCAGAACTCGATGGTCGAGGAGAACCTCACCTGGGAGATCACCCAGACGAAGGCCACCGTCGATCCGGCGAGCGACCACTACAACGCCCTCTCGGCCTTCGCGAAGACGGTGCGCTGGGCAGCCGACGGCGCGCTCGAGTGGGGCGGCGCGCCCGAGCCCGGCCGGTGCGCCCACAGGAATGAGGGCCTGAGCTGCATCGCCTGCCACAGCTCGTGGAATCCCAGCTGCTTCGGCTGCCACCTCGTGCAGAAGGCCAACCGCAAGGCGCCGAACCTCCACTACGAGGGGGACGTGTCGCGGAACCTCACGTCCTACAACTTCCAGACGCTCCGCGACGACGTCTTCATGCTGGCCCGCGACGGCAACGCGACGGGCAACCGCATCGGCCCCTCGCGGTCGAGCTGCGCCATCCACGTGGGTTCCTACAACGCCAACCGCGAGTCGATCTACGTGCAGCAGCAGACGATCTCGGCCGAGGGCTTCAGCGGCATCGCCTTCTCCACGAACGTGCCGCACACCGTCCGCGGCGGCCCCGACCCGTCCGTGCCCCGCGACCTCACGGCCCACCGGCCGGGCACCCACGAGACGAAGATGTGCACCGACTGCCACGTCTCGAAGCGCGACGACAACAACGCGATCCTCGCGCAGCTGCTCATGCAGGGCACCAACTACACGAACTTCATCGGCCGCTACTGCTGGGTGGGGCTCGGCCCGGGAGGCCTCGCGGGCGTCGTCGTGACCGAACAGGAGGAGCCGCAGGCCGTGATCGGCAGCGGGTTCCACCGCATCGCCTACCCCGACTTCTTCGCGAAGCACCTCGCCGCCGGCGGCGTGCTCCAGCACGCCCATCACCACGCCGCCGGCGACGTCGGCGAACGGATCGTCAACCCGCTGCGGGGCCGCGAGGTGCTGCAGGTGCAGGCACGCGGCGAGTATCTCTACGCGGCGTGCGGGGCCGACGGCCTGCGGGTCTACGACGTGGCGTTCATCGACGACAAGGGCTTCTCGCAGCGGATCACGTCGGCACCGGTGTCGCCGCTCGGCCAACAACTCTTCGTGAAGACGGCCTACGCCACGGGCGTGGCCGCCCCGGCGACGACGGCGCCGGATCCCACGCGGAAGCACGATCCCGAGAACTTCGAGGGCACCGTGCACCCGATGTACGGCTCGCTGTACGTGAGCGACCTCGAGGAGGGGCTCGTGATCGTGGGCGTGGGCACCCTGCTCGACGGCAACCCGCTCAACAACTTCCTCAAGCGTGACCTGGCCTTCAACCCCGGCGGCATCCTCACCGGCGCGCGAAGCATCACCATCGCCGGCACGAACGCCTGGATCTGCTGCGACGCGGGGATCGCCGTCGTGTCGATCGCCGATCCAAAGTGCCCGCAGGTCGTGGCCGTGATCCGGGAGCCCACGGTGTGCCGGCCGACGTCGGTCGAGATCCAGTTCCGCCACGCCTTCGTGTGCGACGCCGAGGGGTTCAAGACGTTCGACATCACCGACGCCGCCACGCCCGTGCCGCTGGCCACGGTGCCGATGCCGACGGCGCATCGCGCCTACGTGGCGCGGACCTACGCCTACGTCGCTGCGGGCCGGCAGGGACTCGCGATCATCGACGTCACGAATCCCGGCAGCCCGGTCATCGACCAGTGCTTCGACGCCGGCGGGAAGATGACCGACGTCCGCGACGTGAAGCTCGGGATCGCCTACGTCAGCCAGTTCGCCTACGTGGCCGACGGCGTCAACGGGCTCCGGGTGGTGCAGCTCACCGGGCCCGACACGCCCGGCAACGTCGGCTTCAGCCCGCGGCCCACGCCGCAGCTCGTGGCGACCTATCCCGTGACGAAGGGGGGGCTGGCGCTGTCGATCACCGAGGGCGTGGACCGCGACCGCGCCGTGGACGAGGCGGGCAACCAACTCTCGGTGTTCGGCCGCGTCGGCGCCCGGCCGCTGGATCTCGAGGACCAGCAGCGGATGTACCTCCGCGGCGGCCGGGTCTGGAAGGTGAGCGACGATCCGTTCGACGCCACGCTCTACCGGGCCCCGCCGCGGCGGTGACGGACCGGGGAGTCAGCGGATGCCCGCACGGTCGCGCTGGAATCGCGCGGGATCGAAGCCGTCGGGGCCGCCCGCGCCCGGCGGGAAGCGCAGGCCGGCCCGCAGGTGGTCGAGCGCGGCGCGGGTGTCGGTGGGGGGCGGCGAGGTGTGCCACAGGCCGAGGCGGGCCGGCCCGCCGTCGAGCGCGGCGTCGATGAGCAGGTAGGTCTGCGCCGCGGCGTCCCACGTCCGCCAGCCCGGGCGGTCGGCCGCCACCGCGGCGTCGAGCCGGTCCGGGGAGGCCTCGAGCACGATCCTGCCGCGGGCCGCGAGCGCCCGCGACGCATCGTCGGCCGCGACCTCGAGCGCGCGGGCCAGCGCCCGGGTCCGCTCCAGCCGGTCGCGGCCCGCGACGGCCCAGGCCGGGTCGAATGCCGCGCGGAGCTCCGTCGCCGCGGGCTCGACCGCGGCGACGGCAGGATCGTCCACCGCCGCGGCGAGCAGCCGCGCGGCCGCCACGCTCCACGGCTGCCAGGTCGGCGTGCCGGGTGCCGGGTTGGCGAACGGGCCCGCCGCGGCGCCGGCCACGCGCTCCGGGCTCAGCGCGCGATGGCACG
Organism: Planctomycetaceae bacterium; assembly: GCA_046095965.1. Classification (GTDB taxonomy): domain Bacteria; phylum Planctomycetota; class Planctomycetia; order Pirellulales; family UBA1268; genus QWPN01. Next base: position 7,823 of record JBJTJO010000015.1, read on the forward strand.
CGTAGCAGTCGAACTCGGCGAACTCGGGCCAGTAGCCGCCTGCGTGCGACGCCACCGCGTCCGGGGCGACCGCGGCATCGGCATCCGCGGCCCGCCGGGCGCGAACCTCGAGAAGCCGTGCGACGGCCGCGAGCGTCTCGGCCTGCCCGACTGCCCACGACCGCTCCGCGAAGTCGGCAGCCGCCTCCGCCCTGCCCTGCGGGCTCCAGTGCCGCGGCCAGAGCCGCTGGTAGGCCGCGAACTCGAAGGCCAGACGCGGATGACCGGCCGCGATCATGTCGTGGTTCACCTCCCGCGACGCGTCACCGACGTGGCAGGGGATGCAGGTGCGGACCCGCGACCGCGGGTCGGCGAGATCACGGTACCCCAGTTCCGCGCGGGCGACGTCGTCGAGCTGCTTCCATTCGGGAAGCGTGTGGACGGTGACCCACCGCGTGGCGTCGCCGTGGCACGAGCCGCACGCCACGCCGTCGGCGAGCGCCGCCGGGGGCAACGGCGACCCGCACGACGCCTGCGTCGAGTGGCAGGCCAGGCACTGCTCCGCCCGGTGCGCCTCGCCGATGCCCAGGAGCGCCGCCATCTTCCGCGAGCGGGGATCGTGGAGCGTGGCGGAGGCCCGGGCATGTGGGTCGCGTTCCGCCCAGAGCGTGGCGGCGAACGACTGCACGTCGCGGTTGCCCGCCGCGGGCCCGCCGTGGCAACTGGCCGTCGCGCAGCCGCCGGCACCGAGCGCCACGATGGCGCTCCGACCCTCTCCCTCGGGGAGAGGGCAGGGTGAGGGTGCTGCGATGCCCTGCGGCGCTGCGACTGCACCCTCACCCGGCCTGCGGCCGGCCTCTCCCCGAGGGAGAGGCGAAGGGGTCGCCATGCATCCCCGGTGACGTATGTCGCGATGCGCCGCCACGACCTCGGCGGCCGGTTCCGGAGCGGGCAGCGTTTCGGCGGCGGGGGCCATTACGGTTCCGAGCGCGAGCGTCGCCGCCAGAGCGGTCGCACGCCATGCGCTCGTCGGCCGGGTCGTCGAGATGCGCATGGGCTTCGCCGTATCCCTCCCCCGGTGACGTTTTCGACCCGCCCGCACGCCGCCGGCGACCGGAGGACGGGTCGCAGCACCTGTCCCGCCTGTCGCGGTTCCGAAGACTCGGCCGACCGGGGTACTCTTGGCGGTCCCGGCGGCCGCACCGCCGACCCGGATGCGTTCGAGGAGTCGCGCGTGATCATCGGCGGAAGGACCTGGCCGCGGGACCGGCCCTGGGTGGCGGCCATCATCCTCGCCACCATCGCCGCAACGGCGTGGTTCGCCGTGGAGTGGGTGCAGACGGGCCGGCTGCCGGGAGGCAGCAGTCGGCCGGGCCTCGTCTTCGGGATCGTCGGGGCGCTGATCATCGTGTTCGAGCTCCTGCTCTGGCCGCGAAAGCGCGTGCGGAGCTGGCGGCTGGGATCGGCGCAGGCCTGGCTGCGGGCACACGTCTGGCTCGGCCTGCTCTGCCTCCCGCTCGTGCTCATGCACGCCCGGCTGCTCGTGATCGGCGGCCTGCTCAACGTGGCGCTGATGGCGCTGTTTCTCGTCGTCATCGCCAGCGGCGTGTGGGGGCTCGTGCTCCAGCAGTCCATCCCCAGGACGCTCCTCGACGAGGTGCCCGCCGAGACGATCCGCGAACAGATCGAGCACGTCGCGGCGCGGGAATGCGCGGACGTCGAGCGACTCGTGCGGGCGGTGTGCGAGCCGACCGGTGACGGGGAACACGCGACCGACGTCGGGGAGGACGGCGGTGACGAATTCGCCGTCGTCACTGGCTTCCGCGCGATGACGGGCATCCAGGGGCGGGTGCTCGAGACGCTGCCGGTCTACGCGGTCATCCCCGACACCCGCGAGATCGCGCGCCGCTTTCGGGACGAGGTGCGGCCCTACCTGCTCGCCGGCCGGGCCGGCGGCTCGCCGCTGGCGGGTCGCCGCGAGGCCGACGCCTTCTTCGCGACGCTCCGCGGCGCGGCTCCCGCCGAGGCGGGCGACGTGATCGGCCGGATCGAGCGGGCCTGCGAGCACCGCCGGCAGTACGACCTCCAGGCGGCGCTGCACGACCGGCTCCACGCCTGGCTGCTCGTGCACGTGCCGTTGTCGGTGGCGCTCGGCGTGCTGCTGGCCGTCCACGTGCCCGTCGCGCTCTGGTACTGGTAGGACGCCGATGGAACCGCACGACGCCAACCGCCGAGCGACGTCCCGCGAGCAGGTCTCGCGGATCGACCGCGGCTATTACCGGCGGGCCAGTCCGCTGCGGGCGTGGCGGACGTGGCTGTGCGTCGCGGGCCTCGTGGCGGCGGCGGCGTGGACCGCCTGGGGCTGGTTCGACGGGCCGCGGCACCTGGCGCCGGGGCCCGTCGTCGCGGCGCACGCCCGCTGGGAGCGCGACTGCAACGCCTGTCACGTGCCCTTCACGCCCATCAAGGAGAACACCTGGCTCTCCACCGACCACACGCGGGCCGCGATGGACGCGAAGTGCGAGTCGTGCCACCGCTCCGCGGCCCACCATCCCCTGCAACTGGTGGCCGAGGCGGGTTCGTGCGTCTCCTGCCATGCCGACCATCAGGGCCGCAACGCCGACATCTCCCGCGTGGCCGACCACACCTGCACGCAGTGCCATGCCGACATCGCGAGGCATCGGCTGCCCGCCCTCGCGGGCGCGGAGGCCGCGGCGGTCGCGCCCTCCGCCGTCATCATGCCGATCACCCGCTTCGACGACGAGCACCACCCGCCGTTCGCGGCGCTCGCCGCGGATCCGGGGAAGCTGAAATTTTCCCACGGCCGGCACATGACGGCCGGCCTCGTGTTCGGCGGCCCGTCGCGCGACGGGCCGCTCACCTACGCGAAGCTCGCCCCCGCCGAGCGGGCCCGGCTCATGCCCGCCAGTGCGGCCGAGACCGACCTCGTGCAGCTCTCGTGCGCGTCGTGCCACGAGTTCGCCTCGTCGCAGTCCGCCGGCGACGTGCGGCAGGTCTCCTCGGCGCTCGCCGCCGCGAAGCCGGGTGCCTACGCGCTGCCGGTGTCGTTCGAGCGGCACTGCGTCGCCTGCCACGCGTTGCCGTACGATCCCGCCGCGCCCGAGCGCACGATGCCCCACGGGCTCGATGCCGAGGCCACGCGACGGTTTCTCATGACGGCGCTGCTGGAGGCGTCGGCTGCCGGACAGGCCGCGCTTGACGCCCCGGTGCGGCCGGATGCCCTGCCCGCCAACGTGCCGGCCGATCCACGGCCGCTCGCCACGCTCCGCGACGAACTCCGCGGGCGGGTGGACGTGTCGCGGACGTTCACCCGCGGCGTATGCGGCAAATGCCACGAGGTGGCCGACGTGCGGCTGCCGGCGGCGGCCCTGCTCCATGCAGCGGGACGCGCGGCCGATGACGGCCCCGAAACCTGGTTCCGCGTGCCGCCGGTCGGCGTCCCGGCGGTCTGGCTCACGAAGTCGCGGTTCGACCACGTGCCGCACCGCGCCTTCGACTGCCGCCACTGCCACGCGGCGGCCTATCCCGATGCGGCCGGCACGACCGCCGGCTTGGCCACCGCCGTGTCGCCGCTCGACAACGCGACCGTGATGATCGCGGGCCGCGAGTCCTGCACGGGCTGCCATGCGCCGGCGGGCGTGGACACGCACGGCGGCACGGTGGGCGGCGCGCGGTTCGACTGCGTCGAGTGCCACGGCTACCACGGCCTCGGCCCCCACGGGCCCGCGCCGGCCCATGCGCTCGTCCCCGGCGTCGTGCGAAGTTCACGGTGACAAGCTTCTTCTCCCTCTCCCTTTGGGAGAGGGCCGGGGTGAGGGTGCAGAAAGTCTCCACGATGTTCACAAGCACCCTCACCCGGCCTGCGGCCGGCCTCTCCCCGAGGGAGAGGCTCGAGCCACGCCACCCTTTGCGATTCCTGCGTGACCTGCAAAACCCGCTCGTTCCCTTCGCCCTCGCGCTCGGGCTCGCAGTCGCAGGGTGCAGCCGCCGCGAGGTGAAACCGCCGCCTCCCCC
>JBJTJO010000016.1:0-10863 GCA_046095965.1 Planctomycetaceae bacterium
CGATCAGGCCCGACGGCGTCAGCGCTTGTGCGAGCCCGCGGCCGCTCGAGAGGCCGCGGTCCAGCCGCGGCGCGGCCGGGTCGGGCTTGCCCTGGGCCCCCTGCGCCGTGCCGCGCGCCACGTCGATCCACGACTGCGACCAGTGGGTCGGCGGCGCGGGCCGCCGGGCCCGCGCGCGGGCCACGGCGTCGAGCGCGGCAGTCTCCCGGCCGAGGTCGCCGAGGATCTCGGCGCGGCGGTAGAGGGTGATCTCGAGGGCCCGCATGATCTCCCGCGCGCGGATGCGCTGGTCGAACGGCGCGGCCAGCACGCCGCCGCGCTGCAGCACCTGCTGCGGGTCGGCGCCCTGCCGGCGGATGGCCACCTCGTCGGGAAGCTGCGCCGGCGTCGTGTTGCGGCCGCTGCGGCCCCACGTGGCGGCCCGGCGGCCCGGCGCGGGCCGCGGTTCCTGGGCCGGGAACTGCGCGGCCAAGAGCCAGTCGGGATGCTGGGCGGCGAGCGCGAGGGCCTCGTCGTAGGCCGCGACCGCGCGGGTGAACTCGCCCCGCTCGTAGTGGCATTCGCCCACGACCGCGGCCCCGGCGATCGAGTCGATCCAGCGTTCGTTGCCGATCCGCATGCCGCTGCCGTATTCACCGGTCGCGAGGTCGAGGGCGCGGGTGAATGTGCCCTCGGCGAGCGCCGCGAAGGCGGCGTCATAGGCGGGCGAGGGCTTGAGGCCGATGCCCGCCGGCACGCCGAGGTTGGGCGGCACGACGACTTGCTGCGCGGAGACGATGGCGGTGGCCGCGACCGCCACGACCGCGGCGAGCAGGCTCGACGTCCGCCGGGACGGCATTCCGTTCATGGCCGTCGTTGTACACCGCCGTCGCCACGAAAGACCCCATGGCCGCGACCGCAGCCCCACCGATCGGCCGCCGTGGATTGGGTGTTCCGGGTGGCCGGCGCGGCAGGCTGGGCAAGCCCGGGTGCCGGTCGTACGGGTCGGTCAAAGTTTGCCGGTCGCAGCGGTCGATAGCAGCAGTGCCCGGGAGGTCAGACCCATGATGCATGAAATCCTTCGCCGCCACGCGGACGCTATTGCGACGCGGATAATTTTCGTCGCGGCGGCCCTGGGCTGCACCGGCCTGACGGGCTGCCAGGTGGACGTCGGCGGGCAGACGCTGCCGAGTGCCTACTACCTCCAGGACGACATCCAATACTTCCCGGCCGGACCGGAATTCAAGCTCTCGCGGGAGGCCGCCGCGCAGAAGGCCTACCAGAAGGAATTGGCCGCCGACGAGTCGGCGGGGCGGGGCCGGTAGCGGGCGGCGCGATCTGCGGGTTCGCGGGCATCGATCCCGCCCGGCTTGCAATTCCAGCGGCCGCTTCTAAAATGCCGCAATCGTGGGTTCGAAACCCGAAAAATTAGCCATTAATGGCTAATTTGTGGGTTTATGACCCGAATGGATTGATCGCGGCATCCGACGGTCGGGCCGCGAATGCTTCCCGCGGAGGCGGGTTTCGTGAGCATCGGCAACGGCCCTGCGCATGACCGCGGCGGACGACCTGCTGCTCGGCGAGTTCGTCCGGGCCTTGGACGACCGCTACCGGCTCGCGCTGCCGCCCGAACTGCTCGCCGGGCTTCTCGCCTCGGGGCCCGAGTTGCTGCTCGCCAAGGAGCGGGCCGGGTGTCTGTCGCTCTGGCCGGCCGCCACGTGGAAGCCGCGGCTCGACGCGGCCATCGACGTGCTCCGCACCAAGCTCCAGGCGGGCCTCCTTGGCCGACGCGTGGCGGAGGTCCAGGACGTCGGCCGGCTGCTCTCGACGCGCCAACGCGTGGTGACGCTCGCCGCGCGTGGCCGGCTCGTGGTTCCCGAGGGCTTTCGCGAGTTCCTGGCGGTCGAGCCGGGAACCGATCTGGTGGTCGTTGGAGCCGCGGTCTGCGTGGAACTCTGGCAGCCCGCCGCCTGGTCGGGCTTCGTCACGAGCGAGATGCCCGCCTTCCGCCGCCGGTTCGACGAACTCAATACCTGAACGACTCACGAGCCCTGCCCGGACGGAGAGGACCGGTTTTCAACCTGTCGGTCTCATCCGCTCAGGAACCATAACCACGGAACGGAACCCCCAACGGGCACGGATGCTGCCGAGGGACCTTTTCGCCGGGCAGGGCCTTTTTCTTCGCGTCGGGGTCGCGTTCCCGACGCATGCACTCGCCGACGGTTCCGACGCGCGCACCCGGGTATGATTCCGGCCGCCGCGCGGTCCGCGGTGTGCGGCTGACAGGCGACGCGGCATGACCGGCGGGCACCACGAGCACGGCCACGGCGTTCACGGTCACGCGGCCACGCTCGCCCCCGGCGAGTTCGACCGCGCCGTCGGTCTGGCCGTCGGCCTCAACGCCGCGTTCGTCGCCATCGAGGCGGCGGCCGGCCTGTTCGCCGGATCGCTCGCGCTCCTGGCCGATGCCGGCCACAATGCCGGTGACGTGGCGGGGCTCCTGTGCGCCTGGGGCGCGAACTGGCTCGCCCGCCGTCCCCCCTCGCGCCGCTACACGTGGGGCCTGCGGCGCACGACGATCTACGCGGCGCTCGCCAACGCCGCGCTCCTGCTCGTCGCCTGCGGGGCGATCGCCTGGGAGGCGGTGCAGCGTCTCCGCCACCCCGCGCCCGTGGCGGGATTCACGGTCGTCGCCGTGGCGGCCGCGGGCGTCGTGCTCAACACGCTCACCGCGCTGCTCTTCGTCCGCGGCCGCCGCGACGCCAAGGTGCGCGGCGCGTTCCTGCACATGGCGGCGGATGCCGCCGTGTCCGCGGGCGTGGTGGCGGCGGGGATCGCGATCGCCGCGACGGGACGGCTCTGGATCGACCCGGTCGTCAGCCTCGCGGTGGCCGCGGTGATCGTCCGGGGGACGTGGGGCCTGTTCCGCGAGGCGCTCGACCTGGCGCTCGACGCCGTGCCACGCGGTGTCGATCCGGCCGCGATCGAGGCGGCGCTGGCCGCGCTGCCCGGGGTGACCGAGGTGCACGACCTCCATGTCTGGGGCGCCAGCACGTCGGAGGTGTCGCTCACGGCCCACCTCGTCGTGCCGGAGCCCGTGGACCGCGACGGTGTGCTGGCCGCGGCGCTCGGACTGCTCCGGGACCGGTTCCACGTGGACCACGCCACGATCCAAACCGAAAGCACCGCCGCGGGAGCCGCCTGCCCGCAGCGCCCGCCTGACGCCTTGTAGGCAATCCTGTTTGGCACGGTGATAGCTTCTTCTCCCTCTCCCTCTGGGAGAGGGTTGGGGTGAGGGTGCAGGGAATGTAGGCAGCTTTCTCGGCACCCTCACCCGGCCTTCGGCCGGCCTCTCCCAGAGGGAGAGGCACGATCGGCAATCCGCAGTCGGCAGACAAATCCAGTGCCGAACAGGATTGCCTTGTAGACGTCCGCGCCGCGCTACGGATCGTCCACCTCGAACGCGCGCTGCATCCGGGCCGGGATGTCGGCCGGGTTCTCGGTCTTCAGGCCGTAGAGGAACCAGCGGGCCCGCTGGTCGGCGGAGCCGTGCGTGAAGGCGTCGGGTACGACGTAGCCCTGCGACCGCTTCTGGATCCGGTCGTCGCCGATCTGCTGGGCGGCGTTGACGGCCTCGCGGATGTCCTCCTCGTCGAGCACGCCCGCGAACGCGGCCATGCGGCGTGCCCAGACACCCGCGAGGAAGTCGGCCTGCAGTTCCATGCGGACCGAGAGCGCGTTGGCGTCCAGTTCCGACATCCGGGTCCGCATCGCCTGCACCCGGTCCGCGATCCCGAGCTGGTTCTGGACGTGGTGCCCGATCTCGTGGGCGATCACGTAGGCCTGCGCGAAATCACCCGGGGCGTTGAAGCGTCGCCGCAGCTCCTCGTAGAAGGCCAGGTCGATGTAGACCTTGCGATCGGCCGGGCAGTAGAAGGGTCCGGCCGCAGCGCTGGCGAAGCCGCAGGCGCTCCGCACCTGGCCCGTGAACAGCACTAGCGTGGGCGGGGCGTAGCGCTTGCCGAACACGCGGGGGAAGAGCGGCCCCCACACGTCCTCGGTGTCGGCGAGGACGGTCTTGACGAACTTGCTCTGGTCGTCGTCGGCCGGCTTCGCGCCGGCCTGCTGACCGGGTTGCGGACCCGCGAGCTCGGGCGCCACCTGCGCCACCTGCATCGGATCGACGCCCAGGAACATCATCACGCTCATGAGCAGGAGCGTGAGCAGACCACCGCCCACCACGACCTGCTGGCCGACGCTCCGTCGGTCCTCGACGTTCTGGCTCTGCCGCCTGCTCTTCCACTCCATGACGGTGCTCGCTCCTCGGGTTTTCGTCCGCGCCGGGGACGATTCCGGGAGTCTACAGCGCCCGATTCACTCGGGGAGCGGGCGGCCCTTCGTCTCGGGCAGGAACGGGAGCACCGCGAGGCCGAGCAGGAACGCGGCGCACATCGCGATGCCGGCCGGCCGCATCGGCTCCCGCATCCATTCGGGGCTCTGGATGCCGGCAAACACGCCGCTCGACAACTGGCCGAGCAGGAACGGGCCGCTCGCGGCCACGAATCGGCCGACGTTGTAGCAGAAGCTCGTGCCCGTGCTCCGCAGCCGCGTGGGAAACAGTTCCGGGAAGTAGATCGCGTAGCCCGCGAAGAGCGAAAACTGACAAAACCCCATCAGGGGCAGCATCCACCAGATGTCGCTGATGTCGTCAAGGAAGCGGAACACCAGCGCCGTCGAGAGGAGCGCGGAGGTGAAGGCGAGCGCGAAGAACGGCTTGCGGCCGATGCGCTGGCAGATGCGCGCGGCGAGCATCATGCTCGTGAACGCCCCGACCTGGATCATCATCAGCGCCACCCCGGTCCAGATCGTGAGCCGGCCGGCGAGGTCCTGCCCGGACAGGCCCTGGGCCTTGAACGTCTTCTCGAACACGCTGCGCTGCAGGTCGATCGAGAAGAAGCCGATGCCCCACAGGCCGATCACCCCGGAGCAGGCGAGCAGCATCCCGAGGATGGCGTTCTTCCGCCACCGCGGGTCGGCGAAGAGCGCGCCGTAGCCGCCGAGTTTCTCGCCGGTTTGGGCCGCCTTGGCCTTCATCTGCTGCCACCGCTCCGGCTCCTTGAGGCCCGCCCGGATCACGAGCGCCAGGACCGCGGGCAGCGCCCCGATCACGAATTTCCAGCGCCACGGTTCCCACCCGTAGAGCTTGCTCCCCAGGTGGAGCTGCGCCTGGCCGAGGCCGATGCCGATGAGGGCGGCGGCGAAGTTGCCCACGGCGGACAGTGCCTGGAGCAGGCCGAGCGCGTAGGGGCGGGCGCGGTCGGGCATCACCTCCGCGACGAGCGCGACGCCCACGGCGAACTCGCCGCCGACGCCGAGTCCGGTGATGAACCGGTAGAAGGCGAAGTCCCAGAATCCGTACGAGAGCGCCGACAGGCCGGTGCAGAGCGAATAGATGACGATCGTGATCATCATCGTCTTGGCGCGGCCGAGTCGGTCGCCGATGACGCCGAAGATCAGGCCGCCGGTGGCCCAGCCGAGCATGAAGATGCACGTGGACAGGCCGCCGTAGAAGTTCACCGCCTTCGGGTCGATGCTGCCGTCGGCGGCGGCCAGCAGCGTCTCCATCGCCGGCTTCCGCGCGAGGTTGAAGAGCTGCTGGTCGAGGCAGTCGAAGAGCCAGCCGAGGGCCGCCACGATCAGCACGAACCAGTGGTAGCGCGTCATGCCCTTGTGCCACGGCCCGTCGGCCGGGTCGGGCGTGTGTCGTGAAGACTCGAAGTGGGGCAGGTCGCCCATGACGGTGCCTCGGCAGGGGGTTACTCGAGCGCGGTCTCGATCCGGCGCATGTGGTCGATGCTCTCCCGCGCCAGCCGCTCCGGGCCGGGAGCATAGTCGAACACCTCCACGCTCACCCAGCCGGCGTAGCAGACCTCGCGGCGGCGCTCCGCGGACAGGTCGGTGACGAGCGGCGCGAGCGTGAAGGGGGCGACCTCGAGACCCTCGTAGCCGCACGCGGCGGCGAAGTCGCAGGCCTTCGCGAGCGGCCAGTCGCCGAACGTCTCGTTGCAGATCGCGTAGCGGAAGGGGGCGTTCATGCGTTTCCAACCCTCGCCCCGTGGGAGAGGGCGGCCGAAGGCCGGGTGAGGGTGCCTCGTGGATGACGCCGGGGCACCCTCACCCCGGCTCTCTCCCGGAGGGAGAGGGATTATCGCATGGTCATGGATTGTCCACCCGCGCGGCCCGGCCGGTGCGGGCCGACTTGTAGCAGGCCGCCACGATCGCCACGGCCTTGCGTCCCTCGAGGCCGTCGAGCGCGGGCCGGCGGTTCTCGCGGAGGGCCGCCACGAAGTCGGCGAAGTTGCGGGCGTGACAGCCGGCATTGATCGCCATCGGGTCGGCGGCACCGCCGGTCGTGCCGCTCGTTCCCCCGAGGCGGTCGCGGATGGCGGCGTCGTCGGGCGACTCGGCGCGGAATCGCCACGTCACGAGCTGCTCCTCGAGGATCTCGGCCGTGCCGTCGCGGCCGCCGACGAGCAGCCGCCGCAGCTGCCCCGGAAACAGGCTCGTGGCCGCGAGCAGTTGGCCGAGCGCGCCGTTGCGGAACCGGAGCACCGCCACGCAGGTGTCCTCGACCTCGAGCCGCTCGGCGTCGTGGGCCCGCACCGCCGTGAGGGCGACGACGCTCTCCACCGGGTTCTCGGCCGGCGCGAGGCCGGGCATCGTGGCGCCGGCGATCCACTGCAGGGCATCGACGCCGTGGATCGACTGGTTCATGAGGGCGCCGCCGCCATCGAGGGCCGCGGTGCCCTGCCAGCGGCCGGGACCGTAGTAGGCGTCGTCGCGCCACCAGGGCACCTCGCTGGCGGCGACCGCGAGCGAGCCGAAGCGGCCCGTGGCGGCGGCGCCATGCACCGCTGCCACGACCGGGTTGAAGCGCTGCGGGAAGATCGCGCCGAGCCTCACGCCGGCCCTGGCGCACGCGGCGATCATGCGGTCGATCCGCGCCAGCGTGATCTCGACCGGCTTCTCGCAGACCACGTGGATGCCGCGGCGCGCGGCGGCGAGCACGGCCGGCAGGTGGGCGCCCGAGGGCGTGGCGACGGTGACGAAGTCGGGTTTCTCACGGCGCAGCATCCGCGCCGTGTCGGCGTGCCAGGTGCAGCCGAACTCGGTGGCGAAGGCCCGCCCCTTCTCCTCGGTGCGGCACGTGGCCGCCACAAGCTCGACCCCGGGCACGTCGGCGAGGGCCCGGGCGTGGATGCGCGCGATCCCGCCGATCCCGATGATGGCAACCCGCATGCATGGCGCTCCCGTCGGGCGCGGTCGGCGCCGGACGGCCGCCAGTGTGGCGGCCGGGTGGGGCCGCCACAAGCAGCCTCAGCGACTGCGGTAGAACCAGTCGAAGAGCCGGTCGGGGACGCGGTGCAGTCGCGGCAGGCGGCTCCCGTCGTGGCTGCCGGTCCGCGGCGCGCACGGGCCGCCGTAGATCGGTCCGCACGTGGGCGAGCCGTGGACTCCGACGAGGTCGTAGGGCTGCGGTGGCAGCGCCGGGTGGCAGGGGGGTGGCGGCACGCACGGCCGCAGTCGGCGCGGCTCGCCGCAATAGTGCAGCGGCTCGAGCGGCGCGTACCAGTCGGCGGCAGAGTCGCTTCGCGGCGGCAGCATCGACGCGAGGATCGTCTCGGCGTCGGGGCCGGTGGTTGCCGGGTCGATGCGCGGCGTGCCGGCGAGCGGGTCGGGAACGGCGTCCGTCGCGGCGACCGGGATGGCTGTCGGAATGGCTGTCGGGTCTTCGAGCGCGACCGCGAGGTCGGCTGCCCGGATGATGGTGGCGGACAACAGGCAGCCGATCGCGACCAGCGTTCCCGATGCCGGGCGCAAGGCCGATCCGGGGACGTGCCAGCCCGTTGCGATGCGCGGCGGTATCATTCGCGGCTCCCGGCGACCCGATCGTGGCATCGGCATCCGCCGGGGGACGGCTCCACGTGCGGCTGAACCGGTTGCCAGGTCCACGGCAGGTGGGGCAGTCTCGGGAATCCGGGCAAGGGCGCGGCACCGGGTCCGGTGGTCTTTCGGTCTCGATCAGGACGCGGTGGCATGCACCTTCCGGACTCCGCGGGCCTTCTCGGGGCGCTCGAACGCGCGGGCCGCCGGCTCGTGATCGTGTCGAGCGGGGGCGGGTCGGCCGCGATCCCGCATCTCGTCACCACGCCCGGCGCGAGCGCGGTCGTCGTGGACGCGCTCGTGCCCTATGCCCGCGCGGCCGTGGACAGCCTGCTCGGCGGGCCGCAGGAGTCGTACTGTTCGCCGCGCACCGCGCGGCGGTTGGCGATGGCGGCGTGGCAGCGGGCCCGGGACCTCGGCACGCCCGCCGACCGGGCGGTCGGGGCGGCGGTTTCGGCCGCGCTCCGCTCGCGCGAACCGAAGCGCGGTGACCATCGTGTCACCGTCGCCGTGCAGACCTTCGACGCCACGAGCTCGGTCGAGGTCGTGCTGGAGAAGGGCGCGCGGAGCCGCGCGGAGGAGGAGGCCGTCGCGGCCGCGCTCGTGCTCGACGCGCTGGCCGCCGAGTGCGGGGCCGCCGAGTGCGGGGCCGCCGGCATGGCCGCGTCGGTCCTCCGGCCGGGCGAGGTCGTGCGGCGCGACCGCGTGGCAGTCCCCGGCCACGAGCCGCCGCCCTGCCACGCGGTCGGCGCCTCGTCGGGCTGCCCGGACCGGCCGCGGACGGGGGCGCTCGTGTTTCCCGGGTCGTTCGACCCGCTCCACGATGGGCACCGGCTCATGGCCCGGATCGCCGAGGAGGTCGCGGAGCGACCGGTGGAGTGGGAGTTGTCGGTCACCAACGTGGACAAGCCGGCGCTCGACTACGTCGAGATCCGCGCTCGCGTGGCGCAGTTCGCCGACGGTCCCGCGGGCGCGCCGACGCGGCCCCTGTGGCTGACGCGGGCGCCCACGTTCCTGGAGAAGCTCACGGTGTTCCCCGGCGGCACGTTCGCGATGGGTGCCGACACCTACGTGCGGCTCGCCGACCCGCGCTATTACGGCGGGTCGGCCGACGCCACAGCCGCCGCGGTCGCCACGATCGCGCGCGAGGCCCGGGGCCTGATCGTGTTCGGCCGCGTCAAGGACGGTGTCTTCCAGGACCCCGCGCACCTCGACGTGCCGCAGGCCCTCCGCGACGTCACCTACTTCGTCTCGCAGCAGGAGTTCCGCCTCGACGTCTCGAGCACGGAACTCCGCCGCCGGCAGCTGGACGCGATGGAGGCGACATGCGAAGACTGAGGGCGATCCCGGCGTCGATACTGATCGCGGCGGTCTGGCTGGTCGCGGCCGCCCCCGCGGGCGCGGACGAGCTCGCGGACAAGCTCCGGCCCCACGTCGGCGCGACACTCGACCTCGTCGAGCTCGGCACGGGCAAACGGTTCGTGCGGCCGACGCTGGAACACGTCGTCGAGAAGGAGGGCCGGGCCACGCTCCTGCGGCTGCGACCCGAGGGGGAGAAGGCGGTCACCAGCCTGCCGATCGGCGGCGTCGTGAAGATCGTCGCCGGGCGCGAGACGATCCACGAGGCGGAGGCGAAGGGCAAAGGCACGGCCCACGTGAAGGGCAAGAAGGCCAGGGAGGAGGCGCAGGCGCTGGAGTTCATGCGGCGCACCGGCACGCTGGGCGACGAGTTCCTCACGCGGCAGAACATCGACACCGTCCAATACGGCATGGCTTCGAGCGTGGTGAAGTTCCTGGCCCGCGACCCGAAGAAGTTCGCCGCCTTCGTGCAGGGCATCAAGGAGGGCGTGCCCGTCGAAGAAAGCCTGCAGGCCAGTTACAAGGCCTCGCTGGCAGACCTCATCCAGGCCTACGGCGCCGCCGTCGGAGTCCCGCAGTTGAAGCCGTGAAGGGACGGGTCGTCCCCCGACCTGTTCGTGGCGCACGCCTCCAGGCGTGCGAATGCCCAGTGCCCGTGGCGCACGCCTCCAGGCGTGCGGATGCCCAGTGCCAGTGGCGCACGCCTCCAGGCGTGCGGATGCCCAGTGCCAGTGGCGCACGCCTCCAGGCGTGCGAATGCGGTCTGCATCAACCTCTGACGCGCCGGCCCCCCCGCACCTTGTCCTACGCCCGCACCCGTTTGGCGAGGCCGGCGGCGAGGCGGTCGAGCGTGCGGCTGCGGTCCTCGAGGCCGAGGTGGACGCGGATCAGGCTCATGCCGGTCGTGTCGGCGAGCGCCGCATCGAGCGCCCGGTCGAATTCCCCCTCCGTCCGCACCTCGTAGCCCGTGCCGCCACCGAGCACCTGCGGCAGCAGTTGATACTGCCAGGGGTTGATGTCGTTGAACGACCCCTCGTGGAGCAGCCGCTCGGTGCCGTAGCCCCGGTTGTCGAGCACGATGACCGTCACCGCCAGCCCGCGGCGGACGATCGTGGAGAGCTCCATGCCGGTCATCTGGAAGGCCCCGTCGCCCACGAGCGCCACCACCTTCAGGTCGGGCCGCGCCGTCTTCGCGCCGAGCGCCGCGGGCACCGCGAAGCCCATCGACGTGTAGTAGGCCGGCGAGATGAACTCCGTCTGGCCGCGGATCACGAGCTCGCTCGACGCGACCAGCGCGTCGCCCACGTCGGCGATGACGATCGTCCGGGCGTCGTGCGAGCGGTCGAGCCGGCGGACGAGCCGCGTGGTCGTGATCAACGCGTCGGGCGCGAGCGTGAACTCGCCGGCCGCCGCGGCGGGGGCGGGCGGGAGCGGCCGCGGCGCCACCCGCGGGCCCGTGGCGGCGCGCGCGCGGATGAAGTCCGCGAGGAGCACGTCGTGGACGGGGTGGGGGCTGATCCGCAGTTCCTCGCTGTGGGCGAAGATGGTCCGCGTGGCGTCGAGGTTCGCCGTGAAGATGCC
>JBJTJO010000017.1:0-7148 GCA_046095965.1 Planctomycetaceae bacterium
GCCACGCGGGGCAACCGCGTCGTGTTCGGCGACTTCGGCCTCCAGGCCGAGCAGCCGGGCTGGCTTCCCGCCGCGACCATCGAGGCCGGCCGCATCGCGGCCCAGCAGTACCTCCGCACGGAGGGCCGGCTGTTCGTGCGCGTGTTCCCCCACAAGTCGATCACCTCGATCCCGCTCGAGACCCGCATGGGCAAGGGCAAGGGCGAGCCGGAGTATTGGGCCGCGGTCATCAAACCCGGCATGATCCTCTACGAGATCGGCGGCGTGACCGAGGATGCCGCGCGGGTGTGCATGGCGAGGCTGGCCCACAAGATGCCGATCCGCGTGCGGTTCGTGAAGCGGCGGGCGATGTAGGACACGGGGACGGAAACCAGACATGACCAAGGCACGAGAACTTTGCGACATGGCCGACGAGCAGATCCGGCTCGTCTGGAAGGACGCGGCGGAGACCCTCTTCCGGCTGCGGCTCCAGGCTCAGACTGAGAAGCTGTCGAGCCCGGCCGAGGTGCGCAAGCACCGCCGGACGATCGCCCGCTGCCAGACCGTGCTCGCCCAGCGCGGAACGCTGGTTGCAGCACCGGCGGCCACCGGTGCGGAGGGTCAGGCTGTCCAGCACGAGAAGCATGCCAAGACGCACCGCGCCTCCGGCCGCGCGAAAGTCCACGCCCGCAAGCCGGGCGAGGTCAAGCGGCGGCGGACCTTCCAGAAGCGCACGCAGAGCGGGACGTAACGAGGAACCAGGCCCATGCCCAAGCGAGTCGAGACCGGGACGGTGACGAGCGCGGCCGCGAGCAAGACGCGGCGCGTGGAGATCCCGCGCGTCGTCCGCCACCCGAAGTACGGCCGGATCCAGCATCGCCGGACGGTGTGCCACGTGCACGACGAGCACGACGAGTCGCAGCCCGGCGACCTCGTGGAGATCATCGAGTGCCGGCCGCGGAGCCGGCTCAAGCGGTGGGAGCTCGTCCGTGTCGTGTCCAAGAGCACCGCGGTAGACGTGGCCTCCCTCCGCAGCGGCGCCCGCGCCACGCGGCTGCGTGAGACCGCCGCCAAGGCGGAGAACGCCGCTGCCGCCGCCCTCGAGACGAAGGAAGGGCCCGCGACATGATCCAGATGCAGACCCGGCTCGTCGTCGCGGACAACACGGGCGCCAAGGAGGTGATGTGCTTCAAGGTACTGGGCGGCAGCCGCAAGCGGACCGCCGGCCTGGGGGACGTCATCGTGTGCAGCGTGAAGAGCGTGATCCCCGGCAGCGAGGTCAAGAAGAAGGCCGTCGTCAAGGCGGTGATCGTCCGCTGCAAGAAGCCGACGCGCCGGGGTGACGGCAGCTACGTGCGGTTCGACACCAATGCCTGCGTGATCATCGACAACGAGAAGAACCCGAAGGGCACCCGCATCTTCGGGGCCGTGGCGCGGGAGCTCCGCGACCGGAACTTCATGAAGATCGTCAGCCTGGCGAGCGAGGTGGTGTGATGCTGATCAAGACAGGAGACACGGTCGAGGTGCGGACGGGCAACGCCCGCGGGACGCGGGCCAAGGTGCTCTCCGTGCTGCCGGCGACGGGCTCGGGTGGCGGCGACCGCCTCGTGGTCGAGGGCGTGAATCGCGTCTACCGTCACATCCGCCGCAGCCAGAAGAACCAGCAGGGTGGACGGCTCAGCAAGGAGATGCCGATCGCGGCGGCGAACGTGCTGCTCGTCTGCTCTTCCTGCGGCAAGGCCTCGAGGATCGGCGCCCGGGTGGCGGCCGACGGCGGCAAGGTGCGGTTCTGCCGGCGGTGCGGCAAGGAGCAGGGCGTCCTGCGCCGGCCGAAGGCCGCGAAGGCCCGCGGGTGAGCCGCGGGGCACGAGTCACGGAACAGGAACGAAGGACGGTCGAGATGGCGAAGAAGACGACGAAGGCGACGGCGACGGTGGAGCCCGCGGGCGCCCCCCGCATGCTCGAGCACTATGTGAACACGGTGCGGCCGCAACTGGCGCAGGCGCTGGGCCGCGCGAACCCGCACGCGATCCCGAAGCTCGAGAAGATCGTGATCAACATGGGCGTGGGCGTGGCGGTGACCGAGAAGAAGTACCTCGAGGAGGCCATCGGCGCGCTCACGCAGATCGCGGGGCAGAAGCCCGTGGCCACGATCTCGAAGGTGGCCGTATCGGGATTCAAGCTCCGTGAGAACCTGCCGATCGGCTGCAAGGTCACGCTTCGCGGCCGCCGGATGTACGAGTTCCTCGATCGGCTTGTCTCGCTGGCACTGCCGCGGGTGCGCGACTTCCGCGGGCTCTCGAACTCCGCCTTCGACGGCCACGGCAACTACAGCCTGGGGCTCTCCGAGCAGATGGTGTTCCCGGAGATCAACCCCGACAAGTACTCCCGCCCCCAGGGCATGCACATCACGCTCGTCACCACGGCCCGGACCGACGACGAGGCGCGGCAGTTCCTGCGGGCGATGGGGATGCCGCTGAAGAAGGACGGCGACGCCGCCGCCTGACCCGAGCGACCGAGGCATACGAGACGACCATGGCCAGCAAATCGAAGATCGCCGCCGCGAAGCGCAAGCCCAAGTACTCGACGCGGGTCGTCCGCCGCTGCATGCTCTGCGGCCGGCCCCGGGCGGTGTACCGCAAGTTCGGCACGTGTCGCATCTGCTTCCGCAAACTGGCGGACCAGGGCTGCATCCCGGGCGTGCGCAAGGCGAGCTGGTGACACCGGATTTCACGAGAGGGTTCTGACGACATGATGACCGACCCCATCGCCGACATGCTCACCCGGATCCGTAACGCCGTGCGCGTGGAGCGGCCCACGGTCGAGGTGCCGATCTCGAAGGTGAAGCGCGGCGTCGCCGACGTGCTCAAGCGCGAGGGCTTCATCTGGGACTGGCGCGAGGTCGAGGCCCAGCCGGTGCCCTGCCTGCAACTGGAACTCAAGTACGGTCCCAACGGCGAGCGAATCATCCGCCACATCAAGCGGGTCAGCACGCCGGGCCGGCGGGTCTACAGCCGCTCCACGCGGCTCAAGCCTGTGCTCGGCGGCATGGGCATCTCGATCCTCTCCACGTCGAGCGGCGTGGTGAGCGACCGCGAGGCCCGGCAGCGGAAGCTCGGCGGCGAAGTGCTCTGCGAACTCTGGTAGTCCGAAAGGTTTTCCCGCCATGTCCCGCATCGGCAAGTCCCCCGTTCCCCTTCCCAAGGGCGTCAAGGCCACGGTGTCGGCCGGCACGCTCACCGTGGAGGGGCCGCTCGGCAAGCTGTCGCAGACGATCCATCCCGCGGTGACCGTGGTGGCTGACGCGGCCGCGGTCACCGTCACGCGCAGCAGCGACAACCGCGTCGCCCGCGCCGTTCACGGCCTCACCCGGGCGCTCGCGGCCAACATGGTCGAGGGGGTCTCGAAGGGCTACGAGAAGAAGCTCGAGATCGTGGGCGTCGGCTACCTCGCGGCCCTGCAGAAGAATGTCCTGCAGCTGCGGGTGGGCTTCGCGAACGAGCTCCAGGTGCCGATTCCGGCGGGCCTCACCGTCACCTGCCCCGACCAGACGCACGTCTCGATCAAGGGCATCGACAAGCAACTCGTCGGACAGTTCGCGGCCGAGGTCCGGGCCCTGCGGAAGCCGGAGCCCTACAAGGGCAAGGGCATCCGCTACGAGAACGAGCAGGTCCGCCGCAAGGCCGGCAAGGCCGTCACGAAGTAAGGACGTCATCGATGGAACATTCCCGCACGATCCTCCGGCAGCGGCAGCGGCGCCAGCATCGCGTGCGCCGCTTCATCCGGGGCACGGCCGAACGGCCGCGGCTCACGGTCTTCCGCACGCACAAGCACATCTATGCCCAGGTCATCGACGACGCGGCCGGCCGGACGCTGGCCTCGGCGAGCTCGATGGACAAGCAGATCCGCGCCGGCGTCGGCTTCGGGGGCAACAAGCAGGCGGCCGAGGCGATCGGTCGCGCGGTGGCCGAGCGGGCGAAGGCGGCGGGCGTGTCGAAGGTGTGCTTCGACCGCGGCGCCTTCCGCTACCACGGTCGCGTGGCGGCCCTCGCCGACGCGGCCCGGGCGGCCGGACTGGAATTCTGAACCGACCATAGCACGCAGACGCGCTACAAAACGCAGACGCGACGTCAACGAATACACACGGACACCGATCACCGGAGGCTGAAGACACGTGGCGACTGGCAAAGAATCCCGCACGGGCGAGTTCGTCGAGAAAGTGGTGAAGGTCCGCCGCTGTGCCACCGTGGTGAAGGGCGGCCGGCGGTTCAGCTTTGCCGGCCTCGTCGTGGTGGGCAACGGCCGCGGCAAGGTGGGCTGCGGCTACGCCAAGGCGAACGAGGTGCCTCCGGCGGTGGAGAAGGCGATCAAGGACGGCATGAAGAAACTCATCGAGGTTCCGGTCGAGGCCGGCACTATCCCGCATCGCGTCGAGGGACGCTACGAGACGGCGAAGGTCATCCTCCTCCCGGCAAGCCCCGGAACCGGCATCATCGCGGGCGCCGCCGTGCGGGCCGTCTGCGAGTCGGCCGGCATCCATGACGTGCTCACCAAGGCCCACGGCTCCACGAACCCGGTCAACCTCGTGAAGGCCGCGCTCGAGGCGCTCAAGCAGCTGCGGACGAAGGCCGACGTCGAGCGGCTCCGCGGCGTGTCGCTCTCCTGAACCAGGCCAACCGAAAACTTCCATCATGAAACTCAACGACGTCAATTCGGGCATCCACGCCAACACGAAGCGGCTCCGCGTGGGCCGCGGGCCGGGCTCCGGCCGGGGCCGCTACGCCGGCCGCGGCAACAAGGGGCAGGGGCAGCTCGCCGGCTGGTCCGCGGCCGGGATCTTCGAGGGGGGCGGCACGCCGCTCATCCGGCGGATCCCGAAGCGGGGCTTCCACAACGCTTATGGCCGGATCGTGAAGGCCGTCAATGTGGCCGCCCTCGAGGAGGCGTTCGCCGCCGGCGCCGAGGTCACGCCCGCCGCCGTCCGGTCCGCGGGCTTGGCCAAGGGCATCTGGGAGGACCTCAAGATCCTCGGCAACGGCGGCCTCACGAAGCCCTTGAAGGTGTCGGCACACGCCTTCAGCGCCCAGGCGCGGGAGAAGATCACCGCGGCCGGCGGCACGGTGACGGTGCTGCCCGGGCCCGCGGCCGTGAAGCGGAACGTCGGAAAGGCATCGCGGAAAAAGCCCGCCGGCAGGTAGGGTTAGGCGGCGCCGGAGCGGCGCGACGTCCCCAGGAGACCCGTCCGTGCTGGAAAAACTCCGCGTCGTCTTCACGATCCCCGAGCTGCGGCAGAAGATCCTGCTGACGCTGTTCCTGCTTGCCATCTATCGCGTCGGCTGGCAGGTGCCGCTGCCGATCGTGGACCCCAAGGCCATGTCCGCGTTCGCCGAGCAGACGGGGGGCATCGGCGATCTGCTGCGGACCGTGGCGGTGTTCTCCGCCAGCCAGCTGTCGCAGGCCACGATCTTCGGCCTCGGCATCATGCCCTACATCTCGGCCTCGATCATCTTCCAACTCCTCGGCACCGTCTGGCCGCCGCTCGAGCGACTCCAGAAGGAGGGGGAGGCGGGCCGCAAGAAGATCAACGAGTACACGCGGTACGCGACGGTGCTCATCTGCGTCGTGCAGAGCTGGGCCTACGTCGCGTTCCTGTCATCGGCGCGGGTGGGCGAGCAGTCGCTGATCCAGCCCGAGTTCCTCGTGGATGGCCGGCTGCCGCTCGTCTGGCAGTTCGTGGCGGTGATGACCATGACGGCCGGCACGATC
Source organism: Planctomycetaceae bacterium (assembly GCA_046095965.1). Lineage (GTDB taxonomy): Bacteria > Planctomycetota > Planctomycetia > Pirellulales > UBA1268 > QWPN01. Next base: position 5,746 of record JBJTJO010000017.1, read on the forward strand.
TTCCTGATGTGGCTCGGCGAGCAGATCGACGAGTTCGGCATCGGCAACGGCATCAGCCTGCTCATCATGGCCGGGATCCTCGCGGGCATGCCGATGGCCCTCTACGACCTCGGGCGGGACACGAGCTGGGAGCTCGGCGGCGGCGGCGGAAAACTCGGCATCGAGACGCTGCTCGTGCTCGCCGCACTGTTCGTGGGTGTGGTGGCGGGCGTGGTCTTCATGACCCAGGGCCAGCGGCGGATCCCCACGCAGTCGGCCAAGCACGTCCGTGGCCGCCGCGTCTACGGCGGCACGCGGCAGTACCTGCCGCTGCGGGTGAACCAGTCGGGCGTGATGCCGATCATCTTCGCGAGCTCGTTGCTGTTGTTCCCGCAGCTCATCTTCCAATACTTGAGCAACGCCTTCCCGAGCAGCACCCTCCTGCAGAAGCTCCACACCTCGTTCACCCGGGGCGAGTCGTGTCTCAACAACGTCTGCTACATCGCGCTGATCTACTTCTTCAGCTACTTCTGGACGGCGATCACCTTCAATCCGAAGGAGATGGCCGACAATCTCAAGAACTTCGGCGCGTTCATCCCGGGCTACCGGCCCGGCAAGCGGACGGCGGACTACCTGGAGCGGGTCATGGAGCGGATCACCTACGTGGGGGCGGGGTTCCTCGCCCTCGTGGCGGTGATCCCCACGATCGTCAGCGGCTTCCTCGGCATCCCGGCGCAGATCGCCAGCTTCTACGGCGGCACCGGCCTGCTGATCGCGGTCAGCGTCGCGTTCGACCTCGTGCAGAAGATCGACAGCCACCTCGTGATGCGGAACTACGGCGGGCTGTTGGAGAGGAACTGACCGCCACGCGGGAGGGCGGGTGGCGGATGGCCTCCCCGCTCCGGCCCCGCCGACGGCCGTCACCGGAGCGGGCATGCCATGCGGATCGTCCTCATCGGGCCGCCGGGAGCCGGAAAGGGCACGCAGTGCCAGCGGCTCTCCGACCTGTTGCGGGTGCCGCATCTCTCCACGGGCGAGATGCTGCGGGCCGCGGTCCGGTCGGGGACGTCCGAGGGGCTCGAGGCGGCCCGCTTCATGCAGGCCGGCCAGCTCGTCCCCGATCCCCTGATCGTCGGGATGGTGAGCGCCCGGCTCCAGTCCCCGGACTGCCACGCCGGCTGCCTGCTCGACGGATTTCCGCGGACGCTGCCGCAGGCGGAGACGCTCGACGACATGCTCGAGCGGCAGGCGATCAGCCTCGACGGCGTGATCGAACTGGCGGTGCCACGTGACGAACTCGTGCGGCGGATGCTGGCCCGCGGCCGTAATAGTCGAGCAGCGGGGCGGTCTGCTCTTCGAAGCTCACGAACCGCCGCGAAAAGATCTCCGGATCGTCGTCGGCACGGCCGCGGGCCCGCATCCGC
>JBJTJO010000018.1:0-3300 GCA_046095965.1 Planctomycetaceae bacterium
GAACTCGTGAAGGCCTACCGCATGCTGCGGAAAACACCCCTCGGCAACGTGTGAGGCCTTGGGGCATGGTGACGACCGGCGGCGACGCCTGGGCCGACGTGACGGCCGTGATCCTCGCCGGGGGCGTGGGGTCACGGCTGCGAAGCGTCGTCAGCGACCGGCCGAAGGGACTCGCCGAGATCCACGGTCGGCCCTTTCTGGCGTACCTTCTCGACCAATTGGCCGACGCCGGGGCCCGGCGGGTGGTGTTCAGCACGGGACACCTCGCGGCGCAGGTCGAGGCGGCGTTCGGGCCCGAGTGGCGGGGCATGCAGGTGGCGTATTCCCCGGAGACGGGTCCGCTCGGGACCGGGGGCGGCCTGCGGCTGGCGACCGACCACGTTGCCACGCCCACGCTCCTCGTTATGAACGGCGACTCATTCTGCGCCGTGGACCTCACGGCGTTCGTGCGTGACCACGTCGCGCACGGCCGGGCCCCCGCGCTCGTGCTCGCCCACCAGGCCGACACGTCGCGGTTCGGCCGCGTGGAGTGCGATGCCGGCCACTTCATCACCGCGTTCCTCGAGAAGGCTGAGGCCGGCGGTCCGGGCTGGATCAACGCCGGCATCTACGCGGTGGAGCGGTCGCTCGTGGCGGGGCTTCCGGCGGACCGGCCGGTATCGCTCGAGCGCGAGGCGTTTCCTGCGTGGATCGCCCACGGACTGCGCGGGTTTCCCTGCAGGGGCGCGTTCCTCGACATCGGCACGCCCGAGTCCTACGCCGCCGCGGAGGATTTTTTCGCGCGGCTGCCCCGTTCCGCACCCTAGGAGCCATGTCCATGGCCACGGATCATCCACTCCGCCGCGACGCCCACACGCTCGTCGTCGGCGGCGGTCTCGTCGGCCTCGCCACGGCGTGGCGGCTCCTGCAACGCGGCGTCGAGAACGTCATGCTGCTGGAGAAGGATGCCCGTGTGGCCAGCCAGCAATCGACGCACAACAGTGGCGTCTTGCACGCGGGGCTCTTCTACAAGCCCGGCTCGGAGAAGGCCGTGCTCGCGGTCCGCGGCCTGCGGCAGATGGTCGAGTTCTGCCAGGAGCACCGCATCCCGCACGAGATCTGCGGCAAGATCGTGGTGGCGACGACGCCCGCGGAGGTGCCGCGGCTCGACACGCTCCTCGAGCGCGGCACGGCCAACGGCCTCGTCGGCTTGCGGCGGCTCACGTCCGCCGCCGAGATCCGCGACATCGAGCCCCACGCCGCCGGCATCGCCGCCGTCCACGTGCCGCAGGAGGGCATCGTGGACTACCGGGCCGTGGCCGACGCGCTCGCCGCCGAGATCGTGCGGCTTGGCGGCACGATCCGCACGGCTAGCCGCGTGACGGCCATGCGACGCGATTCCACCGGCTGGCACGTGCGCACCACGGCCGACGAACTCCGCGGCGACTTCGTCGTCACCTGTGGCGGGCTCCATTCCGACCGGCTCGTGCGGCTCTCGGGCCTGCGACCGACGGCCCGGATCGTGCCCTTCCGCGGTGAGTACTGCGAGCTCGTGCCGGCCGCCATGCACCTCGTACGGCATCTCATCTATCCGGTGCCGGACCCGGCGTTTCCGTTTCTCGGCGTCCACTTCACGCGGCTCATCCACGGCGGCGTGGAGGCCGGCCCGAACGCGGTGCTCGCGCTGGCCCGGGAAGGCTACTCGTGGACTCGCGTCAACCTCCGCGACTTCAGCGGCTCGCTCGCGTTCGCCGGTCTATGGCGGTTCCTGGCCCAGCATCCGCGGATGTGCGGCTACGAGATTTATCGCTCCTTCAGCCGGGCCGAGTTCTGCCGGTCGCTCCAGAAGCTCGTGCCGGCGATCGCGCCCGGAGATCTCGCCCCGGGCGGGGCGGGCGTTCGCGCGCAGGCGATGTCACAGGACGGCCGGCTCGTGGAGGATTTCGAGTTCGTCCGTGGCCCGGGCGTGCTCCATGTGGTCAACGCGCCGTCTCCGGCCGCCACGGCGTCGCTCGCGATCGGGGAGCGGATCGCGGGGCTCATGCTCTGACCGGTTTCAAACCGTGAGGCCGCGACATCGCCACGGCAGGCACGCGATCGTCGCCATCAAGGCAACCGTTCCGGCGGCGGTGAGCACGAGGGCGACCTCGTACATCGAAGCATGCCACCGGGCGAGACACACGAGATAACCAACTGCGCAGGCGAGCAGCGGCACCACGACAGCCGTCCGCCGCTGCGCGAGTTCAAAGTTCATGATGAAAAACGTGAGACTCAACGGGCACAGCCCCCACGCCAAGAGCCGCACGAGGGGCACGAGATCGGGGGACCGATCACCGGACAGCACCTGCAGGACGGTCGGCGCGAACAGGCTGCACGCGAACGCCGTACCGCCGAGAATCAGGCACGCCAGCCCGATCGCCTTGCCGAGCGTGCGCCAATTCGCGTGGGTCGCCTCGCCGTCGGAGACGACCTTGGGAAACATCGCCGTGACGATGGGCTGCGGCAGTAACAGGATGATCCGGCCGACCATCGCCGCGACTGCGTAGCGGCCCGCCTCATCGGCATTGAAATAATGCTTCGCGAGCACCACGTCGGCATTCATGAGAATCGCATAGCCGATGTACGCCAGGGCGTATTGCAGGCAGTAGCGGTAAAACCCGGCCGCCCGCAGCGGGGGTTCCCAGCCGCCGCCCAGCACCTGCCGCACGCCGATGACCGCCACGAGCGCCGTGACCACCATCGACGCGGCATGCCCGAGCAGTGCGCCGGCCGCGGCTCCGCCCAGAGCCACGAACAGCACCGCCAGCAGGAGTCTGGCAAAGCTGCCGATGAACCCCACGCCTGCAAGCCACGCAAAGCCTTGGGCGCCCTGTAGGGCGCCTATGAACGCCGATCCGGCAAGGCTCGCCGCCACCGCGGCGATGGTGAGCAGAAACGGCGTGCTGCTCTCGAGCTTGAAATAGCGCAGCATCGGGCCCGACGCGATCGCGGCGATCACGAGCATCACGATGCCGCCCCATGTCGCATCGCGCGTGACCGCCGCAAGCAGGCCGCGCGTCTCCCGCACGCGCCCCTCCCGGATCCATCCCGCGGTGAAATACGCCATCGCCCACGGCAGCGCCGCCAACGGCATGGTGATCACGGTGAAGACGCCGAGCATCGCGATCAGCGTGCCGTATTGATCGGCGTCGAGCATCCGCATCATCGACGACTGAAACAGCAGATTCGTCACGTTGGCCGCTTGCGTACAGGCCAGCAGGATCACGCTGTGGCCCAGGAGGTGGTCCCGCTGCTCCAGCCCCGTGGGGTGGAGCAGCGGGG
>JBJTJO010000019.1:0-4194 GCA_046095965.1 Planctomycetaceae bacterium
AACTGGGGGCACGTCGACGACTTCCTCGCGGCCGTCTACGCGACGCCCGAGTCTGTGACGTCGCTCGCCACGAGCACGCCGATCTCCGACCACGTGCCGGTGGACTTCGAACTCCGCGGCTGCCCAATCGACACGCGGCAACTCGTGGAACTCGTCACCGCCCTCGTCGTGGGCCGGAAGCCGCGAGTGCCGACGTATTCCGTGTGCGTCGAGTGCAAGGCGGCCGGCACGGTGTGCGTGGCCGTCGCACGGGGCATCGCCTGCCTCGGGCCCGTCACGCAGGCCGGCTGCGTGGCGATCTGCCCGGCCCACGACCGCGAGTGCTTCGGCTGCTTCGGGCCGGCCGAGCGGCCGAACCTCGTGAGCCTCACGGGCTTCTACGAGCGCCGCGGCACGCCCCCCGAACATCTGGCACGGCTGGCGCGGAACTTCAACGCCTGGGCGCCGGAGTTCCGCGCGGCCTCCGACGACCTCGAGGGCCGAGGCGCATGACGGAGATCCGCCGGCTCGACATTAAGGCGCTCTCCCGCGTGGAGGGCGAGGGGGCGCTGCGGGTCCGCGTCCGTGGCGACACAGTAGAGATCGCGGCCCTCGACATCTACGAGCCGCCGCGGTTCTTCGAGAAGCTCGTCGTCGGCCGCGAGATCCGCGAGGTGCCCGACATCGTGTCGCGGATCTGCGGCATCTGCCCGGTGTCGTACCAGATGGCGGCCTGCCACGCGCTCGAGCGGGCCCTCGGCGTGACGATCACGCCCGAGATCCGCGTGCTCCGCCGGCTCCTCCAGTGCGGCGAATGGCTGCAGAGCCACGCGCTCCATGTCCACCTCCTCCACGCCCCCGACTTCCTCGGCTTCGAGAGCGGCTTCACGATGGCCGCGACCCACCCGCGGCTCGTCGAGGACGGCCTGCGGCTGAAGGCCGTGGGCGGGCGGATCATGGAGGTGGTCGGGGGCCGCGCGGTGCATCCCGTGAACGTGGCCGTGGGGGGCTTTCACCGCGCGCCGGATGCCGCCGCGATCCGCGGGCTCGTGCCCGACCTCGAGTGGGCGCTCGGCCGGTCGCTCGCGCTCGTGGCCGAGACGGCGGCCTTCGGGTTTCCGGACTTCGCGCGGCCCGCCGAATGGGTCGCGCTCGCGCATCCCGACGAATACCCGATCAACGAGGGGCGGATCATCTCCTCCGCCGGCCTCGACATCGACGCCGCCGACTTCGAGCGGCACTTCGTCGAGCGGCAGGTGCCGCACTCGACCGCGCTCCACTGCCACCTCCAGCCGGGCGACCGGACCTACCTCGTGGGGCCGATCGCCCGCATCAACCTGCACCGCGAGCGGCTGCCCGAGGAGGCCCGCCGGGCGGCCGACGCCGCGGGGCTCGAGCACCCGGTCGTGAACCCGCACCGCAGCATCGTGGTGCGGTGCGTGGAGATGGCGGCGGCGTGCGCCGAGGCGCTCGCGATCGCGCGGGCGGCGCTGGCCGACGCGGCGCCGTGCCGCGTCGCGTGGACGCCCCGCGAGGCGACCGGCTGCCACGCCGTCGAGGCTCCGCGGGGGCTGCTCTGGCACCGCTACGCGATCGGCACGGACGGGCTCGTGGCCGCCGCGGCGATCGTGCCGCCGACGTCGCAGAACCAGGCGCGGATCGAGGACGACCTGCGGGCGATCCTCCCGGCGGCGCTGGCCCTCGACGACGCGGCCGCCACGGCGGCGTGCGAGCGCGTGATCCGCAGCCACGACCCGTGCATCAGCTGCGCGACGCATTTCCTGCGGCTGGAGGTGGATCGCCCGTGAGGGCCCGCGTGGCGGCGGCCTCGGGAACGCGGCCGGCCTCGCGGGCGCGGAGCAGCCGGCGCACGATCGTGCCGCTGCCGGTGCGCGGCAGCGCCGGCACGAACTCGATCTCGCGCGGCGCCAGCGTCGTCCCGAGCCGCCGGCGGGCGTGCGCGAGGATGCCGCGGCAGAGCGGCTCGTCGGCGGCAAAGCCGCCCTTGAGCGTCACGAACGCCTTGACGATCTCGTACGCTGCGGGGTCGGGCTTGCCGATCACGCCCGCCTCCGCCACGGCCGGGTGCTCGACGAGCACGCTCTCCACCTCGAACGGTCCCACGAGGTGGCCCGAGGTCTCGATCACGTCGTCGGAGCGGCCCACGAACCAGAAGTAGCCGTCCTCGTCGCGGCGGGCGAGGTCGCCCGTGAGGTACCAGCCGCCGACGAAGCAGGCGGCGGAGCGTTCCGGCAGGCCCAGGTAGCCACGGAACATCGAAGGCCAGCCGGGCCGCAGCGCGATCTCCCCCTGCGCGCCCGGGGGCAGCTCGCGGACACCGCCCCCCGGGAGCCGCTCCACGATCGCGGCCTCGATGCCCGGCAGCGGCCGCCCCATCGACCCGGGGCGGATCTCCTCGGCGATGCAGTTGGCGATCATGATCGCGCCGGTCTCGGTCTGCCACCAGGTGTCGTGGACCGGCAGGCCGAAGGCGCGGCTGCCCCACGCCACCGCCTCGGGCTCGAGTGGCTCGCCGACGCTCGCCAGGAACCGCAGGCGGCTCGCGGCGTGCCGGCGGGCGAGGTCGATGCCCCGCGTCATGAGCATGCGGATCGCGGTCGGCGCGGTGTACCAGACGCTGACCCGCTCGTCGGCCAGCACCCGGTGCCACCGCTCGGCGTCGAACTCCCCCTCGTCCACGACGCTCGACGCGCCGCACACGAGGGGCGCGACGATGCCGTACACCGTGCTCGTCATCCAGCCGGTGTCGGCCGTGCACCAGGTGACGTCGTCGGGGTGGAGGTCGAGAGCCAGCAGGCCCGTGACGTGGTGGGCGACGACCGCGTCGTGGGCGTGGAGCGCGGCCTTCGGCGTGCCGGTCGTGCCGCCGGTGAAATGGAGCAGCGCCGGATCGTCCGGGGACGTGGGCCCGATGCGGTACGCGGTCGGCGCGGACCGGAGCAGCGCGTGCCAGTCGAGCGTGGCCCGCGGTCGGGGAGGCGCCTCGTCGCGCACGAGGATCACGTGCTCGGCCCCGGGGAGCGCTTCACGGAAGCCCGCGAGCAGCCTCCGCCACAGGCTCTGCGTGGTGACGAGCACCCGCGGCCCGACGACCGCGATCCGGGCCGCGAGCGACTCGGGCCCGAGCGACACCGACAGCGGGGCGAACACGGCGCGGGCCTTGAGCGCGCCGAGGGCCGCCGTGACGAGTTCGGGCGTTCGCCCGAGCACCGTGCAGACCCGGTCACCGGGCTGCACGCCGAGCGACTCGAGCGCGGCGGCGAACCCGTTCGTGGACCGCTTGAGGGCCGCGTAGGTGATCTCGCGTCGCAGCCCGCCCGCCGCGATGCAGCGGAGGGCGACGTGGCCGCCGCGGCCGTCGCGGACATGTCGGTCCACCGCCTCGTGGGCGATGTTGAGGCCGCGACCGGCGGGCAGGCCGTCGAGCCGGCGGCGCGCGGCCACCCAGGAAAACTCGCGGCGGGCCCGCGCCCAGTCGGGCATGTTGGGCGCGACGGCGGCGGGCGCGGCGGGCGTGACGGTGACGGATGCGGCGACGTCGGGCACGGGACGGCTCCGGGAGGCGCCGATCCGTGCAGCCGTGGACGTCGGGAAGTATCGGGAGGGTGGCGTGGCACGGCGCTCAATCGGCCCCGACGCCGGCGGCCCGCCGACGGGACACGCCGGCGAAACGCGGCGGGGAGGCGGACGGGGTAGGGAGTGAGAGTGGATGGTTGTCCGGGAGTAGCCGCAGAGTGGTACTCTGCGGAATGCGGGTGGCCGGGGCGTTTGGCCACCGCGGAGCTGGTTGGCGTTCCACCGTGTGCAGACTGCCAGTCCGCACCTACAGCGCTCCGCGGAGGCGGTGCGGTTTGGTGCGTACGATCGCTGCGCGGAGGCGGTGCCGCGGTGGATGTGACGACGCCGCGCGGACGGCGCGGTCAGAGGTCGAGGTCGGTGTCCTTGAAGCCGCTGATCGGGGCGGCTTCGGGCTTGTGGAACCGCACGAGTGCCTTGCCCGCGCGGGCCTGGAGGGACTTCGCGGCCGGGTATTCGCGGAAGTCCTTGCCCGTTGCGCCGCCGCGGAGCTGCGTGACCTCGATGAACTCCATCACGTCCTGCAGCGCCTGCGCCACGACCTTGGCGTCGGCCGGGGAAAGATCCTGCATCGCCTCGGCGTTGGCGATCACGCTCTCGGCCGAGCCGCCGGCGCCC
>JBJTJO010000020.1:0-24964 GCA_046095965.1 Planctomycetaceae bacterium
GTGAACGGCATGAAGATCGCCTCGGCCACGCGGCGGACCATGTCGAGCACGATCTCGCGCCCCTCGTGGCTGGCCGTGATGTCGAGGAACACGAGTTCGTCCGCCCCCTCGGCCTCGTAGCGGGCCGCGACCTCCACCGGGTCGCCGGCGTCGGCGAGCTCGAGGAACCGCGTCCCCTTCACGACCCGGCCCCGATCGACGTCGAGGCAGGGAATGACCCGTTTTGCGAGACTCATCGGGGCCGCGTGATCCGCCCCTCGTCGGGACTCGACGCGGTGGCGTAGAGCCGGCGCGGCATCCGGCCGGCGCGAAACGCCTCCCGCCCCGCGATGCAGGCGGCCCGCATGGCACGCGCCATCCGCACGGGGTCGGCCGCATGGGCGATGGCGGTGTTGAGCAGCACGCCGTCCACGCCGAGTTCCATCGCCGCCGCCACGTCGCTCGCCGTGCCCACGCCGGCATCGACGATCACCGGATAGTCCGGGTCGCCCTCCTTGAGATACTCCAGGCAGATCCGCAGGTTGTTGGCGTTGAGGATGCCCTGCCCCGAGCCGATCGGGCTCCCCGCCGGCATCACGCTCGCGGCGCCGAGCTCCTTGAGCCGCCGGGCCACGACGGGATCGTCGCTCGTGTAGACGAGCACGGTGAAGCCGTCGGCCACGAGCGCCTCCGTGGCCTCGAGCGTGCCGACCGGGTCCGGCAGGAGCGTCCGCTGGTCGCCGAGCACCTCGAGCTTCACCCACTCGGATCCCGGATTGCCGAGGTCGCGGAGCAGCTCGCGGCCCAGCCGCGCCACGCGGACCGCGTCGGCCGCCGTGTAGCAGCCCGCCGTGTTGGGCAGGATCGTGTAGCGGGCCGGGTCGAGGTGGTCGAGGATGTTCTCGCCCGCGGCGTCGATGAGCCGCTCCCGGCGGACGGCCACGGTGACGCAATCGGCCCCCGACGCGTCGAGGCACCGCGCCATCTCGGCGGAGGTGGAATATTTTCCCGTGCCGACGACGAGCCGGCTGGCGAGCGCGACGCCGCCGACCCGCAGGGCGGTCTCGTCCGCGGCGGGAGGGCAGGCCGGCGCGTTCGGTCCGGTCGTGCCAGCCATGGTCGAATGCATCGCACCGCCTCCGTTCAGCCGCCGCCCACGAGCGTGACGATCTCGAGGCGGTCGCCCGCGAGCAGCATACACGCGGCGAGATCCTGCCGCGGCACCACGCGACCGTTCACCTCGACGGCCACGGGACGCCGCTCCAGGCCCAGCGCCACGATGAGGTCGAGCGCCGATGATGCGGCGGCGACGGTCCGCGCCGCACCGTTGACCATGACATCGACCGCGGGGGCCGCGGGTGACGTGCTCATGGGGCCTTGCCGCCGCGGGGCCGCGCCTGGTCGAGCGGCACGAGCTGCGCCGACGTGGGGGCGGCCGCGTTGGCCTGCTGGGCGTTCCACGGGATGGCGTAGGCCACCGTGACCCCGGTCGAGGCGTCGGTCACATAGAGCACGGAACGGGCCATGGCCGTTCCCGCGTTGCCCGCGAAGTCGGCCAGCCCCGTCGTCAGGAGGAACTTCGGGCCCTTCGCCTTCCCCGCCTTGAACCCGAGGTCCTTGAGCACGTTGCAGCGATAGCCCGTCGAGAACTTCGAGGTGGTGCGGTTGAGCACGCCACCCGTCAGGTCGCCGGTCTCGAAATCGAGGAGGAACAGCCCCTCGATGCCGTCGTCGATCGCGGCCGTGCAGGCGGCGAACGAGTCGTCGGCGACCGCCGTCGCGGCGAGGACTCGCGGCATGTCGGCCCGCGGCGCGAAGGCGCCGACGGCGACGCCGGCGGCGAACAGCCCCGCGGACGACAGGAGCATCGCGATCCGGTGGATGGCGGGCGAAGCAGTGGTCATGGCTGGCCTCCGCGGAACGGGCCGCACCGCGGCCCCCATGATAAGGATCAGAACGTCAGCATACGTCCCGCTGCAACCAGTCTACTTGGCCGGCTCCGGACTGGCCGCCGGCGCTTTCGGCGGCTCGGGCTTCGCCGGCTCGGCCGCGTCGGGCTTGGGCGGTGCGGCCGCCTCGGGAGCCGCCGGCTTCGGGGGCTCGGCGGCCGCCACCGGCTCCGGCGGTGGCTCCGGCTTCGGGGGCGGCGGCGGCAGCAGTTTCGGGGCCGGCGTCACGAGCGTCTTCGGGCCCACGTGCGTGCCCGCGAAGATCGTCTTGGCGTCGGGGGCGAAGGCCACGACCCAGACGCTCGACTTCACGGCCTCGGGTCCCTCCTGTTCCCCCTTGGCGGAAACGTCCCAGAGTTTCACGGCGCCGTCGAGGCTGCCTGAGACGAGCCGCGTGCCGTCGGGCGAGAACGCGATCGACGTCACCCAGTCCTTGTGGCCGGGGAGATTCGCGTAGACCGAGGAGTCGGCGGTGGTCCAGAGGCGGACCGTGCGATCCGCCCCGGCCGACGCCAGTCGGCTCCCGTCCGGGGAGAAGGCGACCGCCCACACCGTGTCTCCGTGCCCCTCGAGCTTCCCCTTCTCGGCCCCGTCGGCCGCGTTCCAGAGCTTGACCACCTTGTCGCTGCCGCCGGTGGCGAGGGTCTTCCCGTCCGGCGAGAAGGCGAGGCACGTCGCGGACCCCGCATGGGCCGCGACGCTCTTCACCTCGGCGCCGGTCGCGGTGTCCCAGAGCACGACGCTGCCGTCCTCGCCGGCCACCCGGCTGCCATCGGCCACCTTCCACACCACGACGTCACCCGGACGGTAGAGCAGGCTTTCGCCCCCCGCCGTGAGCAGGAGGCCGCCGTCCTTCGTGTAGTCGCCGGCGATCACCCAGCGGGCGAAGTCAGCGAGCTTGGTCGCCGGTGCCGGTGCCGGTGCCGCGGGCTTGGCGTCGTCGGCCCGCGCAGCGCCGACCGCCAGCCCGACGACCGCGAGCCACCCCGTCGCCCGGCGAACGAATCCGTCGTGTCTCATGCTCCGCGTGCTCCTGCCGTGTGCCGTGTCGATCCGGCCGCCGGCACGAGCCGGGCGGCGACTGCCGGAAATTTCGTCGCGGAGTATAGTTCCGGGCCGAGGCTCATCTCCACCGGCAGACGCGCGAGCCATGACCAGGACGACCAGGGCGAACCGTCGCGACGCCGCCACCTCCGGCCGGCGTGCCGTCCTCGTCGCCAGCGGCGACCTGCGCGAGGAGGCCAACCGCGTCTGCTGGCCGGCCCAGCAGGCGCTCGAGGCCGATCTCGCGGCCGCCTTCGCCCGCGCGGGCTGGACACTCGACCGCGGCCACGCGCCGGCGCGGTCCCGCGGCCACGGCTTCATCGCCGGCGCCCGCGAGGGGCTCGCCGTGTTCGCCGCGATCGATCCCGAGGTACCGCTCGTCGTGGCCGAGGCCGTCTGGCAGTACTCGAGCCACGTGCTCCCCGGCCTCACCACCCACCGCGGCCCGATCCTCACCGTCGCCAACTGGTCGGGCCGGTGGCCCGGCCTCGTCGGCATGCTCAACCTCAACGGCTCGCTCACGAAGTCGGGCGTTCCCTACTCCACGCTCTGGGCCGACGACTTCTCGAGCCCGAGCTTCGACCGCCACCTCCGCTCCTGGCTCGACCGCGGCGCGGTCCACCACGACACGAGCCACGTCGTGCCCATCGACCGCGTGCGGATCCCGCGGGCCATCGCCCAGACCGCCGAGACGCTCGCCGCCGATCTCCGGCGCCGGAAGGCCCTGATGGGCGTCTTCGACGAGGGCTGCATGGGGATGGAGAACGCGATCATCCCCGACCGGCTCCTCCACGCGACGGGTGTCTTCAAGGAGCGGCTCAGCCAGAGCGCCCTCTACCACGAGACCGCGCTCGTGTCCGACGCCGAGGCGAAGGCCGTGTTCCGCTGGCTCGAGAACGCGGGCATGCGGTTCCACTTCGGCCGCGACGAGGCGACGGACCTCACGCGGGCCCAGGTGCTCGCCCAGTGCCGGATGTACGTGGCGGCCCTGCGGATCGCCGACCGCTTCGGCTGCGCTTGCATCGGCATCCAGTACCAGCAGGGCCTCAAGGACCTGCTGCCGGCGAGTGACCTCGTGGAAGGGATGCTCAACGATTCGAAGCGGCCCCCAGTGCGGGTTGCGAACTCATCCCGGGTGATTTCGCCAGGAAAACCGCTCGTGCACTTCAACGAGGTGGACGAGTGCGCCGGCCTCGACGGCCTGCTCACGAACCGCGTCCACGCCGCGCTCGGCGAGCCGGTGGAGACGACGCTCCACGACGTCCGCTGGGGCGACTGGGACCGCTCGGGCACGACCGACCAGTGGGTGTGGGTGTTCGAGATCTCGGGGGGCGCCCCGCCGTCCCACTTCGCCGGGGGCTGGAAGGGTGCCCAGGGCTTCCGGCAGCCGCCGATGTACTTCCGGCTTGGCGGCAGCACGCTCGCCGGCGTGAGCAGGCCGGGCGAGATCGTGTGGAGCCGGATCTGGGTGGACGGCACCGGGGGCGATTCCGGCCGCGGCGGGCCGGCCGGATCGGAGAAGCTCTGCATGGACATCGGCCGCGCCGGCGTCGTGAAGCTCCCCGAGGCCGAGACCCGCCGCCGGCTCGAGGCCACGACGAAGGAGTGGCCGATCATGCACGCCGTCACCTACGGCGTGTCGCGCGACCAGATGATGGCCCGCCACAAGGCCAACCACGTGCAGGTGGCCTACGCCCGCGACGCGGCCGGCGCCGACCGGGCCGCGCTCCTCAAGGCCGCGGCCGCGCGGGCCCTGGGCATCGAGGTGCATTTCTGCGGCACCCGCGGCCCCGGGGCATCGCCGTCCCTGCGCTGGAACGGCTAGCCGATTCACCGGAGGAACCGCATGGCACGGACACAGGGCTATCTGGGTATCGACGCCGGCACGCAGGGGATCACGGTCGTCTTCGCCGACGAGTCGCTCCGCGTGCTCGCGCACGGCGACGGCGGCTACGACATGGTCCCCGGCCTCGGTCCCGAATGCTACGAACAGCGGCCCGATGACTGGGCCGCCGCGCTCGCCGCGGCGCTTGCCGACCTGCGCAAGAAGCTCGCGGGCGTCGAGATGGAGGTCCGCGCGATCGGGATCGCGGGCCAGATGCATGGCGAGGTGCTCGTGGACGGGGCGGGGGCGGCGCTCGGCCCCGCGCGGCTGTGGTGCGACGGCCGCAACGAGGCCGAGGGGCACGAGTTGACGGATCGCTTCGGCGTGAAGTGCCCGAAGCGGCTGACCGCCGCGCGCTGGCTGTGGACGATCCGCAACCGGCCCGAGCTCGCGGCGCGCACGGCCCGGATCACGACGCCCGCCGGCTGGCTCGCGCGGCTGCTCACCGGCGGCTGGACCCTCGGCATCGGCGACGCGTCGGGCATGTTTCCCATCGCGGCGCACGCGCACGACTACGACCCCCGGCTGCTCGCCGACTTCGACGCGCTCGTCGCCCGCAGCCCCTCCGCGCCGCGCGTGCCGTCGCTCCGCGACCTCCTGCCCGTCGTCCGCGTGGCCGGGGGCGATGGCGGCGCCCTCGACGCCCGCGGCGCCGCGCTCCTCGGCCTGCCGCAGGGCATCCCCGTGGCGCCCGCCGAGGGGGACCAGCCGGCGGCGCTGGCCGGCTCGCTCATCGCCGCGCCCGGCATGGTGTCGGTGAGTTTCGGCACGAGCGTCTGCGCCAACGCCGTGGGCGACCGCCCCTTCCAGGGCGTGGACCGCGGCATCGACCACTTTCGCGCGGTGGATGGCCGCCCGATCAACATGGTGTTCCTCCGCAACGGCACCACGGCCATGAACGCGGTCGTGGAGATGTTCGGCAGGCTCGACGGCTCGGGCCGCGGCGACGCCTTCGCGGCGGTGATGCCGCTCGTGCGCGCGGCACCCGACGACTGCGGCGGCCTGGCCGCCCTCCCCTTCATGGACGACGAGCCGGGCCTCGGCGTCTCCCGCGGCGGCTCGTGCTGCCTCGTGGGTCTCACGGCCGCCGGCGCGACGCCCGGCAACGCCGCCAAGGCCATGCTCCTGGCGACGATGTTCAACCTCCGCATCGGCAGCGACGCCCTCGACGCCCGGGGTTTTCCACGCTCCGAGATCGTGCTCACCGGCGGCCTCGCGAAGACGCCGGCCCTCGGCCAGCTCCTCGCCGACGTGTTCGCGACTCCCGTGGTGGTTCCCGGCGACGCCGTCGAGGGCACCGCCTCCGGTGCGGCGCTCCTCGCGAAATACCGCGACGCCGCGCTCACCGGCCACGCTCCCGCCTGGCCCGACGTCCTCGCGGCCCACGCCTCGGGCAAGCCCACGCGGTTCACCCCGCGGCCCGCGTCGGTCGCGACTCTCGCCCGAGGCTGCGACCGCCATCGCGCGCTCGTGGCGCTTCATGCGCAGTTGGCAGGCAGCTGACGCTCACGTCCACACGCCCAACCCGCTCGGCTTGAGGGCCGGTACGAGTTCGCTCGCGAGCGGCGAAGCGCCGCAATGCTCGCGATCCTCGTCCCGAGCCCCCGCCGAGCTTCCGTGGCGGAGTTGAGGAGGCGAGAGGCTTCGGGAGCCGTATCAAGCAGTTCGTCGTCGAGACCGCTTCTGACAAAAAACCCTGGTTTTCTTGACAATGTCGGCTGAATCGATAGCGTCGCGATGTGCGCCAGCCCCGACGGCGTGCGCGATCGCGTCCCGGTGGAGATTCATGGACATGTCCATCAGCACCGTTTTCGCCGCGAGCGTTGCCGGCGCGCTCCTGTTCGTTTCCGCCCAGGCCGCGGATATCTCCGCGACGGAGGCTCGCGCCCGCGATTTTTCCTTCCAGGGGGTGCGATTCGGGTGCTCGATCGAGCAGTTCAAGCAGATCCACCCGAATGCGGTCCGCGTCCCGGATCCGACCGGCGAATGGAAGTCTGTCATGAAAACCCGTCCCGACGAAAAACTCGACGCAGTCCTGTACAAGGTCAAGCGGGAAGAGCGAGATTCGGAGGGTAGACCAAAGTTCCAGTTTCGCTCAATCGAGTACCTGTTCGTCGATGGCGCGATGGTCGAATTTTACGGCATTGACTACATGGCCGACTTTGAGGCGTCGAAGCGGTACCTCAAGCTGATTCACGAGACGCTCGGAGAGCCTGCGGAAGAGCATTACTACGCCGAAGCGGGCAGTGAGCTGGAGTGGCACTTTCCGAAAGTCGATCGCGAGTTCATGTTCAGACAGGTTTTCTTGGGCAATACGGCGGGGTATGTCGGACGGGACACGGCCGCCATTCGGGAACTCGAGCGCAAGCGGGCCGAACGGTAGACGTGACGCAGACAGCCGGCCCGGTACGAGTTCGCTCGCGAGCGGCGAAGCGCCGCAATGCTCGCGATCCTCGTCCTGAGCCCCCGCCGAGTTGCCTCCTCGAGTTGAGGAGGCGAGGGGCTGCGACACCTTCGCCTCTCCCTCGGGCAGAGGCCGGCCGCAGGCCGGGAGAGGGTGCTGATGAGGCTGCTCGGATTCCCTGCACCCTCACCCCGGCCCTCTCCCAGAGGGAGAGGGAGATGGTGATGTCCGCAGCGAGCGTCCAGCGACTGGGCATGGGCAGCCCCGAGCCGGTTGAGCGAGTTGGCCAGGTTCGGCACGACCGCCCGGCCGCCATCAGGTGCGCGCCGCGCGCTCACTTCACCGCGAGCATCCGCTCGAGCGCCGTCACCGCCCACTGCGCCGTCTCGTCGTCCACGCGGATCACGTTCACGGGCCTGCCGCGTTCGAGGTGCTCGAGCGCCCAGCAGAGGTGGGCGAGGTCGATGCGGTACATCGTGGCGCACATGCAGACCACCGGCGACAGGAACCGGATCGTCTGCTCGGGGTGCAGCGTCTCCAGTCGCTTGACGAGGTGGAGCTCCGTGCCGATCGCCCACGAGGTGCCGGGCGGGGCCGCCTCGACCTGCTTGATGATGTAGCTCGTCGAGCCGACGAGGTCGGCCTTGTCCACGACCTCCATCGAGCACTCGGGGTGCACGAGCACCTTCACGCCGGGGAGGTGCGCCCGCATCGCATCCACGTGCTCCGGCTTGAACATCGCGTGGACGCTGCAGTGGCCCTGCCAGAGGATGACCCGGCTGGTCGCGAGCCGCGCGGCGTCGTTGCCGCCGAGCCGCGGGGCGTGGGGGTTCCAGACGCACATCTCCTCGAGCGGCACGCCCATGGTCCGCGCCGTGTTGCGGCCGAGGTGCTGGTCGGGAAAGAAGAGCACCCGCCGCCGCCGCGCGAAGGCCCAGTCGAGGACGGCCCGGGCGTTGCTCGACGTGCAGACGATCCCGCCGTGGCGGCCGCAGAAGGCCTTCAGGCTCGCCGCCGAGTTGATGTAGGTGACGGGCGTCACGTCGGCCGTGTCGATCACGGAGCCGAGGTCGGCCCAGGCGTCCTCCACCTGATGGATGCCGGCCATGTCGGCCATCGAGCAGCCGGCCGCCATGTCGGGGAGCACCACGGTCACCCGCCGGCCGCCGCGGGCCGCGACCTTCTCGGGCCGATTGGCGAGGATGTCGGCCGTCTCGGCCATGAAGTGCACGCCGCAGAAGGCGATGGCCTCGCAGTCGGCCCGCTCGGCGGCGCTCTTCGACAGCTGGTAGCTGTCGCCCTGGAAGTCGGCATGGGCGATGACGCCGTCCTGCTGGTAGTGGTGGCCGAGGATCACGAGCCGCCGGCCCATCCGCCGGCGGACGGCCTCGATCCGCCCGGCCAGCACGGCGTCGTCGAGGCCCCGGTAGGCGGGGAACGGGGCGGCGGGCTCGGGAGCGGCGACGGTGGCGGTCATCGCCAAAAGTATAGAAGCGCCGTGCGGCGGACGCGTCGGGCGGTATACTGCCGCCGCCGCGGACGCGAGTCCCCCGCGGCGGATGACACCCAGCGACCCACGAGGAAGGACGGCGGCGAGACGATGGCGCGGAAAGTGGTGAACCGGAAGGAATTGCGGGCCCAGGCGGATGCCGCGGAGGCCCGTGGCAAGACGGCGAAGAAGGCCGAGAAGCCCGCCAAGGAGAAGAAGGAGAAGGCCGCCAAGGAGCCCAAGAAGCCCGCCGCCAAGAAGCCGTCTCGCAAGAAGACGGTCAAGGAGGCGCGGATGAAGGCCTACTGGGGCGTCTTCAGCCCGGCCATGAAGCGACTCGCCATGTTCGAGTATGCCGACAAGAAGGCGGCCGAGAAGAAGGCGTCGGAACTCGGCGCCACGCATTTCATCCAACTCGTCAAGGAAGCCATCGCGGAGTGAGCGGCACCCTGCCGGCCTCCGCCCCACCGGAGCCACCGCCATGTCGCCCGCCCGCCGCGTCGGAACGCTGGTCGTCGCCCTGCTCGTGCTCGTCGGCGCCGGCTGCAGCGGCGGCACGAAGAAGGTCAAGAAGGCGAAGCCCGAGAAGCCGATCGTGCCGACCGAGGTCGATGCCGACTCGGCGATCACGGTGGACGACGGGCGGATCCGCGTGGCGCCGCCGGTCGGCTGGAAGCGCGAGCCGCGGTCGAAGGACTACCTCGCCCGCTATCTTCCGGCGGGCGGCAAGAGCTATCCCTCGGTGACGGTGCTTGGCGGCGACCCGCCGGCCGGGATCGGCGCCGTGGACGCGGACAACCAGGGGGCGTTCGTGGCCGCGGTGGCGGAATCGCTCGCCGGGCAGTTCACGAACGCCGATGGGAAGAGCACGCTCCTCAAGAAGCCTGCGGCCCTGGACCTCGGGACGCACAAGGGCGTCGTCTGGGGGGCCCCGGGCACCGCGAAGATCGACGGGCTCTCGCAGCCGATCGAGCGGAGCTGTGCCGCGGTCGTCGTGGGCGGCCGGATGTACACCGTCGAGGCCCGGGCGCCCAAGGGCAAGCTCGACGACGTCGGGCGGGCCGCGGGCCGCGGCGTGGCCGCGGGCCTGGCGCCACCGCCGCCCGCCACGCCCGAGCCCGCCGCGCCGGACGCCGACCCGGCGACCGAGTCCAAGCCCGAACCCGAGTCCAAGCCCGAGCCGGAGTCTGAGCCCGCCGCCCCAACCGCCGCCGAATGATGCGGCAACGTGCCGGGTAGCCGGCGACCGAATGCCCACCCGGCCGGTTGCTTGACAACCTCCGGGGCAACCGGTCTACTCCCCCCAATAATTCTCGGGGTTCCCCCCACCTCGTTCGGATCCGCTCCTGCAAGTACCCCGCGCCGCCGCTTCGATCCATCGAACGCGGCCGGCGCCCTGATCTCCGCGGCCACCGGGCTCAGCCCGCTTCGGCCGCGTGTGGTGCTTCGGCGACGTCGCTCAATCGGCGTCGCGACCGGCAGGCCAGGGGTCGTTCGGTCCGTGGTCGTCACGCCCGCTCCCGCCCGCCGGCATTCACGTCTCCGTGGTGCGGTGGGCCGATGTCGTTTCTTTCCCCGGTTCATGTGCATGGGCGACTCCGCGGGGCGTCCGTCGCGTTCCTGCTCGCGTGCCTGGCGCTTGCGCGTGGCGCACGGTCCGCCCGGGCAGACGAGGCCTCTCCCGACCCGGCCGACGAACGCTCCCCCTGGGTCACGCTGAGCACCGACGCGTCGCCGTTCTTTACGGCCATCGGCTCGGCGACGTCGCAGGGCGTGAGCGTGCTCAAGGCCGACCAGGCCCGCACCATCTTCGGCGTCACCGGCGCGGGCGTAAAGCTCGGCGTGATCTCCGACTCGTTCAACGGGGCCGGCACGACGCCCACGCTCGCCACGCAGATCTCGGCCGGCAACCTGCCCGGCGCCGGCAATCCGAACGGCTACACCACCGGCGTGTCGGTCGTGAAGGACGACTCCGGCACCGACGAGGGTCGGGCGATGCTGGAGATCATCCACGACGTCGCGCCGGGCGCGCAGCTCTACTTCCATTCGGCTTTCAACAACACCAACCCGGTCACCAGCTACACGGGCGTCGGCACGCCCGCCCCGGACCAGTCGATCGCCGACGCGATCGACGGCCTCGCCGCCGTCTCCGGCATGCGGGTCATCGTCGATGACGTCGGCTACCTGACCGCGCCCCGGTTCCAGGACGGCCCCGCGGCCAAGTCCGCCAACGCCGCCTTCGCGAAGGGCATCGCCTACTTCTCGGCAGCCGGGAATTCCGCGACCGACGCCACCCGCGTCACGACGTCCGTGGGGGTCAGCGGCACCGTGAACTGGGGCACCGATGGCCTGCTCCTCATGCGTGCCGCCGCCAACTCCTCCGGCCGGGCGGTGCTGCAGTGGGGCGAGCCCTACACGAGCGTGAGCGGGTCGGCGACCACCTCGAACTTCCGCGTGGCCGTGACCACGACGAACGGGGCCTCGACCTACTTCACGATCGACAACCAGACGGCCGGGCAGGATCCGTACGAGTTCGTCACCATCTCGAACTCGGGAACGGCCGCCGTCGATGTCGCCCTCCGCGTCACCCGGCTCTCCGGCACGGCGCCGGTCGTGATGCAGCTCTCCACGTTCGGCAGCAGCTTCACGATCATCGACACCGACAAGACGAACGCCCCGACCGTCTACGGCCAGGCCGCCGCGACCGGCGCCATCGGCGTGGCGGCGAGCTACTGGGGCACGCCCTCGAGCGTCGAGTCGTTCAGCTCGCGCGGGCCCACGCTGATCCTCTTCGATGCCAATGGCAACCCGGTCACCGAGACCCGCACGACCCCGCTCCTCACCGCCCCCGACGGCGGCACGACGACCACCTCGGGCTTCAACCCGTTCTATGGCACGTCCGCCGCCGCGCCCCACGCCGCCGCCGTGGCGGCCCTGGTGATGGAGCGGTTCGACCAGAAGGGGCTCACCTACTCGACGCGGGACGTCTACCAGGTGCTCTATGATTCGGCCGTGGACATCGGCACGGCCGGCCTCGACTCCGCGAGCGGCTACGGCCGGATCGACGCGCTCGCCGCCGTGGGCGCGGGGCGGATCTGGGACGGCAACGGCTCGACCGCCGGCGTGGCGGGCAGCGGCACGTGGAGCCGGGCGAGTTGGACCCTCGAGGCGGCCGGCGACAAGCCCACGGGAAAATTCATCCGCGGCCAGCAGGCAATCTTCGGCTCGGGCACCGCGGCCCAGTCGAGTTATTCGATCGTGGTCGACGGCACGTACGACGTCGCGGGGCTGTCCTTCGTGCGCGACACCGTCACGCTCTCGAGCGGCAGCGGCACCCTGCGGCTCACGGCCCCGACGATCGACGTGGCCTCCGGTCTCACCGCCACGGTCGCAGCGTCCCTCACCGGCTCGAGCGGCATCGTGAAAACCGGGGCGGGCGCCCTGCGCATCACGGGCAGCGCGGGCTACACAGGCGCGACGATGATCTCGGCGGGCACGCTCCTCGTCGGCCACACGTTCGCGCTCGGCGGAACCACCGGCCAGGTCACCATCAACGGCGGCACCTTCGACGTGCAGACATACAACGTCTCGGTCGGACCCCTGAGCGGCTCGGTCGGCGCGGTGATCACGACGGCCACGACCGCCGGCGCCCGGACGCTGACGACAAACGTGGGCTCGGGCACCTCGGTCTTCGCGGGCGCGATCCAGAACGGCGGCCCCGGCGTCATGGCCCTGACGAAGGCTGGCGCCGGCACGCTCGTGCTCACGGGGAGCAACGGCTTCACGGGCGTCACCACCATCTCCGCCGGCACGCTTCGGGTCGGCGACGGTGCCACATCGGGCCGGCTCACCAGCGGCACGATCGCCAACAACGGCACGCTCGTGTACCACCGCAGCGACGACTACGGCGGTCCCGTGGCGAACGTCATCAGCGGTGGGGGTGCCCTGACGCTCGCCGGGGGCACGCTGACGCTCACGGCGGCGAGCCCCTTCTCGGGCGTCACCACGGTGGACGCGGGCACGCTCCGCGTGAACGGCTCGCTCGCCTCGAGCGCCGTCGTGGTGAACACCGGAGGGCAGCTCGCCGGCTCGGGAGCCGTCGGCGCCCTGACGCTGAACGCCGGCAGCACGCTCACGCCCGGCACGAGCCCCGGCACGCTCACGGCCGGCGATGTGATCTTCAATGGCGGCGGCGCCTACAACTGGGAACTCGTCAACGCGACGGGAACCGCCGGCGTCCAGTGGGACCTGCTGAGTTCGTCCGGCTCGCTCACGATCAATGCCACGACGGGCAACCCCTTCGCGATCAACCTCTGGACGCTCTCGGGCACCGGGCCCGACACGAGCGGCCCGGCGGCGAACTTCAACCAGTACGCGAGTTACTCCTGGACGATCGGCACGTTCGCCGGCGGCATCTCCGGCTTCGACTCGACGCTGTTCAGTGTCGTGACGGGCCCGGCCAACGGCACCGGAGGGTTCGCCAATCCGTTCGTCGGCACGTTCTCCATCACGACGGTCGGCAACGAACTCGACGTGGTCTACACGGCGCCGACGCTCGCCACGTATGACTACACGGGGGGCACGGGAAGTTTCAGCGACGGCGCGAAATGGTCGGTCGGCGTTCCGCCAGCGGGCACACCGGTGATCGCGTTCTCCGGGGCGGGCGGCACGGTGGCCAACGACCTGCTGGCTGCGGTCAACGCCCTCACCTTTACCGGCTCGGCATCGGGATCCTACGTGGTCACCGGCAGCAGCCTCGGGGTGGGCTACGGTGGCGTCGTGAACGACTCCCCATTCACGCAGACGATCCAGAGCCCGCTCACACTGGCCGCCGCGGGGTCGGTCGCCGCCAATGCCGGCGGCCTCGTGCTCTCCGGCGGTGTCGATACCGCGGGCTACGGGCTTGCGGTCGGCGGCAATGCCGACACCACGATCACGGCGCTCTCGGGGGCCGGTGGACTCTCGAAGAGCGGTCGAGGCACGCTCACGCTCTCCGGGTCGAACTCGTTCACCGGGGGCCTGACGCTCGCCGGCGGCCGGCTTGTCACGGGCGATCCTCTGGCGCTCGGCGGCACGGCGAATGCGGTGGCGGTAAACGCCGGCACGCTCGACCTCGGCACGGTGAGCATCACGATCGGGGCGTTGTCGGGCTCCGCGGGCGGCGTGATCACGACGGCCACGGACGCCGGAATCAGGATGCTCTCGACGGTCGTCGCCTCGGGATCCGCAACCTACGCGGGGGCGCTCCGCGACAACGGCACCGGCATACTCGGCCTCACCAAGAGTGGCCCGGGCACGCTCGTGCTCTCCGGGTCGAGCGCCTATTCCGGTGGCACGACTTTGTCCGGAGGCACGCTCGCGGTCGGCAATGCCGCAGCGCTCGGCGGTGCACGCAACCCGCTGGCCGTCACCGCCGGCACGCTCGACGTCGGCACATCCAGCGTGGCCGTCGGCGCGTTCAGCGGTTCCACCGGGGCCGTTGTGACGACGGCCGCAACAGCCGGCACTCGCACGCTCACGACCACCGTGGCCGCGGGAACCAGCACCTATGCCGGTGCGCTTCGCGACAACGGCGTCGGCAAACTCGCGCTCGTGAAGAGCGGGTCGGGCATGCTCGTACTCTCGGGATCGAACGCGGCAACCGGCGGTCTGATCATCGCGGCCGGCACGCTCCAAGTCGGTCATACCGCTGCCGTCAGCGGCACCGGAATCGCCCTGGCCGTCAACGCCGGCACGCTGAATACCGGCACCTTCAACGTCGCAGTCGGCGCCCTGAGCGGCTCGGCCGGCGGCGTGATCACGACGGCAACCACCGCCGGCACGCGAACGCTGACGACGAACGTCGCGTCGGGCTCGTCGATCT
Organism: Planctomycetaceae bacterium; assembly: GCA_046095965.1. Lineage (GTDB taxonomy): Bacteria > Planctomycetota > Planctomycetia > Pirellulales > UBA1268 > QWPN01. Next base: position 14,614 of record JBJTJO010000020.1, read on the forward strand.
TCGCCGGCTCGCTCCAGAACAGTGGATCGGGCGTGCTGGCCCTCACGAAGACCGGCGGCGGCACGCTCGTGGTCTCGGGAAGCAACGTCAACACGGGGGCGACGACGATCTCCGCCGGCACGCTGAGAGTGGGCGCCGGTGGCACCAGTGGCCGGCTGGGAGAGGGCACGATCACGAACAACGGCGGTCTCGTCTTCGACCGCAGTGATGACCATGGCGGCGCGGTGGCCAACGCCATCAGCGGCACGGGCAGTCTGACGCTCGCCCGCGGCTCACTCACGCTGTCGGGCAGCACGTCATTCACTGGCGACACGCGAGCCACCTCGGGCACGCTAACGCTGACGAATGCCCGTGCGCTCGGTGGCTCGACGCTCGACTTGAATTCCGCCGACAACGGATTCGTTGCCCTTTCGGGCACCGGCGTGCAGACCTACGTGCTCGGTGGCCTGAAGGGCGCGCGGAATCTCGACATCGCAGGCAACTCGCTCTCGGTGGGTGGCAACAACCAATCGACGACGTACTCGGGCGCGATCACTGGCTCGGGTGCGATCGTGAAGGCCGGCTTCGGCGGCCTGACGCTCTCCGGATCGCATTCCTACTCCGGCGTCACGACGATCAGTGGCGGCACGCTTCAGATCGGTGCCGGCGGCACGGCAGGCAGCCTCGGCAGCGGTGCGATCGTGAACAACGCGACGCTGGCCTTCAACCGCAGCGACAATTACGGCGGGCCGTTCGCCTCCGCGATCAGCGGGTCGGGCAGCCTGCGGCTCATGAGCGGATCGCTCACGCTCACGGGCAGCAACGGCTCCACGGGCTCGACGACGATCTCCGCCGGCACGCTCCAGGTGGGGAATGGAGGCACCTCCGGCTCGCTCGGCACCGGCCCGATCACCAACAACGCGTCGCTCGTGTTCAATCGCAGCGACGCCTATGGCGGGCCGCTCGCGAGTTCGATCAGCGGCACGGGGGCAACGCAGATTATGCGGGGCACGCTTGTCGTCACCGGCAGCAACAGTTCGACCGGGCCGACAACGATCTCCGGCGGGGTGTTGCAGGTGGGCAACGGCGGCACGGCGGGACGGCTGGGCGGAGGTGCGATCACGAACAATGGCGCGCTCGTGTTCAATCGCACCGATGGCTACGGTGGCACGGTCACGAACGCGATCAGCGGTTCAGGCAGCCTGACCATCGCCGGGGGTACGCTCGCGCTCGGCGGTAACAACACCTTCACGGGAGTCACGCGGGTCGCGGGCGGGGTGCTGTCACTGGCTACCACGCAGGCCCTTGCGGGATCGACGCTCGACATGCTTTCGACCGACTCGGGCTTCGTCGCGTTGTCGGCGGGTACCACAACCCAGACCTACGCGATTGGCGGCCTCTCGGGATCCCGCAACGTGGCAATCGGCGGCAACACGCTCTCCGTCGGTGGCAACAACCAGTCCACAACCTACACGGGCTCGATCACAGGCTCTGGCGGCCTCATGAAGGTGGGAACTGGCACGTTCACCATGACCGGCAGCAACTCCTACTCCGGCGTCACGACCATCGCCGCCGGCCGGCTCGTCGGCACCACCGCCAGCCTGAGCGGATCGATCGCGCCATCCTCCTCGATGCCCGCGCCCGGAACGACGGTCGAGTTCGCCCAGGTGACGAACGGCACCTTCGCGGGGCGCATCCGGGGCGGCGTCGAAGCACCGCTCGCGATCGTCAAGTCGGGCTCCGGAACCCTGACGCTCGCGGGCGCCATCATCGACAACGCCACCGTGGCGGTGAACGGCGGTCGGCTCGTGCTCACGAGCTCGAACGTGCAGAACGGCAGCCTGACCAACAATGCCGCCGTCGAGTTCGCGCAGGTGGCCTCCGGCACGTTGTTCGGATACCTCAGCGGCTCGGGCTCGCTCCTGAAGACGGGCAACGGCACGCTGACGCTGCAAGCCGGCCTGGTCACGGGCACGACGACCGTCTCGGGCGGCCGGATCAAGGCCTCGGCGGCCACGATCCGCGGTCCGATCGTGAACGACGCGGCATTCGAGTTCGCGCAGGCGTCGCACGGCGAGTACGCGGCGGTGGTCACCGGCACCGGCACGCTCACGAAGAGCGGCACCGGCACCCTCCTGCTCACCGGCACGAGCCTCGTCGCCGGCTCCACGTTCATCACCGGCGGCATCCTCGCCACCGGCGGCGCCGAGCGGCTTGCCGACACGTCCACGGTGAGCATCTCGAGCGGCGCGACGTTCCGGCTCGGCGGCGACGAGACGATCGGGACGCTCCTCGGCTCGGGATCGGTGAACCTGCAGTCCTCCCGGCTCACGATCGCGGGCAGTGGAAGCTCCTCGTTCTTCGGCGGCATCTTCGGCGCGGGTGGGCTCACGAAGGGGGGCGTCGGCACCCTCACCCTCGGCGGCACGAACGGCTTTCTCGGGGCCACGAACCTGAACGCGGGCACGCTCGTGCTCTCGAGTTCCGCGGCCCTCTCCACCTACACGACGCTCTCGATCGCCGCCGGCTCCACGCTCGTCGTCAACCGCGACGTCCGCATCTTCGCCTACACGAATGCCGGCGGCACGATCTCGGGCACCGGCCGGCTCCTGACGTCGGCCACCGCCGCCACCGGCGGCACGCTCACCGCCCTCGCCGACACGACCGGCACCGACGCCTATGCCGTCGGCCTGCTCAAGACCTCGACCGCCACGCTCGTGGTCTCGGGTTCCACGTCGTTCACCGGCGGCGTCGTCGTCGAGCAGGGCATCGTGAAGCTCGACGCAGGGGGCTCGTTCGCCGCGACGAACCTCGTCGATGTCCGTGGCGGCGCCACGCTCGATCTGAACGGCCAGGCGCAGACCGTGGCGGCCCTCGCCGGCAGCGGCAGCGTGGCCCTCGGTGGGGGCACGCTCACGGTCGCGGCGGCCACGAACACGACCTTCGCCGGGGCCATCGACGGCGGCGCGCTCGTGAAGAGCGGCTCGAGCGCCCTGAACCTCACCGGCTCGGCGAGCGTGACCACGGCGGCGGTGACCTCGGGCCTGATGTCGGTCAACGGCACGCTCTCGGGCACCGTGGCCGTGGCCCCCGGCGGCACGCTCGGCGGTGCCGGCACGATCATCGGCTCGGTCAGCGTCAGCGGCACGCACGCCCCCGGCAACTCGCCCGACGTCTCGACGATCCTCGGCAACCTGGCCTACGCCACGGGCGCGACGGTCGTGTGGGAGATCGGTGCCAACGACGCGACCCAGGGGCCGGCCGGGGCCCGGGTCTTCGACCAGATCGTGGTGAACGGCGACCTCACCTTCTCCGGCTCCACGACCCTCATGCTCTCGTTCTTCGACCAGGACCCCAACTCGTCGTGGACGAGCTCGGTGGACTGGGGCGACGACTTCTGGTCTGCCAACCGGGCGTGGAGGATCTACCAGGTTTCCGGCGCGACGGAAGGCTTCGCGAACCTGTCGCTGCGGACGGAGTCATGGCTCGACTCCAACGGCGTCGCGTTCGACGTCGCCCGGGCCAACCACACCTTCTCGCTGGCGCTCGACGGCAGCGACGTGATGCTCGTCTACGCGGTGCCGGAGCCGGGCACGCTTGTGCTCCTCGCCTCGGCGGGCATCTGCCTGCTCGCCGCCCGCCGGCGCCGGCGGGCCGCTCACCAGGGGCTTTGCCACTCGCCCCAGGCGGCGAGGTAGCGGGCCAGGCCCGGGACCTTCTCCGCGTGCGCCTCGATCCACTGCCGGGCCTCCTCGATGAGCGCGGCCTCGCGCGTGAGGTCGATGTCGCCGGCGATCACCCGGCTCCGCAGGAAGACGAAGTAGGTGTCGAGCACGTCGGCCCGGCAGTAGTCGTGGATTTCCGCCTTCTTCCCGGCATCCCACAGGTCCTGCACCATGTGGCCGGCCACCTCGGTCTTGCCCGGCTTGCCGATCAGGTTGGCCGCCAGCGAGAGGCCGCCGTTGAACCGCGAGGCCCCCGAGTTCGTCAGCCACTCGTGGAGGTCGAAGTGGGCGGCCGTGTTGTAGCGGTAGCGGGGCTGGTCGAAGTTCCGGGCGTCCTCCGCGAACCAGTCGGGGATCCGGATCCCGTAGCGGAACGCGCAGAGCTCGAGGAGCGGCATGTCGAAGCCCCGGCCGTTGAACGACACGAGCCGCGGCCGGTTGTAACGCCGCCAGCCCTCCCAGAACTTCCTCGCGATCTCGTGCGGCCGCGACTGTTCCTCGTCGAGGGCCACGAGGTCCATGAGCCGCAGCCCCTTGTCCACCTTCGCGATCACGAGCGAGACCGGCAGCTGGAACGTGTAGGGGATGAAGTCCTTGCCGTTCTCGGCCTGCAGCTCGCCCCGGTAGCGGGCGATCGCCTTCTGCGGGGGCAGGTCCTCGCCGGGGTAGCGGAGCCGCGACACGAGCGCGCCGTCGGCCACGCTCTCGATGTCGAACACGAGATACCGGGGCTCGGTCGGGGGCATGTCAGCGCCGGGCCTGCGGGGGCTTGAGCGGGAGCCACTCGCCGTTCGCCTTGCTCGACGCCACGGACTGCACGATGAAGTGCATCCCCTCCACGCCGTCGTGGATGTTGGGATAGACGGTGTCGGTCCGCTCGACCACGCCCCCGGACGCGGCCGCGGCCATGGCGTCGAAGGCGGCCCGGTAGACGTTGGCGAAGGCCTCGAAGAAGGCCTCGGGATGGCCGGAGGGCAGCCGGCAGGCGGCCTTGCCCGCATCGTTCATGAAGGGGGCGTTGGGATCGCGCGTGTAGATCATGTGCGGCTGGCCGTTGTGCCGCACCACCATCTTGTTCGGCTCCTCCTGGTGCCACTCGAGGCTCCCGAGCGTGCCGTCGATCTGGATCCGCAGGTCGTTCTCGCGGCCGTGGCTGATCTGCGACGCCGTCACCGTGCCGAGGGCGCCGTTCTGGTAGCGGATCACGGCGTGGCCGTAGTCGTCGAGCGCCCGGCCGGGCACGAAGGTCCTCAGGTTCGCGCTGATCGACTCCGGCAGCAGGCCGGTCAGGTAGCGACCGAGGTTGTAGGCGTGGGTGCCGATGTCGCCGAAGCAGCCGGCGGCGCCGCTCTTCGCCGGATCGGTCCGCCAGGCGGCCTGCTTCTGCCCCTCGCCCTCGAGGCGGGTCCGCAGCCAGCCCTGGATGTACTCGGCGCGGATCGCCTGGATCTCGCCGAACTCGCCGGCGAGGATCATCTGCCGCGCCTGCCGCACGAGCGGGTAGCCCGTGTAGTTGTGCGTGACCGCGAACACGACCGGCGACGCCGCCACGACCTTCGCCAGTTCCTCGGCCTCGGCCAGCGTGAGCGTGAGCGGCTTGTCGCAGACCACGTGGAAGCCCGCCTCGACCGCGGCCTTCGCCACGGGGAAGTGCATGTGGTTGGGCGTGGCGATGGTGACGAAGTCGATCCGCCGGTCCGCCGGCAGGGACCGCTCCGCCGCGAGCATCTCCTGGTAGGAGCCGTAGGCCCGGGCCGGGTCGATGTCGTAGTCGGCGGCGCTCGCCTTGGCGCGGGCCGGGTCGCTCGAGAGCGCGCCGGCCACCAGGGTCGCCCGGTTGTCGAGCACCGCGGCCGTGACGTGCACCCGGCCGATGAACGACCCCTGGCCGCCCCCCACGATCCCCATCCGCAGCTTGCGGCCGAGCGCTCCGTTCGTCGCCATGCATGGTCTCCCGGCGCGGCACCTCCCGGCAGCGTCCCGCCGCGCGACCCGGAACGCGGGCGGACTCTAGCACCCGCCGCCGGCCGGCGGCAGCGGCCCGCCGCCCGCCGCCGCTTTTTGCCCGGGTCCGCCGGACGCCCTACGATGCTGCTTCGTGTCCCGCGCACCGCGCGGTGTCGTTCCCCCGCAGGGCCCCTCCACCATGGGATTCCAGGATCGCGGCTACTCCTCGGGCCGCTCCGCGTACGGGGCCGGCTGGACCGCGGTGGCCGCGCTGCTCGTGGCGAACGTCGCGATCTTCGTGGCGAACATGGTCGGCCCGCCCGATCCGAACTCGCTCAACGACTGGCTCGCCCTCCGCGGCGACCTGCCGCGCCATCCGTGGCGGATCTGGGAACTCGTCACCTACGGCTTCGCGCACGCGGTGCCGCGCGGCGGCGCCCTGCCCTGGCACATCATCGGCAACATGCTCTCGCTCTGGTTCTTCGGCCGCGCCGTCGAGACCCTGCTGGGCCGGGCCGAGTTCCTCCGCTTCTACGTCACGGCCCTCGTCGTGGCGGGCCTCACCTGGCTGGCGAGCGTGGCGCTGCGGCCGGCCGGCTTCTCGGCGCCGCTGCTCATCGGGGCCAGCGGCGCCGTGACCGCCGTGCTCGCGGTGTTCGTCTGGAATTTTCCGCACGTCACCGTGCTCATCTGGGGCGTCCTGCCGCTGCCCGCGTGGGCGCTCGGCATCCTGTACGTGTTCTGGGACGTGCAGGGCACCACGAACGCGCAGTCGAACGTGGCCCACATCGCCCACCTCGGCGGCGCCGCCTTCGGCCTGCTCTACGCCTGGCAGGGCTGGAGCCTGGAGGGTCTCGCCGACCCGATGAGGCGCGTGTCGGGGTGGCGCCGGCTCCGCGGCGGCGGCCGGTACCGCGTCTTCCGCCCTGACACCGACGGGGAGGATGACGACGCGACGCTCCAGCAGCAGGCCGACCGGGTCCTCGAAAAGATCAGCCGCTCCGGCTCGGCGAGCCTCACGCCGCGCGAGCGCGAGACGCTCGAGCGCGCCAGCCGCCGGCTCAAGGACCGCGACCGCGCCTGAGGGACGGTCAGCGCACGCCGCCGGTCGGCACGACCGCGGCCGGAGGCGCCGCCGGCAGCGGCACCGGAACCGCCTGCGGCGGCGGGAGCGTGGCGACGCGGAGGTCGGGCCGGGCGCCGAGCCGCAGGCCGTCGATGAACTGCGCGAGTTCCTCGAACCGGCGCTCGTCGGGCACGCCCGGGACCACGCCGCGCGGCAGCCCGGCCGTGTCGATGACCGCCGTGTTCGGCGCGCCTTCGACCAGGCCGAAGGAGCCGCGGAGATCGTCGTCGAAGTCGAGCCACACGGAGAGGTGCGGCGAGTCCTTGCGGAACCGCGAGCGGGCGACCGTCCGCAGGGCCTTGGGCACCTCGGGGAGGCAGGCGACCGGCACGACGTGGACGTCCGGCACGCGCGTGCCGGCGGGCCACCCGGCGGGTGCGACGGGCGGCTGCGTCGCCCAGGCCTCCGGGGGCGCCGTCGCCGCCGTGGGATGGAACCGCAGGTGCAGGCGGCGGCCGAGATCGATCGCCGCCTCGGCCCCGTGCCGCTCCGCGTAGACGAGCACGACCACGTCGCCGCGGTGCCGTGCCGTCTCGTGGCGGGTCCCGAACTGGTCCTCCATCGCGAGATCGACCGCGGTGCCGGCGGCCTGGGCGGCGGCAACCGCGGGCCACGCCGCCACGAGGGCGACGAGGCACAGGCACCACGGGGCACGTCGCGCGGAGGGAAGGCGTGGCATGGGAAGCTCCGTGACGGTGAAGGAACGGATGTCGTGGCCGAGGTAAGTCAGGCCGCCCGCCGGACCGGTGCGGCGGCGCTCGCCGCACCCTCGTCCGTGGCGGTGTCGGCGGCTGCTCCCGCCTCGTCGTCACCGGCCCGCCCCGGCAGGACGAGCGTGAGCAGCGCGGGCAGGAACACGAGCGACGTGACCGTGCAGGTCGTGACGCCGAGCGTCAGCACCCGGCCGAGGCTCTCGAGCCCCCGGTGGCTGGCCACCATCAGGGCGCCGAAGCCGAGGATCGTAGTCAGGGCATCGACGAGCACCGAGTTCGCGGTCGAGGCGCTGATCCGGTAGGAGCCCGGCCGTTCGAGCGCGTCGTGCACCACGTGCACGCCATAGTCCACGGCGATGCCGAGGATGAGCGGGATGCCGATCAGATTCGCGGGGTTGAGATCGATGCCGAGGAGTCCCATGAGGCCGAGCGTCTGCGCCATGCCGAGCGCCAGCGGCAGCGCGGCGAGGGCCGCGTGGCGGAGGTCGCGGAAGTCGAGCCAAAGCACGGCCAGGATCACGATCAGCGCGTAGACCGCCGCCTGCTCGTAGCTCCGCTTCATCTCCAGCGACGCCTCGTAGGCCTGCAGCGGGTTGCCCGTGGCCCGCGGATCGACGCCGCGGACGTCCTTCACGAACCGTTCGAGCGCGTCGAACCGCCAGATGTCGCCGCGGCCGTAGATCTTGAGGAGGTGGCGGCCGCTGGCACCCACGAACCGCTCGACGAGGCTCGGCGGCAGGTCGGCGAGCGCGGGCGGCTCGGGGTCGGCCACGCCGCCGAGAGCGTGGAGCCGCGAGAGCAGGTCGCCGGCGGCCCGCTGCTGGAACGTGGCCACCGCTCGGTAGCACTCCTCGGGGGGCAGCCGCCGCAGCGCCTCGCGCGTCCGCTCGAGGTGCCAGGCGGCCCGCAGGCCGCCCGGCCGCCGCGCCGCCTCGCCGTGCGCCCAGGCGAGCGTCTCGCCCAGCGCGTCGAGCCGGTCCACGGGGATCTCGGGCGGCCGCTCCGGCAGGCCGGCGAGGTGCCCGCGGATGCGCTCGATGAGCGGCCGCTTCACCTCCTCGTCGGCCGGCAGGAGCGACGCGATCTCGTCCACCCGCTCGACGGTGGGCAGCGCGAGGAGCTGTTCCTTCCGGGCGATGAGCTCCTCGCGCGAGTCGGAGATCGACAGCGCGTACCAGACGCTCTGGTCGCACTCCTCGAGCAGCTTCTTCTCGACGGCCACGCTCTCGAGCCCCTCGGCCTGGAGGTTGAGGAGGTTGTGGTCGTAGCCCAGCTCGGGCAGGCCCCCCGCCACCGCCAGCGTGCCGGCGACGCAGGCCAGGGCCACGAACCGCGGGCTCCGCGTCACCGGCGCGAGCCAGGCGTGCACCGGCACGGGCTCGGGGATCGAGCGACCGAGGCGGCTGCGGTCCACGACCGCCAGCACGGCCGGCAGCACGAGCAATTCGGCCACGCAGCAGAGCAGGATGCCGCCGCCGGCGATCAAGCCGAGCTCGGCCACGCCCACGAAGCTCGTCAGCGCCGCGCAGAAGAAGGCCACCGCCGTCGTGATCGCGCCGGTGAGGATGCCCGGGCCGACGGACCCGCTCGTCTCGAGGAGGGCGGCCTCGCAGTCACGACCCCGGCGGCGGGCCTCGAGGTAGCGGCCCACATAGTAGGTGCCGTAGTCGATGCCGACGCCGATCATCGTCACCGTGAACGTGACGCTGAGGATGTTGAGGTGGCCCACGCTCGCCGTCGCCCAGGCGAAGGCCCAGGCCATGCCGATCACGAGCACGCCGTTGGCCATCAGCGCGTGGCGGAAGCCGCCGAAGCCGGCGATGATCACGATCGTCACGGCGATCATGGAGATGACGCTGGCCCAGACCATCGACTGCTGGCTGGTTCGCATCTCGTCGTCCTCCATCACCGGCAGGCCGGTGAGGCCGATCGTGACGCCCGGACGGACGGCGCCGGCCGCGGCGATGATCCGCCGCAGTTCGTCGGTGGCGGCCGACGCGCCGGCGAAGCCCCCCTCCTCCTTCACGAGCCGCAGGAGCACGAACCCGAGCCTGCCGTCCTTGGCCAGGAGGTGCTGGCTCGAGAGGTCGCGGAGCGTGCCGAGCGACTCGGGCATCCCCGGCCACGGCGACACGTACTCGCCCCGGCCCGTCGGCGACTCGACCCCCGCGAGCAGCGCCTCTGCGTAGCGCTCGAGCGATTCGAGCGGCGGCTCGGCGGCAGCCTGCCCCGGCGGCGCCTGCGCGCCGGCGACCATCTGCCCGGCCATGCCGCCGACCATGGTGCCGACCCGCAGCTGTGCCCAGCCGCCGGCGAGGATCGGGCGGGTGCGCTCGATAAAACCTTCGATCGCGGTGAGGTCGGCCGACGAGAGGTAATGCAGGCCCTTCGCGCGGATCCGCGAGAGGTCCACCTCGTGGAGCACGGAGCGGAAGCGGTCGCCGTTGCGGGCCACGGCCGCGGACAGCTCGTCGAGGACGGCGACGACGTCCTCCCGGGACTGCCCCTCGACGACGATCACGGCGTCGTCGTCGTCACCGAACTCGCGCGTGTAGTCGAGCCAGAGCTTGTTGTAGTCGCTCGCGGGGTCGAGCAGGTCCACGCGGCTGACCTTGTAGCCGAGGTGCCGCGCCGTGAAGAGACCGGCGGCGCCGGCGGAGAGCGTCGCCACGGCGATCACCACGAGCGGCAGGCGCAGGCAGAGCCGCGTCCAGGCCACGAGCGCCCGCGCGACGATCCCGGTCGGCGCGGCGGCCGGCGCGGCGACCGGCGCGGGGGCGTCCGCGGCGGCGGCGGGATCGTGGAGGTGCAGCATGGGCGCGGCGGGCGTCCGAGGGGGGTCCGAGGGGGCGGGATCGTAG
>JBJTJO010000021.1:0-7306 GCA_046095965.1 Planctomycetaceae bacterium
GCATGGCTCACCTCCCCGTCACGCCGTAGGCCGCCCAGAGATAGGGGTGCGCGGCCTCGTCGTTCCGGTCCTCGCGACGGGCCTTGATGAAGGCGAGTTGCGCCTCGCGGAGGGCCTTCGAGGGCGGCTGCCCCGCGGCGAGGTTTGTATAAAAGGTGGCCATGATCTGCCCACTCTCCGCGTCGGGCACCTGCCAGAGCGTGGCGACGACGCTTCTTGCTCCCGCGATCTGGAACGCCTGCCGCAGGCCCGCTACGCCCTCGCCGTTCTTCACAGTGCCAACGCCCGTCTCGCACGCGCTGAGCACGACCAGATCGGTGCCCAAGAGGTCGAGACCCACGATCTCGGCGCCCGTCAGGATCCCGTCGTCGCCGCCCGCGGCCTTGGCACCGATGTTCGCCCCGGCAAGGGCCAGCCCGCAGCGCAGCAGCGGGTCCTCCAGGGCCTCACCCGTCGTCGTCACCGCCCGCGTCGCTCCGCGGCTGCCCGAGCCGGCGGCTGCGAGCGAACCGGCTGCAGTGTCGTCACGCTTCACCTCCTGGTCGGCCTTGAAGAACCCGTGCGTGGCGAAGATGACAGTCTTCGGCCGCACGGCGGCCTGCTTGAGGTTCGCCTCGCTGGCGTCCGGCCCGAGCAGCACCTTCGGCTCGCTGCCGGTGAGCTTCGTGAGGACGGGCTTGCTGGCGAGTGCCTCAGTGCGGGTGTTCGGCAGCCGGCCGAACTTCCGCACGATGTCGGTCGAGGGGGCAAACGACCGGCTCGTGTCCGCGGCGGGCTTTTGAGCCGGTGCTGCGGGCTTGGAGTCGAAGGCCGGGTCCGCGACGACGACCGGTCCGCCCCGGCTCCCCTTCGCCTCCACCGGCACCGGCACGAGGTCACGAGCGCTTGTCACCGTGCGGATGGCGAACTTCTCGATGGCGTAGGAGCCGTCGGCCAAGGGCAGGGCCTGCCAGGGCACGAGCCAGAGCGAGCCGTCGGGCGAGAGGATGATGTCGGTGGCCTCGCCGATGGCGTCCGCGATCGGCTGGAGAATCTTTTGGGTCAGCGGCGCCGCCGTGATCTTCAGTTCGTCCTCGGCCGTGGCCTGCCCGCGGGCGAAGCCGGCCTTCTGCACGGCCTCGATCGCCTCGCGGTAGGTCTGCACCGCCGCATCGATCTCCTCGGCCGGGCCGAGGTCGATGATCGTGACGTCGCCCGCGCCGGCCGGCGGGACGATCCACGCGGCGTAACGCGGGGGTTGCCACTTTGCATCCGTGCCTTTGGCCGCGAAGTCGGAGATACCGAACCGGGCGATGTCCACGAGCACGCTGCCCACGGGGATGCTCTTCCGGATCGCATCGATCTCGACCCACGGCTCATCGCGGTCGAGCGCGGCTAACTGCCCGCCGATCTCATGGACGAGCCGCTGCTCCTCGGATTGGAGTTCCGCGACCTTGGCCCGGTAGGCTGCGGCCTTGTTCGGCTCGGGCGTGGTCTGCGCGAGCTTTGCGAGATCGGCCCGCACCTTTTCGACCGTTGCGACGGCCGCCTGCGTGGCGGGGTTCGTGCTCTGCCGTGCCAGGATGATCTGCTGGGAGGCGGCTTCCTGGGCCACGGCCTTGCCGTTGGCGAGCCAGCCACCAGAAAGCGAGGCGATCTGTGGGCTGGACTTCTGGAGCAGACCGAGCGTGAGCGCACCGTGGAAGCTCGCCTCATCCTGCGACCGTAGGAACATGACCTGCTCCGCGGCCGATAGCGACGGCAGCACGCGGGACACGTGCCGACGCGTGCCGCGGCGGGCGCGGTCGGTATGTCCTGCGGCGTCGGGAACGCGACCAAGGGCGACTTCAAGCACCGCGAGGTTGTTGAGGTCTATGGCCGTGTCCGGATGGTCCGGGCCGAGGGCCTTTTCGTAGATCGCCAGCGACCGCTTGCAGAGCGGCTCCGCCTCGGCGTATTTGCCTTGGGACCGGTAGAGTTGCGCGAGGTTGTCGAGGCTCTGGGCCGTGTCCGGATGGTCCGGGCCGAGGGCCTTTTCACGAATCACGAGCGCCCGCTTGTGAAGTGGCTCCGCCTCGGCGTATTTGCCTTGGGACTGGTAGAGCATCGCCAGGTTGTTGAGATCCATGGCAGTGCCTGGATGATCCGGGCCGAGGGCTTTCATGTCGATCGCCAGAGCCCGCTTGTAGAGCGGCTCTGCCTCGGCGTACTTGGCTTGGGACTCGTGGAGCACCGCGAGGTTGTTGAGGCTCGTGGCCGTATCAGGATGGTCCGGGCCGAGGGCCTGTTCCGCGATCGCCAGTGCCCGCTTGTAAAGCGGCTCCGCCTCGGCGTATTTGCCTTGGGATTTGTAGAGCACCGCGAGGTTGTTGAGGCTCTGGGCCGTGAGCGGATGGTCGGGGCCGAGAGCCTTTTCGCGGATCGCCAGCGACCGCTTGTAGAGCGGCTCCGCCTCGGCGTATTTGCCTTGGGAGTTGTAGAGCAACGCGAGGTTGTTGAGATCGCTGGCAGTGCCTGGATGATCCGGGCCGAGGGCTTTCATGTCGATCGCCAGCGCCCGCTTGTAGAGCGGCTCGGCCTCGGCGTATTTGCCTTGGGACTGGTAGAGCAACGCGAGGTTGTTGATCGGTGTCGCCGTTTCGACTGCGTCCCGGCCAAACTGCCGTTCGGCCACTTTGACCGCCTGCTCCGCGACTTTGGTGGCGGCAGGGTAGTTGCCTTGCTGATAGAGTTCCGCCACGCGAGTGTTGAGCGTGTCGAGATTGTCCTGGGCTGTTGCCACGCCGCCGCACATTGCCACGACCACCGCCCACGCCGCATACCGCATAGCCGCTCCTTCTCTTGGGTGGCAGCATCCTACCGCCGCCACAGCCGGCCGTCACCCAACGGGCAAGGGGCACGGGCGTCCGATGCACCCAGTCAGGCCCATGTCCGGTGAGCGCGGCCGCGGGGATCGCGAGCGTGGTGTCGGGCGGCCGTGTTCCAGGTCACGCATCGTGGAGACGGCCGTTGCTGCTGACCTGGCACGTGCGCTACGGTCCGTTACGCGCCCGTCACACCAGAGGCCGCTGACAGATCTGGGTTGCGCCGAGGGAGCAAGCAGCCGGTCCCTTTTTCTGGTCTCTCTTGTGCGTGTGCGCCCGCGCGTTGTCTTGGTGTGAGCCATGGTGCACTACCTCATGTCCCGCGAGCACCACTTCGAGGACGTGGTGCGTGGGGACCGGGCGGGCGCGGCGGAAGGGGGGGGGTAAACCGAGGCGCCGGGCTGCGACGCATATTGCAGCGCACCGGCGACGCATGTGGCGACGCAGCACGGCGTTGCGCGCGACAGCGCGGGGCCGCACGAAACGACAGAACCCGCGGCCACCACTCGGGTTACCGCGGGTTCTTCGGAAGTTGCGCCAGTTTCCAAAACCGCCCCGCGGCACGAGGCCGCGCACAACAAGGCCGCACTGGCCATGGAGGGCAGTGCGGGCGTGAACCAGCGGCAGGAGGCCGCGCAAAAAACAGCCCGCCGGGGCCATGGACGGCCCTGCAACGCAGGACTGCTCGCCTGGACGGCGGGCTCTCAAAAGAAGCAAGCCCGGGCCACGACGGCCGGGCTTGCGTGAAATGGCGGGGGCAGGATTCGAACCTGCGACCTCGAGGTTATGAGCCTCGCGAGCTACCGGGCTGCTCCACCCCGCGTCATGTGGGTGGTCGGGCCGTTCCAGGGCCGCCAGCTTTTGACGTGGCCCGGAACGAACGACGTCTTCGATAATAGGGTCGCCGTGCCCTAAAATGAAGTCCCGGGCGAGACGCTCGCCAAAAGGGGCATTTTTCAGCGCCACCATGCCGCCCGACCCTCCACACCCGCCGCACGGGCGGAAGCCCGGCCCCGACGGCCAGCCCCGCCAGCCGCTCGTGGGCGGACTGCCATGGGAGACCGTGCCGCCGGCCACGGCTCTGCCAGGCGTCGCGCCGCCGGGCACGGCTGTGCCGGGCGCCGCGTCGGCACGCCCGGCTCCGCCGGCCAGCCCCAAGCCGGACATCGCCGCGCCGGTCCCGACGTTTCCGCTCGAGGCACCAGCCCCGGCCCCGGCTCTGCAATCCCCGTTCGACCCGCTACCGGGCACGCGGTCCGCCGACGCCGCACCCACCGTCGATCTGTCCGACTTCGAGACGGGGCCATCGGCCGTGTCGGCGGTGCCGACCCGGCGCCGGCGGGTGACGCGCCGCCCACCGCCACCGCGCCGCCGGCGCCGGGCGAAGGGTTGGCTCGAGGACCTGCTGGGGGACGAGGAGGCCTCCGAGTTCGCGTCGATCCCCACCCAGATGCGCGCCCGATTCGAGGCCTGGGTGCGCCGCAGCCCGCCGTTCACCGTCAGCCTGTGCCTGCACGTGGCCGTGTTGCTCGTGCTCGCGCTCATCTTCGTGCGCATCGAGCGCAAGCGGCAGCGGCCCATCGACCTGTCGTTCGCGTCCGACCGCGTCGTCGAGGCGGAGAAGCCCGGCGTGCAGATCATGAAGCCGGAGCCCGAGCCGGAACCGGAGCCCGAGCCGGAGGTGAAGGACGAGGAGAAGATGGTCGAGGATCCCATCGCGGCCCCGGTGGTCGCGGAGGCCGAGAAGGTCGAGGCACTCGGGTCGGAGCCGACACCGGCCGGCGCGCCGGCCGTGGGGTCGCTCCTCGACGGGCGCGAGGAGGGGCGGAGGAATCGGCTCGTCGCGGCGTTCGGCGGCAGCGACGCCACCGAGGCCGCCGTCGGCCGCGCGCTCGAGTGGCTCGCGCGGCAGCAGGGCAAGGACGGCCTGTGGAGCCTCCAGGGCCCCTACGTCGATGGCGGCTCGCAGGAGAACCGGCTCGCCGCGACGGCGATGGCCCTCCTTGCCTTCCAGGGCGCCGGTAACACGCCGCAGGCCGGCCGCCACAAGCGGGTGGTGGCCACGGCCTGGACGGCGCTGCTCAAGAAGCAGGTGGCGGGCGCCGACGGCAGCGACGCGGACCGGCGGAAGTCGGGCGCGGGGCGGTTCGAGATCTCGCTCCAGGACCCGCCCGCGCGGCAGGCACTCTACGCCCACGCGCAGGCGACGATCGCGCTGTGCGAACTCTACGGCATGACGAAGGACCCCGCCTACGAGCCGGCGGCGCGGCGGGCCGTGGCCTACGCGGTGTCGGCACAGGGGAACAACGGCGGTTGGCGGTACGAGCCCGGGCAGCAGGGGGACATGTCGGTGACCGGCTGGTACATGATGGCCCTCAAGAGCGCGCAGATGGCGGGGCTCGACGTGCCCGAGCAGACGTTCGCCGGCCTGGGACGCTTTCTCGACGGCGTCGCGGTCGGGGATGGGAGCCGCTACGGCTACCGTTTCGAGCAGGTGAGCCGGCCGGCCGACGACGAGGATGGCAAGCTCGTGCGCTCGACCGCCGGGCCGGTCACCGATGCCGTGTCGGCGGAGGGCCTGCTCTGCCGGCAGTACCTCGGCTGGCCGCGGGCCCACCCGGCGCTCGCCACGGGCGTGGACGTGCTGCTCAGGGAGAAGTTCCTGCAGTGGGAAGCCGACAAGGACGTCTACGCGTGGTACTACATCACCCAGGTGGTGCATCACTTGGGTGGACCGGCGTGGACACGCTGGAACAACCGGATGAAGGAGGTGCTGCCGGCGGTGCAGGTGACGAAGGGGAGCGAGCAGGGCTCGTGGGATCCGGCCCTCGACAAGTGGGGACCGCACGGCGGGCGGCTCTTCACCACGTGCTGCTGCACGTACATGCTCGAGGTCTACTACCGACACCTGCCGCTCTATGGCGACGACGCGGTGGCGGGCGGCCCCTGACCGGCTCCGCGGTTCACGCCGAGACGACGATGCCCAGCCGCGCGAGGGCCGGCAGGCTGCCGGTCAGGAAGGCGTCGCAGGCCTGGCCCACGAGTTTCGCCTGTTCGGCCGGGTCGGTCACGGTGCGGCCCTGCTGCTGGAGGGCGCGGCCGCTGGCGGCGAGTCGCGACACGACGCGGTCGCCGAGGCCGTCGCGGCCCGCCTCGACGAGCTCGTGGAGCATGGCCGCCTCGAGGTCGCCGAGCGTGTGGCCCGTGCCCGTGAGCCGGCTCGCCAGCGCGACCGGCCGCCCGCCGAGCGCGTCGGTGGCGAGAATCGCACGGTTGAACGGATCGGCGAGCGCCACGGCGGCGGGAGCCTCGCCCGCGGCCGGCACCGGGCCCGCCGCCACCTCGAACAGCCCCATCGCCACGCCCGCGTCCACGGCCCGCGCCACGTCGGCCGGCGCCGTGGCGGCGAGCGTCTCGCCCGCGACGATCTCCGAAATCGGCAGGCTCGCGGTGCCGAGTTTGTCGAGCAGCGCCTGGTAGAGCGGACCCTGCACGGTCGAGGTGACGACGCCGAGGTTGGCCTGCCACGGCAGCGTGGTGCCCGGCCGCGCGACGCGGAAGTGCAGGTCGTCGGCGGTGCGGACCCGGTCGGCAAAGTCCGCGAGCATCCGCGGGCGGCTCGCGTAGATGTCCCAGCGGAACGCCGTGTTGGCGCAGAAGTCCTTGTGGGCCTCGGTGACGAGCCGGTTGGAGGTGGTGCGGAACAACTCCTGGAACTCCGGCCGCACGCAGAGGTCCCAGAAGTTGGTGTGGACCGGCAGGCTGCCCACGAAGGGGAGGCCCGCGGCGCCGAACACCCCCGCGACCTCCGCGAAATAAAAACTCGTCCAGTGCTCGTTGAGGTACTCGTGGACGAGGTACTTGGGGTCCTGCTTCACGAGCGCGTCCACGTAGGCGGCGGCCCGCGGGTTGTCGTCGAAGTACTTCGCGTGCTTGTCGCGGATGAAGACGAGGTAGGTCAGGGCGTCCTTGATCCGCTGCAGCGAGTCTCCCTGCCGCAGGGCCGCGTATTGGCGGAGGATTCCGCGGATCGGCTGCAGGTGGGCCCAGCCCGGCATCGAGTTGTAGCTGACGAGCACGAGGCCGCCGGCGGCGAGGTGGCGGCCGATGATCGCGAGCACCTGGTCGCGGACCTCCTGCGAGACCCAGCTCCAGATGCCGTGCAGGGCGATGAAGTCGAAGCTGCCGAGGTCCGCCGGCAACGAGCCGAACGGCGCCGTGACCACGCGGACGTTGCCCAGGCCTCCCGTCGCCACGTCGCGCTCGATGGAGGCGGTGTGCTCGGCGTTGACGTCCACGCCGACGAACTCGCCCCGGGGGTTCGCCGCCGCGAGCGTCGTCAGGGAGCGGCCGAGCCCGCAGCCGAGTTCGAGGTAGCGGAAGCCGTCGGCGACGGCCGGCGGGGCGACGCGGTTGAGGGCCGCCACGTGCCGCAACGCCGCCGGCGCCATGTGGGGGTAGAA
>JBJTJO010000022.1:0-4645 GCA_046095965.1 Planctomycetaceae bacterium
GAGCAACGCGGGCGGTGACGACGACGGGCGAGGCCGTGGAGGACCCGCTCCTGCGCTGCGGCCTGGCCCTCGCTGGGGCGAACGTGAACGCCAAGGCCACGGGCGGCGACGACGGGATCTTGACGGGCGCCGAGATCGTGGGTCTCGATCTCTTGGGCACGGATCTCGTGGTGCTCAGCGCGTGCGAGACGGGCGTGGGCACGGTGAAGAACGGCGAGGGCGTGGCGGGCCTGCGGCAGGCGTTTCAGATCGCAGGGGCAAGAAGCGTCGTCGCCACGCTCTGGCAGGTGCCCGACGCGGAGAGTGGGCAGATCATGGCCACCTTTTATACAAACCTCGCGGCCGGGCAGCCGCCCTCGAAGGCCCTCCGCGAGGCGCAACTCGCCTTCATCAAGGCCCGTCGCGAGGACCGGAACTACGAGGCCGCGCACCCCTATCTCTGGGCGGCCTACGGCGTGACGGGGAGGTGAGCCATGCGCAGGCCTGCCCGAATGAGTTCCTTCGGGTGACCAATCAGGAGGCTGGGGGCGGGCATGGCGGGACTCATTCAGAAGGCTGCGATTACCCACCAGAGCGCGATCCCAAGGCAAACCAAGGCCGTGGCGATGATCCAGACGGGCTTTTTCGGGGCGATGTGGTCTTCAGCCGAAATGTAGTGTTCGCAGTAGGGGCACTGCGGCACGTCTTCGAGGATCTCACGGCGGCAATACGGGCACGGAACGGTGGGCTCCTCGTCCGAGTCGTCGCCAGGATCAGCGTCGTTGCCATCGTCTTCCCACTCGTCGTCCTCGTCCTCATCCCGGTAGGCGTTCATGGGCGAACCTGCGTGTTGCCCTCGACGTGCCGGGGCTCATAGGGACAGTGCCGACAGCCGGAGCCGCAGCAATGACCACGCTTGAGGTGGTAGGCGGCCGTGTAGACCAGCAGGCCATCCTCGACGTAGCAGTCGAGCTGCTTGGGCGCAAGCTTCCCAGGTTCCTCGGCGGGCATGGTTTCGGCAGGGTGTGAGACGGACTTTGTTGGTCATGAAACGGCAAGGCGGCTGTACGTCGCCGGGCCCGCCGCAATCAGCTTGACTTTATCGCGTCGGATCATCTTTTTGATCCCCGCGTCAGCACCGCCGCCCGGTCATGCTCGGGGATCGCCATGCCGGACACCAAGAGGACCGCTCGGGCGAGCACGTCGAGGCTGGCAGGAGCCGCGGAGCAGGCTGGCGTCGCGCTTGGACGTACCGCTTGTTCAGGCCCCGCACAAGGTCATACCGGTGGCTGTCACTGCCCGCGACAAGAGCGCGGCATGTCGCATGAGTCGCTGCGGTCGCCGGTGGCGTCTCCGCGCGCCGCATTCAGCTTCGCGGCGATCGCGGCGCGTGCCGCCTGGCGATCGCTGAAGTCGATCCCGTCCATGTCGCCGGGGGCGAGTCCCACCGCCCAACCGCGCGGCGTGCGCTTCCCGTCGGCGGCGTAGCGATCGGCGACCATCAGGTCGAACGCGTGCACGCTCGCCTCGAGTTCGCTGTAGCGGCCAGGCGGGAGCATGGTGGAGGCGGTGCCGCGCTGCTGAAGTTCGCAGACGTGCCAGTCCTGGCGATTCGTCATCTCCCAGAAGCCGTGCGCGTCGGAGAAGTCGTAGGTGGGGAGCTTCATCGTGGCTGGGTGCATGAACCAGTCGCAGACGACGCGCGAACGCCCCGGAGCGAGCGGCTCGATCATGTGCACCATGAGATAGTCCGGGTGCAGCGAGAGGAGCAGGTTCGGCCAGACGGCGAAGTATTGAATGCGCTTCGCATCAACCTCGGTCATCCCCTTCAGCCACGGTCGCTTGTGCGAACCCTTGTCGAGTCCCATCGTGAGCGCCTCGCCGACGAGTGGCTGCCAGCCCCCCTTCCAGAGGCCGCATGCGGGGATGTCCTCGCCGAGGTCGTACGGCGTCAGCGCATTCAGCTGCGGGTGGACGCCGGGGCAGTGATAGCACTCGGAGTAGTTCTCGACGAGAATCTTCCAGTTTGCGTACACGTCGTACACCTCGCGCGTGGCGAGGCGGAGCGGTTCGAACTCGAATCGAGAGAAGACCTCCACAAGATCGTCCAGATAGTCGCGCAGCGGCTCGGCGTCCTTGTCGAGCGTCAAGAAGACGAAGCCCTGCCAGGTCTCGCAGCGGAGCGGCACGAGGTCATACTCACGCGGGTCGAAGCGCTTCAGGTCGTCGGTGTGCTTCGCCTTGAGCAGCTTCCCGTCCGGTCCGTAGACCCAAGCGTGATACGGGCAGACGATCTTCTTCGCCTCGCCGCAGCCGGGCTTCCCCTCGGGCGGGCCCTCGATGAGCGTTGCCCCGCGGTGCCTGCAGGCGTTGATGAAGGCGTGCAGCTTGTCGTCTTCGCCGCGCGAGATGATCACATGCTCGCCGGCGAATTCGAGGAGTCGGTACGAACCCACGTTCGGCGTCTCTTCGGCGCGACCGACGCAACGCCACTCATGGCGGAAGATCTCTTGCGACTCCCACTCGAAGATCTTCGGGTCGTGGTAGACGCTCGGCGGGAACATGTCCGCTTCGTCGAAGGGGAGGCGAACGGCGGCGATCGCCGCGGGATCGAGCGGGGCGGGCCGCGAAGCCTTCAACATCTGCTGATTCTCGAATGCACGACGGCTATGTGAGGGGGGCGTCGAGGCCGAAAATGCCGCCCCGCGGGCCGCTGATCTGGACGGATACCGAAGAATAGGTCGGCCGATGGAACTTCAGCAAGCGTCGGCCGAGCGGAGCGGATCACAAGGAGCAACAGCCGGGGCTGGTCGGGCGTCGATGCGACGCTCGCTTCGACGTACCAAGGAGCTTCGTATTCTCGCTCGACGCCGGACCTACTACGGGGAGCATCCAGTAGTTGACGTTTTCCATGCGGCAGCTGCCGCATGGCAAACGTGTTCTTCTTCGAAGCAGTTGCAGACGATTCCCGGCTGATTCCGGCGCCACGAGGCCGCCCGGACCGATCAGGGCCGCCGGCACGTGACGTAATGGAAATATGCCGCCTCGTCCGGCCGCCGGCTGCTCGACTCCTTCTCCGTCGTCAGGCTGATCTCACGAAAATCCGCCGTCTCGAGCAGGCCCAAGAGTTCGTCGGTCGTGAAGTGGTGGGTCATGTAGAGGACCGTGCCCGCCTCGTCCCGCGACAAGTAGGTGTGCCGCTCGCCGGTCAGGTGGTGGTCCTCCGTGTACAGCCTCGCATACCCCGCGTTGATCGTGTCCGACACGCCCGATGCCGAAAGAAAAAGCCATCCGCCGGGCCGCAGGTGTTGCCCCACGTTGCGCAGGAGGTTCGCCCGGTGGCGGGCGTCACCGATGATCGACAGCACGAGTTGGCAGACGGCGACGTCGAACGGCCCGCCGTCGATCCGGGGCGCACGCTCCGCCGCGAAGTCGGCCTCCGCGAAACGCAGGCCGCGACCGGAGGCGTCGGCAGATACGGCGAGTTGCCACGCCGCGGAAACTGCCTCCGGATTGACGTCGATGCCCAGCACCGAGAAGCCCCGCTCGTACAGCCGCCGGGCGATCCCGCCGGTGCCGCAGCCCACGTCGAGCAACACGAGTGGACGGTCGGCCGGGGCGGTCCACTGGACCGCCGTCAGGAAACCGTCGAGCTGCGGCGTCGCCGCCTTGCTCGGAATCCTCCCGGCGTCGTAGCGGCGCCAGTCTTCTCGCGCATCACGCATCACGAGCCGTTCTCCCGGCCGGCCACGGCACACAGGCGGTGCGCCCCATCGATCTCACGTCCGGCCGGCGATCTGCGCCGCCCGACCGTCGGCCTCGCGAATCGCGGCGGCGACGTCGGCGGCCGTGACGGGCCGCGGCAGGTTGTGGATCGTCTCACCGGGCCGTGTCGCCCGCACGGCGATGGCGTCGTGGTCGGCCGTCGTGGCCGCGGGCAGGCCGAGTTCGGCGAGCGTCGCCGGGAGGCCCACCGCGCGACAGAACCGCACCACCGTGGCGAACTCCTCCGCCGGCGTGCCGTCGAGCACCATCTGCACGAGCGTGCCGAAGGCCACCTTCTCGCCGTGGAGGGAGGCGTGGGTGCCGGGCAGGACGGTGAGGCCGTTGTGCACCGCGTGGGCGGCCGCGAGGCCGGCGCTCTCGAAGCCGATCCCGGAGAGGAGCGTGTTGGCCTCGATGATCCGCTCCACTGCCGGCGTCACCCGCCGCTCGCGGGCGTCAGCAAGCGCCGCCTCGCCGTCGGCGAGCACCGTGTCGCGGCACGCGCGGGCGAGGGCGAGCGCACCCTGCGTCGCCGCCCCGCCCCGCATGTTCGGCCGGCAGGCCGCGGCCGCCGCGTGGGCCTCGTACCAGGTCGAGAGCGCGTCGCCCATGCCCGCCACGAGATAGCGGGCCGGCGCCCGGACGATCACGCCGCTGTCAACGAGCACGAGGTCGGGGTTGCGGCCGTGGATGCGGTACGACTCGACGACTCCCGCGGCGGTGTAAACGACGCTCAGGGCGCTCGTCGGTGCATCGGTGGACGCCACGGTCGGGCACGACACGAACGGAAGGGCGGTTGCGGCCGCCATCCGCGCAGCCGACGACCGTGCCGCGGCGATCGCAGGCCGGAGCGGATACTACCGGGAGCAACTTGTAGTTGACTTGGGCGTTCGCCATGTCC
>JBJTJO010000023.1:0-8029 GCA_046095965.1 Planctomycetaceae bacterium
CGATGGCGGCGCGCGACCCGGTGGGTTCGACGGTGGCGCGCGTCCGGGGGGCTTCGACGGCGGCAGCCGTGCGGGCGCGATCCGCGACGGCGGGGCGGTCCGCGACGGCGGCGCCCGCCCCGGCGGCGCGGGCGCGGGGCGTGAGGCCCTCGGGCGCGACGGCGTCGGACGGGATCCCGGGCCGGGCCATTTCGCCGGCGAGGGGAGCCTCTCGCGCGCCCAGCGCGATCGCCTCGCCGACATCGGCCGCGGCGGACTCGACGGCGCCGCGGGGCGCGGCATCCGCCCCTACTCGATCAACGCCCTGGGCAACCGCGGGAACATCGTCCGCAACAACTTCTACGCCGGCGGCTGGTACGGCGGCCGCGGCTGGTACGGCAACCATTTCCCGTGCTGGTGGGGCGGCGGCTGGTGGGGTGGCCTCGGCTGGGGCATGGGCGTGGGCATGCTCACCGGCCTCGCCTGGGGCGACCTCGCCGGCTGGGGCGGCTACGCGGCGGCGCCGGTTGCTTACGACTACGGCACCACCGTCTGCTACCAGCCCGACGGCGTCTACGTGGGCGGCAATCGCGTGGGCACTCCGGAGGAATACGCCCAGCAGGCCGGGGCGATCGCGGCGGCCGGCGGCCCGGGCGCGACGGTCGCGAAGGACGACCAGTGGCGGCCGCTCGGCGTGTTCGCGCTGGCCCGGCAGGAGGAGACCACGCCCGGCACCTTCATCAGCCTGGCGATCGACAAGGACGGCCTCCTGCGGGGCTCGTACTACGACGCGGTCTCCGACACCACGATGAAGATCACCGGCAAGGTGGACAAGAAGACGCAGCGGGCCGCCTGGACCGTCGGCGACAAGCAGACGCCCGTCTACGAGGCGGGCCTCGCCAACCTCACGAAGGACCAGACGACGATCCTCGTGCACCGCGACGGCGGCAAGGTCGAGCAGATGCTGCTCGTCCGCGTGGAGGACGGGCGCTCCGGCCTCGACGGCGGCACCGCGGCCCTGAAGGAGGCCGCGAAGCCGTCGCCGGGTGACATCAAGGTCAACGCCGAGGGCGACGTGACCGGCGGGACCGAGCCGTGAGAATCGCGGCCGCGCTCGTGCTCGTCGCGTTCGCGGCCGGGGCCTGTGACACGAGACGCGCGGGTGCGCCGGCCGCGCCGCAGCTGCCTGCGGCACGGGCTCCCGCCGAGCCCGGCGCGGATCCGCCGGGTGGTGGCCGCTGGATCGACCTGACCCATGCCTTCGACGCGGCCACCATCTACTGGCCGACGGAACGCGGGTTCACGTTCCAGGCCGGCCGCAACGGCCCCACGGCGAAGGGCTACTACTACGCGGCCAACCGCTTCGAGACGGCCGAGCACGGGGGCACCCACCTCGACGCGCCGCGGCACTTCTCCGCGGAGGGGCTGACCGCCGATGCCATCCCGCCGGAGCGGTTCGTGGGCGAGGCGGCGGTCGTGGACGTGGCCGGGAAGTGCGCGGCCGACCGCGACTACGAGGTGACGATCGACGACCTCGTGGCGTGGGAGACGCGGCATGGCCGGCCGCTCGGCGACGTGATCCTGCTGCTGCGGACGGGCTGGGCGGACCATTGGGGCGACCGCGAACGCTATCTGGGCACGGCCCGCACCGGGGTCGAGGCGGTCGCCGACCTCCACTTTCCGGGCCTCGCGCCCGAGGCCGCCGGGTGGCTCGTGGCGCACCGCCGCGTGAAGGCGGTGGGCATCGACACGGCGAGCATCGACCACGGGCCCTCGACCCGGTTCGGCGCGCACGTCGCCCTGTGCGGCGCGAACGTGCCGGTGTTCGAGAACGTGGCGGCGCTCGACCGGCTCCCCGCGGCCGGGGCCTTCGTGGCGGCGCTGCCGATGAAGATCGCCGGAGGCAGCGGCGGCCCGCTGCGGATCGTCGCCCGCCTGCCCGACGCGCCCGGCCCCCCGTAATCGCGGTTCACGGGTATCATCCTCGGCATGCGGCGGCGCGACGGGCAATTCGGCATCGGCACGTGGTCGGTCGCGATCGCGTGCCTGGTCGGTGCGGTCCTCGTCGCGCCGCGCTGGCTCGCGCCGCCCCGGCCGGTCGCCGACCCCATTCGCGACATGCAGGCCGAGGCCGTCCGGTCGGGCCGGGCGGCCTGGGGTCACTGGGGCGACCAGCCGGCCACGTACATCGCCTGGTCGAACCACTCGAACCGGCTCATCCCGGTCTACACGTTCGGGATCGGGCTCGAGTCGGTGTCGGGCACGCACAGCCCGTACCGCGACGCGCGGCGGCTCGAGGCGCTCTACGGCCGCGTTCCCGAGCGCACGCTCGATCCCGACGCGGACTATTTCGACCAGACCGACGTGGCCCGGCTGCAGCGATTCGCCGCCGAGGCGGGCAAGAAGATCATCGTGCTCGTGGTCTTCGACGGGATGGACTGGCACACGACGCGCACGGCCGCGATCGCCACCACCGGCACGGAGGCCTACGACTCCGGCCGCGGCACCGGCTTCGCGTTCCAGGACTATCGCGGCGCCCCGACCGACTTCGGCTGGTGCGTCACGAGCCCGGCCAACGACGGCACGAAGATCGACGTCGATGCGCAGGCCGTGAGGAACCCCGGCGGCGAGACCCCCGGCGGCTACGATCCCGCGCGCGGCGGGACGACGCCCTGGGATCCGCGGGCCGACATCCGCTACCTCATCGGCCGCGATCGCGAGCGGAAGCACGCCGTCACCGACTCGGCTGCCTCCGCCACGGCGCTCTGCAGCGGCCACAAGACCTACAACGACGCCATCAACGTGGGGCCGGCGGGCGAACAGCTCGAGACCGTGGCCCGGGAGCTCCAGCGGCAGGGCTGGGCCGTGGGCGCGGTCACGAGCGTGCCGGTGTCGCACGCCACGCCGGCCTGCGCCTACGCCAACAACGTCACCCGCGACGACTACCAGGACATCGCCCGCGACCTGCTCGGCGAGCCCTCCGTCGCCCACCGCGCGACGCCGCTGCCCGGCCTCGACGTGCTCGTGGGCGGCGGGTGGGGCGTGACGGCGCGGGCCGAGAAGGACCAGGGACGCAACTTCGAGCCCGGCGGCAAGTACGTGGCCGACTCGACGCTCGCGGCGATCGACGTGCGGGCCGGCGGGAAGTACGTCGTGGCCCGGCGCACGCCCGGCCGCCCCGGCACCGAGGTGCTGCGCGGGGCCGCCCGCGAGGCGATCGCCGGCGGCACGCGGCTGTTCGGCCTCTTCGGTGTCGGCGAGGGACACCTGCCGTTCCGCACGGCCGACGGCCGCTTCGACCCCGTGGCCCCGCCGCCCGGTGCCGACGCCGACCGGCTCCGCGTGAAGTACGGCGGCGAGATCCGCTACACGCCCGCCGACATCGCCGAGAACCCCGCGCTCGCCGACATGGCCGTGGCGGCGCTCGACGTGCTCGCCGCGCGGAGCGACCGGCTCTGGCTCATGGTGGAGGCGGGGGACGTGGACTGGGCCTCGCACGCCAACAACATCGACAACGCGATCGGCGCCGTGCGGGCCGGCGACGAGGCCGTGCAGGCCGTCTGCGCGTGGATCGAGCGGCATGGCGGCTGGGACGAAGCCGCCGTGATCGTGACCAGCGACCACGGCCACGCCTTCGTGCTCGCCGACCCGTCCGCCTTCACGGCGCGATGAGCCGCTTCATCTCGCGGACGGCGTCGGCCAGACCGACGAACACGGCGCGGGCCACGATCGAGTGGCCGATGTTGAGTTCGCCCATGCCCTCGAGGCGGGCGACCGGCACCACGTTGCGGTAGGTGAGGCCGTGGCCGGCGGCCAGGCCGAGCTGCGCCTGGCGGATCATGGCGGCGCCGCGCGCGAGCGTGACGAGCTCCGCGTGGCGGGCCGCCTCGGTGGCGGCGTTGGCGTACTGGCCGGTGTGCAGCTCGACCGCGTCGGCGGCCAGCTCGACCGCCGCGTCGATCTGCCGGGCCTCGGCGTCGAGGAACAGCGACACGGCGATCCCGGCGTCGCGGAGCCGGCGGACCGCCTCGGCCGTGGCCGCCCGGTGGGTGACGACGTCGAGGCCCCCCTCGGTGGTCACCTCCTCGCGGCGCTCCGGCACGAGCGTCACCTGGTCGGGCTTCACCCGGCAGGCGATGTCGATCATCGCCGGGGCGATCGCCGCCTCGAGGTTGAGCTTCACCTGCACGGTGCGGCGGAGCACCTCGAGGTCGCGGTCCTGGATGTGCCGCCGGTCCTCGCGGAGGTGGACCGTGATCGCGTCGGCCCCGCCGAGCTCGGCGAGCGCCGCGGCCCACACGGGGTCGGGCTCGACGGTGCGGCGGGCCTGCCGCACCGTGGCCACGTGGTCGATGTTGACGCCGAGGGTGGCCATCGCGGCAGATCGTGCCGCCGGGTCAGCGCTTTTGCAAGAGCACGATCGCGTTGCCGCGGGGCGTGCGGACCTTGAGGAGCACGCCGGCCGCCGGATCCTTGCCCTCGATCGCCTTGGCGAACTCCGCCACCGTGCCGACCTCGGTCTTGTCCACGGCGCGGACGAGCACGCCCGGGCCGACGCCGGCCGCGGCCGCGAGGCCGTCGGGATCGACGCGGTCCACGACGACGCCGGCGAAGCCCTCGTAGGCGTCCTCGGCGAGCGAGGCCTTGTCGCGGACCTCGATCCCGAAGGGCTCGGAGGAGAAGGTCTCCGCCGCCTCCGTCCCGCCGCGCCGCAGCCGCGGGCCGCCACCCGAGGCGGCGAAATCCCTGGGCAGCGGCTTGACCGAGATCTTCAGCGTCAGCGCCTTGCCGTCGCGGATCACGGCCAGTTCGTGCGGCTTGTCGAAGCCGGCCCGCTCGACGATCTCCTGCAGCCCGCGCGTGCCCTCGACCGGCCGGCCGTCGAAGGCGGTGATCACGTCGGCCTCCTGCACGCCCGCGGCCGCCGCCGGCGAGTCGGGCACGACGTCGTTGACGAGCACGCCCTTGCGGCCGGCGATGCCGAGCTTGGTCGCCAGCCGGGCGTCGATCGGGCCCATCTGCACGCCGATGTAGGCCCGCTCGACGGCCCCCTTGTCG
This sequence comes from Planctomycetaceae bacterium, assembly GCA_046095965.1. Taxonomy (GTDB): domain Bacteria; phylum Planctomycetota; class Planctomycetia; order Pirellulales; family UBA1268; genus QWPN01. The sequence continues at coordinate 5,038 of JBJTJO010000023.1, forward strand.
ATGAGTTGCCGCATCACCCACGTGGCGAGGTTCGCCGGGATCGCGAAGCCCACGCCCTGGTAGCCGCCGCTCGACGAGGCGATCGCCGTGTTGATGCCGACGACCTCGCCGGAGAGGTTCACGAGCGGGCCGCCGGAGTTGCCCGGGTTGATGGCGGCGTCGGTCTGGAGGAACTGGGCCCGGCGGATGCCGCCGAGCTCGCGCCCCTTGCCGCTGATGATCCCGGCGCTGACGGTCGTTTCGAGCTCGAAGGGGTTGCCGATGGCGATCACCCAGTCGCCGATGGCGAGCTTGTCGGAGTCGCCGAGCTTCGCGACCGGCAGGTCCTTCGCGTCGCCGAGGCGGATCACGGCGAGGTCGCTCTCGGGGTCGGTCTTGATCTCGACCGCCTTGAACTCGCGGCCGTCGGTCAGCTCGACCGTCACCTCGTCGGCGTCCTCGACGACGTGGTTGTTCGTGAGCACGATGCCCGACGCATCGACGATCACGCCGGAGCCGACGCCCGACCGCGACGGGCCCCGGCCTTCGGGCATCTCGAAGCGGAAGCCGTCGGGCACGCCGTCGGGGAACATGTCCTCGAACGGCGTGCCCCGGAAGGGATTGTCCTGCTGCTGTCCGCGGCCGCCCCCGCCCCGGCGCTGCCGGTCGGCCGGCTCGCGCCGGGCCCGGACCTCGCTCCGCACGAGGACGACGCTGGGCGTGGCCGCGGCGGCCGCCTCGCGGAACGCCGTGGACAGCGCGGTGGCGTGGGCCCGCGCCTCGGCGGCCGTGTCGGCGGCATCGGCGTGGCGGCCCGCGAGCAGGGCCGCGAGCGCCGCGGTGGCGAGGACGCAGATCCAGCAGGCGAGCGTGGAGGAGCGGGGACGCACGGGAGTCGGGTTCATGGGAGGCACTCCGGGGGCGGGAGGACGGCGCAAGATTGTCGGCGGGGGGGCGCGTGCAGCCGACCCGCCCGTCGGAAACGGGGGGGTCGGCACCGCGTCGCACGACCTTCTACGGCCCCCGGCGGCGGTCGGTTCGGCGGGCCCGGGGCCGGTGCGTTGACACCCGCCGAAAACGGCACGTACCCTGCGCCGGTGAGGACCGTCCGCATGTCGAGCCGCCAGCCGCGGGAAACGCCCGACCCCGCCGTTGACGTGGCCGCCTGCCAGCGGCGGATCGGCTACGAGTTCCGCGACCCGGGCCTGCTCCTGGCCGCGCTGACCCACGCCTCGGGGGCCAGTCACCGGCTGGCGTCGAACGAGCGGCTCGAGTTCCTCGGCGACGCGATCCTCGGCTTCCTCGTCTGCGAGGCGCTCTACCGCTCGTTCCCCGAGTCGCTCGAGGGGGACCTGACGCGGATCAAGTCGGTCGTCGTGAGCCGCGAGACCTGCAGCCGGATCAGCGACCGGCTCGGGCTCGTGGACTTTCTCGTCGTCGGCAAGGGGCTCGCCGTGGGCCGGGTCCTGCCGCCGTCGGTCCTCTCCGACCTCTTCGAGTCGCTCGTCGCCGCGATCTACCTCGACGGGGGCATGGACGCCGTGCGGCCGCTCGTGGAGCGGTTCGTGCTGCCGGAGATCGAGCAGGTGGCCTCGGGCGCGCTGGGCTCGAACCACAAGTCGCTGCTCCAGCAGCTCGCGCAGCGCGACTACGGCCTCACGCCCACCTACGAGGTGCTCGAGGAGGCCGGGCCCGACCACAGCAAGAGCTTTCACGTCTCGGCCCAGATCGGCGGCCGGCGCTATCCGCCCGCCTGGGGCCGCAACAAGAAGGAGGCCGAGCAGCGGGCCGCCTCCAACGCGCTGGTGGAACTGCAGGCCGGCGGCGACTAGCCGATCGGACGGCGCGGCGTGACGGCCGCGCCCGCGTCGTCGTCGCCCGGGGCCCGTTGCCGGTTGCTGAGGCTCCAGGGGCCGGTGCCGTTGGCGATGATGAAGACCATCGTGCCCATGAGGGCGACGTTCTTGAAAAACTGGATGACTTCCTTCTCCCGCGTCTCCGGCGGCGCCTTCCAGAAATCGTGGTAGTAGTAGGTGGCCGCGGCGAGGAAGACGAGCAGGAGGAACGCGCCGGTCCGCCCCCGGTAGCCGAGCACGATCGACAGCGAGCCGAGGATCAGGAAGGCGATCGCCCCGGCGAGGAGGATGTTCGGCTGCGGGAGGCCCTTGTCGGCCATGCCTTTCGCGACGCCGTTGAAGTTGGGGATCTTGTTGCCCACGGCGCTCATCAGGAAGATCGCCGCGATCATGATCCGGGCCAGGACCGACAGCATCCCACGCAGGGCATACATGAACCGTCTCCTCGAGGGGCCGCGGGCACGGCCGTCCGGCCGCGGGGGCGACAGCGTACCACGCTGGCCCGGTTCGCAGGGGCCTGCGCGGGCGGGGTCGGCGGCCCGCGCGGGACTACCCGCACGGCGGTGGGGTATGATGCCGGGTGGTGGTTGGCGGCCCCGGAGCCTCCGAGATGGTCGAGGCCTGTGACGACGCGCTCGAGCCGGACCTCGTCCTGACGGTCGCGCCGCCCGTGCCGCGGCGCAGGCTGCTGGACCGCGTCGAGCCGCCGGTGCCGGGCGCGACAGCTGCCGTGACGCCGTCGCGCGAGCCGCCGGCTCCGCCTCCCGTGCCGGACGCGGAGGTGCCGGAGATCTGGCCCGGGCCCGGCGCCGAGTCCGTCGAGCCCGCCGAACCGGAGCTGCGCGGTGCCTGGCCCGACCGGCGCTGGTGGGTGAGCACGGGCACGAGCACCGTCGTGCATGTCGTCGTGCTCACGATCCTCGCGCTCGTCGTGACGCGTCCCGACAGCCTCGCGCGGCCGCGGCCCATCGAGATCTCGCCGCCCTCCGCGGATGTCGAGCCCCTGCCGTTCCTCGAGCCGGTGGAGCAACTCGTCGTGGAGGTGCGCGAGCCCGTCGCCGAGCCGGTGGCCGACGATCTCGTCGAGCAGGCCATCCTCGTCGAACCCGACTCGGCCGATGCGACGGCCGCCGCGTTCGAGGCCGACGACGCCGCCG
>JBJTJO010000024.1:0-3108 GCA_046095965.1 Planctomycetaceae bacterium
GAATACGCCGCCTTCGAGTTTTCCCCCGACGTCGCGGACGACGTGGCCGGGGTCGTGAAGACGCTCGAGCAAAACCACCACATGCGGTGGTGGCCGGGGCTGCACGACGGTGTGCCCTTGGAGATGGACTGGCTGCCGTCGAAGGGTGCCGCGCCGCGGCCCGATCCCGGCGCCGAGGAGGCCTTCGCCACGATGGAGCGGGTGGATGCCCGGCTCACGCCGCAGGCGCGGAAGTCGTGGCGGTGGCGGCAGCTCTACCTGCGGGCGCTGCTCGACGCCGGCCTCAAGGTCAATGGCGGCAAGCCCGACGACCGCTGCAACGAGGCTTTTGCGGAACTGATCCGGATCTACCACGTCGCCGACGCACCCGGCACCGTCCGTCCGCCGCTGCCCAAGGATTGGAAGCCGAAACCCAAGGACACGGCGCCATGAAGATCACCGGCAACGCCTACGCGTTTCTCGTGGCGCTCGTCGCGGCGGCCGGGGGTTTTCTGTTTGGCTTTGACCTCTCGATCGCGAGCGGGGCCCTGCCCTTTCTCAAGGAGCAGTTCGGCCTCGACGCCGCCGGCGAAGGCCTCGCGATGAGTAGCGCCATCTTCGGCTCGATCGCCGGGCCGCTGGCGGGGATGTGTCTCGCCGACCGCATCGGCCGGCGGAACACGCACTGGGTCGCCGCCGCCTGCTTCCTCGCGTCGGCGATCGGCACGGCCCTGCCGCGCACGATCGCCGAGTTCAACGTCTGGCGGGCCGTGGGCGGCATCGGCGTGGGGCTCGCCGCGATGACCTCGCCGATGTACATCGCCGAGCTGTCGCCCCCCCGGCTCCGGGGCCGGCTCGTCACCGTGAACCAGCTGGCGATCGTGATCGGCATCAACCTCGCCGTGGTCTCGTCGTGGCTGCTCTCGTTCGGTGGCCACTGGCGGTGGATGTTCGCCTCGGAGATCCCGGCGATCGTCGCCCTCATGGCGGGGCTGCTCGTCGCGCCGGAGAGCCCGCGCTGGCTGGCGGCGAAGGGCCGGGACGACGAGGCGCTCGACGTGCTCGGCCGGATCAACGGCCCCGAGCAGGCTGCCCGCGAACTGGCCGACATCCGCGCGGAGCTCACCGAGGAGACGGGCACGGTCGCCGAGCTCCTCCAGCCGGGCATCCGCACGGCGCTCGTCGTGGGCGTGGTGCTGATGATCTACCAGCAGATCAACGGCGTGAACATGATGCTCCTCTACGGCCCGTCGATCCTGCAGAACGCCGGCATCGGCTCGGCCTCCGACGCGATCTTCTTCACGATCTTCCTGAACCTCTTCATCCTCGTGGCCACGATCATCGCCTTCGGGCTCGTGCAGCGGTTTGGCCGCCGGCAGATCCTGATGACGGGCGTGGCCGGCATGGCCATCGGCCACCTGCTCATGGCCGCCAACTTCTTCCGCGGCGGGTCGCCGTTCGTGAGCCTGGCGGCCATGGCGCTCGCGGCGGGCTCGTTCACGCTCAGCCTCGCGCCGGTGGGCTGGATCGTGGTGTCGGAGATCTACCCCAACCGCATCCGGGCCACGGCCCTGGCGGTGGTCTGCTTCCTGCTCTACCTCGCGAGCTTCCTCTGCGCGCAGTGCTTCCCGATGATCACGGCGGCCTGCGAGGAGCGGATGGGCCACCCCGGCGCCGCCTACCTGATCTTCGCGGCCATCTGCCTGTCGTGCGTGGCCTTCGTGTGGAGGTGGCTGCCCGAGACGAAGGACCTGTCGCTTGAAAAGATCGGCCGCTTCTGGCTGGAGCGCGGGTGAATGCCGCTCGTCCTTCTCCTGGTCGCGATCGCGGCAGATCACGCGGCAGGCCTTCCACCAGACGCTCGCGGAGATGGAGCGGTTGCCCGCAGAGGGCCGCCACCACCACCCCGCGAGTTTCGAGAACCAGCGGGTAAACGGCGTGGCGAGGTGCACGACGTCGCTGCGGCTGCCCGCGGTGCCCGTGATCCTTCTGCCCGCGGGCACGTACCTCGTCTCCGACACGCTCCGCTACCGCCACACGGACCTCGTCAACACCTACGGCAGCGAGATGAACCAGCAGATCCGTGTCGATCCGGTTCGAGCCGGGCCGCTACCTGATCGACCGCCCGATCACGATCCCGCCGCACGTCGAGCACGTGGACTTCTCGTTCTGCGACCTGGTCGCCGGGGCGGGTCTGGCGGCGGGCGACCGCGAGGGCTTCGTCATCGCGGGGGGCGCGGACGCCGCGGACCTGCCACCGCTGTTCGTCGAGCGGCTGCTCGCCTGGGAGCAGTGGAGCGGCGGGCACTGCACGTTCACCCACACCTGCCGTCGCACCGTCTGCTTCCGCGACATGCAGACGCAGGGCCTGCGGTTCTATCGCAACAGCGTGCCTGGGGGCCGCGTGTTCTTCGACAACGTGGCCACGACCACCGGCGTGCGGCCCGGGGCCGAGGGGCACGGTCGGTGTGCCGTCTCGCTCCACGGCCAGCGGGCCTGGGCGCGGCAGCTCAACCCGGAGCGGGGCGAGCCGATGATCCTCAACGACGGCGGCGACCTCGTGCTCCTGGGATTCAAGAGTGAGGACATGGGGGTCGTGCTCCACACGATCCACGGCGGCCAGAGCGAGGTGCTCGGCGGCGTGGTGAACTGTGGCCGCCCCGGCGCGGAGGCCTTCGTGGCCGAGGACGCGGAGATGCGGATCTCGACCGCCACGCACGGCTGGCTCGAGGGCTCGGGCCACCGCACGCAGATCCGCCACGTCCGCGCCGGCCGGGCGGTCGTGATCGAGAGCCGGGACCTGCCTTCCCGAGACTTTGACCCGAGTCGCGGCCGGCAGGTGCTGATCCCGCTTTCCCGGTGATCGAGCGGGATCCCCCGGCGTCTGCCTGACTCACAGGCCAGGAGCCAGGCCGGGGCAGCAAGCCGGGCGAAGGCATCGCGTTCCGCGACATATCCGCCGGTTTTCCGGCCAAAATGTATAGAAGGAGCGTTGAGAAGTCAATAAAGGTAGCGTAGCCGCTGGTAGAAAAGGTAGCCTGGCTGGCATGCCACCGCCACTGTATCTGCCCCGCATCGTCGATGCCCCGCTCGACACGCTGCTGGGCGATCTGTGTCGTCGCCATGCTG
>JBJTJO010000025.1:0-13323 GCA_046095965.1 Planctomycetaceae bacterium
CTGCTCGACGCCCTTCGCGCGGAGAACACGGCCCACCTGCTCTCGCGCGGCGACAACAGCGAGCTCGCCGCGCGGATCGCGTCGTACGAACTGGCCTGGAAGATGCAGGAGCACGCCCCGGAGGCCGTGGACCTGGCGAGCGAAACCGCGGAGACGAAGGCCCTCTACGGCCTCGACAACCCGCGGACGGCCAACTTCGGCCGCCGCTGCCTCTTGGCGCGGCGGCTCGTGGAGCGGGGCGTGCGGTTCGGTGAACTCTACTCGGGAGGCGCCCACAACGACGACAACTGGGATGCCCACGGGGATCTCGAGAAAAACCACAACTTCCACGCCGGCAACACCGACAAGCCGGTGGCGGCGCTGCTCACCGACCTCAAGCGCTCCGGGCTGCTCGACACGACGCTCGTGATCTGGGGGGGTGAGTTCGGCCGCCAGCCGACCGCGGAATACGCCAGCGGCACGGGCCGCGACCACAACGCGCTGGGCTTCACGATGTGGATGGCCGGCGGCGGCATCAAGGGGGGCGTGAGCGTGGGGGAGACCGACGAGCTCGGCTCGGCGGCGATCGCGCCGGTCGAGGGGGAGAAGCCGGGCTTCCACGTGAAGCGGCTCCATGCCACGGTGCTCCACTGCCTCGGCCTCGACCCCAACCGGCTCTCCTACTTCTTCGGCGGCCTCGACCAGAAGCTCGTGGGCGTCGAGCACGTCGATCCCATCACGGAGCTCCTGGCATGAAACGCTTCGCCCCCCTGATGCTGGCGATCCTCGCGGCCGCCCCGGTCGCCGCCGCCGACCCCACGGCCGCGCTGACGGGCACGCCGCGCCGCGTGATCGCGGCCGACGACTCGCGCAAGACGCTCGCGGCAGTCGGGCCCGATGGCCGCGTCGAGTGGCGGCTGCCGTGCGGGCCGATCCACGACCTGCACCTCCTGCCCGACGGCCACATCCTCTACCAGGACGGCTGGACGCGGATCGTGGAACTCGACGCCAACCGCAAGCCGATCTGGGACTACAACGTCAAGCGCAACGGCAACGCGGGCCGATCGGTCGAGGTGCATGCCTTCGAGCGCCTGCCGGACGGCACGACGATGGTGGTCGAGTCGGGCCCGGCCCGGATCATCGAGATCGACCGCGAGGGCGACGTCCGCCGCGAGGTGAAACTGAAGGTCGATACGCCGGCGGTCCACTCCGACACGCGGAACGCCCGCAAGACCGCCGCCGGAACCTACCTCGTGGCCCACGAGAAGGACGGCGTCGTCCGCGAGTACGACGCCGAGGGGAAGGTCGTCTGGGATTTCGACGTGCCCCTGGAGGGCGAGCGGAAGGGGGGCCACGGCCCCGAGGCCCTCGGCGACCAGGTCTACTCGGCCGTGCGGCTCGCCGACGGCAACACGCTCATCGGCACGGGCAACGGCCACTCCGTGCTCGAGGTGACGCCGGCCAAGGAGGTCGTCTGGAAAGTCGGCCAGCGGGATCTCCAGGGGATCACGCTCGCGTGGGTGACGCAGGTCGAGCGGCTCGCGAACGGCAACACGCGGGTCGTCAACTGCCACGCCGGCCCCGACAACCCGCAGATCATCGAGGTCACGCCGGAGAAGAAGGTCGTGTGGACGTTCACCGACTTCACGACGTTCGGCAACTCACTGCCCGTGGCCGTGGTGTTCGATCCGTGATGTCCCGCCGCAGGGATCAGGGTTTGGTCGTCATCCACAGGCCGACGTCGTCGTTGCCTTCGACGGACTCGACGTCCGGTGGCACGGGCCCGCCGTCGTCCTCGCCGTCGGGGCCGACCGACCACACCACCCAGCCGTCGCCCGACCGCTTCGAGCGGAGCGGTTCATCGGCCGTGAACGGATCGCGGGGCACGGCGAGGAGCCGGTCGGGCACGAGGGCCGCGAGCGACTCGGGCGCCGTGCCGCCGGCCAACCGCTCACGGGTCACCGCCACGAGCGCCTGCGCGGCGGCCCGACGGGCTGCCGCCATATATGGAAACCTCGCCACGACGGAACACGCCGGCAGCATCAATCCCGATATCATGCCCGGTCGCCGCCGATCGAAAGCCGCCATCGTCTCCGCATCGAACCGCGCATACTCGGCGAACGGCACGCCCGCTGGTCCGGACCGGGCGAGTGCTCCGAGCCGCTCGGACGTGCGGCGGGCAAATCGCAGATCGGTCGGCATCATGAAGCACCGCCACCCGACGGGCTCGCGCCGAACCACGTCCGGCGCCGCGGTGTCGCCGCAGTCGTCGCCGTCGTTCGTTCCGCGGTACCGGCCCTCGGCGACGTCCGCGAACGCGGTGAGCGTGAGCGCCTCCTCTCCGGCGATGTGGCGATCGACGAGTGGCACGTCCGTGAGCAACGCCGCGAGGTTTGGGCTGTCGAGCAGGGGAACGTCATCCGGCTCGAGTCGTGGTAGGACGGCGGCGAGCACCTCGAGTGCCAGGCCGTCAATCGCGATGGCGGTAGACCCTGCGACCCCGAGGGGCATTTCCGCCACATGTCGGCCCATGCGGCCGATCCGCACCACGTCCGCGAGCGCGGCGGCCGCGTCGCCTTCCGCGGCCTCCGCCCGGGCGGCCACCGCGAGCAGGCGGGCGGCCGGGCGCATCGCCTGCACCTCGGGCAGATCCATCTCGATGCTCAGTTCCGACCAGTCGTGGTCGAAGCGGCACCGCGGGCGGTCGGCGGCCTGTCGGAGGAGGTCGAGCGTGGCCGCATGCCGGGCGAGGATGGCCTGCTCCTCGGGCGACGGAATATCGGCGTCCTCGTGGTCGAGGGGCGAATCCGGTCCCGAGACGGCCGGGTCGGCGTCGAGCGTGGCGAAGGCCCGCTCGTAGAGCGGCGCCGCGTCTTCATCCGGCGTCGGCGGCGGCGGCAGGGCGGCCGTGATGATCCGGGCGGCCTCGGCCCGCAGCATGCGCGCCTCCGCCGCGACGGCGTTATCGACGAACAGGAGCGTGCCCCACGCGGAGGCCGCCGCCACGAGGCTCATCGCGACCAGGCCGACGGCCGGCCACCGGGCAGCACGACGAACGCCGCCGCTGGTGGCAAGCCCGACGAGCGGCATGGCGATGGCGCCGAGCGTCGCCGCGAGGCACGTCACCAGCGGCGGCATGAACAAGCCGGCCTCAAACCGGTTGGTGATCAGGAACCCGGCGAGCGCCACCAATCGCACGCAGACCGTCAGCGCCAGCACGGGCACCGCGACGGCCAGGGCCACGAGCGTCCAGCGCAGCCACCGGCGGCTCGTGCGGGCCGCCGCCGCGACGCACGCGGCCGACCAGAGCAGGCAGGCCGCCACGACGGCCAGATACAACACGAGGATTCCCATCGCGGTTCCTCCCGGTGGTCCGTATCGCCCCGCATCGATCGATCGCCTATCCTAATGGGTCCGCGATACCCCGTTCGCGGGCGTCTCAGCCCCACTTCCCCCACAGCACGCCATGACCAACGAAACGCCCACGCCCGCCGCCAAGCCCAGTGCCGTCGAGGTCGCGAAGACCGCGAGCAACCTCCTCCGGGGCGACATCGCCAAGGAACTCACCGACGGGGCGGCCGGGTTCGGCAAGGGCTCGGTGCAACTGCTCAAGAACCACGGCACCTACCAGCAGGACGACCGCGAGACCAGGAAGGCGGTCGATGGCAAGAAGAGCGAGCGGCAGATCTCGTTCATGATCCGCACCTGCGTGCCCGGCGGAAAACTCTCGGCCGAGCAGCTCCTCCGCGCGATCGACATGGGGGACGAGCTCGGCAACGGCACGATCCGGCTCACGACGCGGCAGTCCATCCAGCACCACGGCGTCGTGAAGGGTGACCTGAAAGACTTCATGCAGCGGGTCCACGCCAACCAGCTGACCACGCTCGCCGCCTGCGGCGACGTCGAGCGGAACATCATGTGCTGCCCCGCGCCCCTCCACGGCGACTCGGTTCGCGACGAGATGCAGGCCAAGCTCGACGAGCTCGCCCGGCACCTCGCCCCGCGGACGCGTGCCTACTACGAGATCTGGCTCACCGACCCCGACACGGGCGAGAAGACGCTCGCGGGGGGCACTGCCAAGGACGCCGAGGTGGAGCCGATCTACGGCCCCACGTACCTGCCGCGGAAGTTCAAGACCGCCTTCGCGCTCCCCGAGGACAACTGCACCGACGTCTACGCCAACGACCTCGGGTTCATCGTCGTCCACGAGAACGGAAAAATCCTCGGCTATAACGTGCTCGCCGGCGGCGGCATGGGCGTCACGCCGAGCGCCGCGAAGACGTTTCCGGCGCTCGCCAAGCGGCTCGGCTTCGTCCCGCCCGAGGACGTGCTCGCGATCGCCGAGGCGATCGTGAAGGTGCAGCGCGACTTCGGCAACCGCTCCGACCGCAAGGTCGCCAGGCTCAAGTACACGATCCACACGATGGGCCTCGAGGCCTTCCGGGCGAAGGTCGAGGAGTATTTCGGGAAGCCACTCGCCCCCTGTCATCCGGCCGACGTCCACGGCTTCGACGACCACATCGGCTGGCACGAGCAGCGCGACGGGACGTTCTTCTACGGATTCAACGTCGAGAACGGCCGCGTTCACGACACGGGCGACTTACGGCTCAAGACGGCTTTGCGGCGTATCCTCCGCGACGTGAAGCCCGGCGTGCGGATCACGGCCCACCAGAGCCTGCTCTTCACCGACCTCGCGATCACCGACCGCGAGCGGATCGCCACGATCCTCCACGACCACGGCGTGAAGACCTCCGAGGAGATCTCGACCCTGCGACGATGGAGCATGGCCTGCGTCGCCCTGCCCACCTGCGGCCTCGCCGTCGCCGAGAGCGAGCGGGTGCTGCCCGGGCTCATTGACTCCCTCGAGCCCGAGGTGGCAAAACTCGGCCTCGCCCACGACGCCTTCACGGTCCGCATGACCGGCTGCCCCAACGCCTGCGCCCGCCCCTACAACTCCGACATCGGCATCGTGGGCCGCACCGCGGGGAAGTACACGCTGTTCCTCGGCGGCCGGCTGCTCGGCGACCGCCTCAACGAGCACTACAAGGACGTCGTGCCCTTCGAGGATCTTTCCCGCGAGATCACCGCCGTGCTCGCCTGCTACAAGGCCGAGCGCCACGCGGGCGAGACGCTCGGCGACTTCTGCCACCGCAAGGGCGTGGACGGCGTCCGCACCTGGGCCGACGAATGGCTCGCCGGCGCCCGCGGCGGGTGAGCGCCACGCGGGTTTTTCGAGTTGCTCATCGACCCTCTCCCTTGGGGAGAGGGTGGCCGAAGGCCGGGTGAGGGTGCAGGCGCGGAGCGGATGGCTGCCAAGGCACCCTCACCCCGGCCGTCTCCCAGAGGGAGAGGGAGGAGGAAATCAGCGCTCTCCCAGAGCGGGGAGGGGTCACGCCGGAAGATCGTCCCACATCGGCGCCCAGAGCGGCGTCCGCGGGAAGAGCTGCGCGGCGAGCTTGAGCGCGACCTGCGTCGAGGCCTCGAGCCGGCCGGCCGCGGCCGCCTCCGCCGGATCGCCCTGGCCGAGCAGCAGCCGGGCCAATTCGGCATCGGAGATCCGCAGGTAACTGCGACCCACCCGGCCGGGATGCACCACCGCCTTGCCGCCGGTCACGATCACCGAGCCGCGGCCCCCCGGGGCGTCGAGCCCGAGTTCCACCGTCTCGCGGATGCCCGCCGCCGCCACCCGCGCCTCGATCACCGGCACGAGCGCCGCGAGCAGGTCGAGCGGGCGGTAGACGCGGCCCACGATCATCCGGTCGCCCCCCGCCACGCCGCCGTCGCTGCCGGCGACGACCGCGTGCAGCGGATCGGCGGCCCCCGACTCGTAGACGATCTCCTGCCGGTCGTTCTCCACCGCCTCGGCGCAGACCCGGGCCAGGATCTCCCGCTCGAGCCCGGGGAAGTCCGGGTCGGCGAGGACCTCGAGCACCCGGTTGCCGGACTGGATCGCGTAGCCCACGATCCGGGCGCTCGACTCCTGGATCTCGTAGCGGTCCTGGCCCACGAGGGCCACGATGATCGAGTCGAACGCGCCGCGGCTCACGAGCCAGCGGGCGTAGGTCTCGCCGCGGTCGAGCGGGCCGACGAACCGCGCGGCGTTCTGCCTGTAGATGCGCAGGATCGCCGGCAGTTCCACGTGCCGCCACTGCCGCATCGTCACGGCCTCGCCCTGCCGACGCGGGCCGTCGAGCAGCCGCGCGAGGATTTCCGTCGGTCGGCCGGGCGTCGCGCAGTCGCGGCCGAGCACGCTCCAGCCGAGTTCATGGAACGACGGAGCGATCCGGGTGCGCGAGAGCGCGACGACCGCGCCCGACTGCCGCATCCGCTCCTCGGCGGCGCGCACGAGCTTCTGGCCGTGGCCCGCGCCGCGGCACTCGGGCAGCACGGCGACGCGGTCGATCACCGCGCCCCGGACGCTCACCGGGCCGACCATGACCTGGCGCGGCACGATCTCGGCGTGGCCCACGATCCTGCCGCCGAGCCGCGCCACAAGGCGGTTGTTGGCGTCGTGGTCGGGATGATCGACCGCGGCGTGGAACTCCGACCGCGTCGGCGGTGCGGACAGGCCCGCGAGGAGTTGGAGGATCTCGGCCTGGTCGCCGGCCCGCGCCGGGGCGACGAGGCACTCCTCGAGCATCCAGGCCGGCGGGGGCAGCGCGCCGCCGGGGTGCATCGGGAGGTGGAGGATGGGATTCCGCTTCGGTCGGGGGGGGCGGTTGACGACCGTGCCCGAGGGACGCACATCGACCTCCGTGACGGCCGTCCGGCTCACGGCGGCGGGGGGTGCCTCGGCCGTGCGGACCGTGCCCCGGGCCAGGCGGATCGTGGCGTCGGCGGCCGGGCCGCCGCGGGACGGGGGCTTGTCCGCGATCTTCAGCCGCGGGGGATTCGTGGCGGCAGGCGCGGCGGAACTCGTGCCGGCGCGGATCGCGAGGCGGGGCTTCTGCTTCCGCCGCCGCTCGGCCGTCGCATTCGCGGGCCGGGCGTGGCTGCGTGGCGACCGCTGCATGGTGCCTCCTTTCCCTGGGGCTCCAGAACCAATCCGTTGGCCGCTCACGATAGGCGAACAATCATCGATTTTCCAGTAGCAGGAAACTTTTGAGCGTGTTTTCCGGGAAAAAACACCAGGCATAGTCGCGAGCTGCCAGCACCTCGTGGGCCTTGACGGCGGTCGCGAGCGGCGCGAGCGTTGCGGCGAGTTCGCGGTTCGTGCCGGCGGTGTGCGCGGCGAGCCGCGCGTTCGCGTCGCGGATCCCGTGGCAGCGGCGCCGGGCCAGCGCCGGGGTCGGATGCGTCTCGATCCAGCGCCGCTTCTCGGTCACGAGGTCGCGGACGTCCGCGGGCTGCTCCACGAGCGGCAGCAGGTGGCGCTCCGGGTGATACGCGAGGTCGCGGAGCCCGCGCCGCACGGCGGCCAGCCGCGCGGCGGGATCGTCGGCGCCGAACCCGGGGAAGGCGCGATCGACGGGGAGCCGGAGCGTGCCCGACACGACCGCGTGCCGCGGCGCGTCGCAGCCGGTGAGGCGGCGGACCACCTCGTCGGTGATCCGGTCGTAGACCGCCCCGCCGATGCCGTGCACGAACACGTCCGCCACGAGGAGCCGCGACACGAGCGTGGTCACGAGCGCCCGCGGCCGCAGCCGCACGCCGTGCTCCTCCATCCGGGTGAGGGCATCGACCCACCGCTCGGGAGGGGTGTCGGCCGCGATCGGCATCTCCACCCGCACCGTCTCCAGGTCCGACAGCGCGAGGCCGCCTCCCGACGCGTGCGCGTAGACCCGCCGGCGGCGCGGATCGTCGCCCGACCAGAGCCACCACGGCACCTCGAGCCACTCCCCCGCGGCATCGTGCCGCGTGACGAGGTCGGGCAGCGGCCGGCCGCGGCCGCGCACGCGGTGCGCGCGGCGGTACGACGCGAGGGCCTCGTTGCAGGCGTCGTGCAGCTGCCGCGCGTGGGCGAGGAGCCAGCCCGTGAACACCATCACGGTCGGCAGGCGCACGAGTTCGCTCACCGGCAGCTCGAGCGTCTCGAGGCCCCAGCGCTCCTCGAGCACGTGCCGCCCCTGCGCGAGCCCGAGGCCGAGGCGGTGTGACTCGTGCGCCCGCTCGACGGCCAGCGGCCACCAGCGGCGCACGATCGGGTCGGGCACGAGCGGCGCGAGCAGGTCGGCGGCGCGGTCGCCGAACGACTCGAAGCACTCGACATCGACGACGCCCCGCTCCTCCCAGGCCGTCTCGGGCGCCTCGGCGTCGAAGGCCACGCGCTCCACGCGCGCCGACCGCGGCGTGCCCACGGGCACCGCCACCGTCGCGGACGCGCAGCGGTCGGTGTCCACCACGAGGTTGAGCGCCGTGCCCCCGACCTGCCGGGCGTAGGCGTCGAGCGCCGCGTTCTTGAGCCACACGCCGGGATGGAAGAGCTCCGGCTGGTGGCCCCCCATGATCACCGGCCGGGAGATCCAGTCGGCGACGTCGTCGGGCCGGACGACGTCGCGGTAGGAACCGGTGTACTCCGCGGCCACGGTGAGCACCTCGCGGCGGGTCGCGGCCACGAGATCCCAGAACTTCAGGTCGCCGACCCGCGTGCCGAACGCCGCCCGCAGGAGGCGGTTGTTGTCCACGAGGTCGTCGATCGAACGGCCGGCGTCGGCGGTGACCGGGGGATCGAGGAGCCGTCCGCCGGAATCTTCCGGGGCGCGGAGGGAGCGGCGCGGGGAAGGCATGGACCCAGGCGAACCGCCGCCTGACCTCCGGTGACGCTGGCAGCCGGCCGGGGCCGTCCGCGGCCCTAGCCCGCGTCGTCGATGGCGCCGGCGGCCACGGCCGCCTCCGCACGGTCGAGGACGCGGCGATAATAGGCCAGACGGGTCGCCGCGTCGTCCAGTGCGCCCCCGAAACTCCGCGCCAGGTCGAGGTACACCAGCGGCACGGGCAGTTCCACGATCGACAGGCCGGCCGCCGCGGCCTGCACCCACGCCTCGAGCGGCATCGCATACCCCGGCTCGGTCGGCGCGAGTCGCTCGAGCGCCCGCCGCGAGTAGGCCTTGAACCCGCAGAACGCGTCGGTGAGCGAGAGCCCCAGCCGCGCGTTGATCTCGGCGGTGATCTCGGCGTTGATGCGGCGGCGGGCGGCGGGGGGCTCGCTGGCGCCGGGGAAGCGCTCGAGGTAACGGCTGCCGCTGACGATGTCGTGGCGGCCGGCGGCGGCGGCGAACTCGGGGATCAGCCGCGGCTGGTGCTGGCCGTCGCAGTCGATCGTCACGAGCACGTCCCACGGGCCGGCGAGCGCCTCGCGGAAGGCCGTCGCGAGGGCGGCGCCGTAGCCGCGATTCACCGGATGGCGCGCGACCCGCACGTCGCCGCGGGCCGCGACGAGGGCCGACGTGCCGTCGGTCGAGCCGTCGTCCACGACGAGCACGTCGGGCGAAACCTTGAGCACCTCGTCGAGCACGCCGGTGACGTGCGCCGCCTCGTTGAAGACCGGCAGAGCGGTGAGGAACCGGGGCATGGGACCGCCTGCTGCAGGTTGTTCGGGACGACTCTCGACCCGCAATTGTAGCGCGCGGAAGCTGCGGAACAACGCGCCGGTACGTCCCTCACAACCAGCCGAGCGGGTCGATCTCGTCGCGGCTGGCCCCGCAGGCAAGCCCGGGGACCGCGGCGGCCAGCCGGTCGGCCAGCACCGCCATCGAGAAGTGCTCGCTGGCGTGGTGCCCCACGGCGATCACCGCCAGGCCCAGCGCCCGGGCCTCCGTCGCCTGGTGGAGCTTGATCTCGCCGGTGAGGAGCGTGTCGCAGCCGCCGCGGCGGACGGTCTCGAGCATGTCGCCCCCCGACCCGCAGACGATCCCCACGCGGCCCGCGGGACGACCCGGGTCGCCCACCACCTGCACGTGGCGTGCGGCCAGGCGCTCGGCGGCCCGCCGCGCCACGGCGGCGACCGTCGTGCCCGCGGCCGCGCTGCCCATCCGCCCGAAGCCGGCCAGCGGCGTCTCGCCGTCGGGCTCGACGGGGGCGACGTGTGCGAGACCCAGGATCGCGGCGAGTTGGTCGTTGATGCCGCCGGCCGCCGAGTCCCAGGCCGTGTGGCTGCTCCACACGCCGGCCCCGGCGTGGATGAGCTCGAGGAGCGCCGCGCCCGGCCCGGTGTCGGCGGTGAGCCGCCCCACCGGTCGGAACGGGAGCGGGTGGTGCGTCACCACGAGGTCGATCCGCTCCCGCGCCGCCTCGGCCGCGACCTCGGGCGTGAGCGTGAGGCAGGTCATCGCGCGCTCGACCTGGTCGCGCCGGGGCCCCACGAGGAGTCCGACCGCGTCCCACGCGGCCGCGAGCCTGAGCGGGGCGATTCGTTCGAGCGCGGCGATCACCGACTGCAACGCGGGCATCACCGCAGCATAATCATCCGGTCGGGCGGCCGTCGCCCGACGCCCCGAACTCCGGGCCGCGCCCGGCGGCCCCCAGCCGAGCCCATGGACGCTTCCCACATCGCGACCCCCGCCGCCGCGCTCTCCCGCGACCTGCGGACGTCCTTGCGCCGCGCGCGGGACCTCGGCATCCGCGGCGTGGAGCTCGACGCGCGCGGCGGGCTGCACCCGGAAGAGGTGTCGCGGACCGGCATCCGCCAGATCCGGAAGTGGCTCGGCGACGAAGGGGTGGAGGTGGCGGCGATCGTGTTCCGCACCCGCGGTGGCTACGCCGACGCCGACCGGCTCGAGGGGCGGATCACGGCCACGAAGAAGGCCCTCGACCTCGCCCACGCGCTCGGCGCGAGCGTGGTGCTCAACCACGTCGGCGAGATCCCGCCCGAGGCCGACGGGCCGCGCTGGCGGCTGCTCGTGGACGTGCTCGCCGACGTCGGCGCCTGGGGGCTCCAGGCGGGCGCGACGCTGTGCGCGGAGGCGGGCCGGGCGGCGCCCGCCGACCTCCTGCGGCTCACGGCCGCGCTGCCCGACGGGGCGCTCGCCTGCGACATCGTCACCGGGTCGCTCGTCGTGCATGGCCATGATCCGATCACGGCGGTGGCCGACCTCGCGGCGCACGTGGCGGCCGTCCACGTCACCGACGCGGTGGCCGGCGCCTTCGCAGGTCGCGGCCGCGCGGTCGAACTCGGCACCGGCGACGTGGACGTGGCCGGCGTGCTGGCGGCGCTCGAGGAGCGCGACTATCGCGGCTGGATCGGGATCGAGCCGGTCGAGGACCGGACCGCGGCGGGCGAACTGCGGGCCGCGCTCGACTACCTGCGGGCACTGTGACGGCCGGCGGCGGCCGGCTTTGACCCGCGTCGAGCGCCGCCGTAGTCTCGTCATCATGAGGTTGTCCGCGCCCGCGACGCATCGTGCCGCCTGGCTCGCGCTCGTCTGCCACGCGCTCGTGGCCTGCGGCCTGCCACTGCCGGTCGGAGCCATCTCGGCCGCCGGCCGCAGGAGCGTGGCGGCCCGCCCGGGCAAGGACCGCACGCGGCCCTTCCCCTGCATGGACAAGCCGTGCGGCTGCGCGACCGCCGCACAGTGCTTCGCGAACTGCTGCTGCCACACGCCCGCCGAGCGGCTGGCCTGGGCCAAGGCCCACCGTGTGGAGCCGGCGATCCTCGCGGCGCTCGAAAGCCGCCTGGCCGCATCCGCGGTAACGGCCGCCGGCTGCCGGGCGACGGGGCGCGGCGAGACGACGTGCCATGCGGAAGCCGCGGAATCGTCCGTGGATCTCGCCGGGCCGCAGGTGTGCAGCGCCTACCGCGCGCTCGCCGCGGAGCCGCCCGCCGCCGGCGTGGGCGCAGCGCCGGCCATGCCCGACGGGCCGGCCTCACCCGACGCGCCGGCCGTGCGAACCGTCATCCTCCGCGACATGCTCGCCTGCGGCGGCATCGTCACGGCCTGGCTCGCCTGTGGCGCGGCGCTCCCGCCACCGCGCGTCGAGCCACCGGCGCACGATGCGCCCTGCGGCGTCGTCTCGATCCGCGACACCGTCGCGGCCTCCGTCGTCGCGGATCTCTCCGCGCCTCCGCCCCGCGCCGCCTGACGCGGCCGGCATCCTGCGTGGCGTCGCGGCGACCGGGCACCGTCCCGGCGGCGGCGCCGTTCCGCGTCCCGCCGAGGGCCCGCGCGCCGTGCGCGACCCCGGCCGGCGGCGCGTCACACCCGGTTCACGGAGACATCCCATGCGCCCCATTCCCGAAGACGACGACGCGTTCGCGCTCGAGGTGCTCCCGCACCCGGGGCCCGACGACGAGGACACGCTGGCCGACACGGTGATCGATCCCGACGACGCGGGCTTCACGCTCGTCGAGCTCCTGGTCGTGGTCGCCATCGTCGCGGCGCTCCTCGGCCTGCTCCTGCCGGCCGTGCAGTCGGCGCGCGAGGCGGCCCGACGCATCCGGTGCGCGAGCAACCTCCGGCAGTTCGGCCTCGCGCTCGTGAACTACGAGGTCGCGCGGGGCGCCTTCCCGCCGACCGACGCGCGCGGCAGCGCCATCGCCAGCGGCACCGCCACCGGCGGCTGGTCGCTCCACGCGCGGCTCCTGCCCTACGCCGAGGAGCAGACGCTCGCCGACCGGTTCGACTTCGGGAAGGCCGCCTTCACCGGCAGCTTCTCCAGCCAGACCCCGAACCCGCAGTTCGCCGCGCTCTTCGCCACGCCGATTCCGATCCTGCTCTGCCCGAGCGACCCGGCGCCGACGGTGAACACGGCCAACGGCTTCGCCTACGGCGGCAACAACTTCATGGTGAGCATCGGCAGCGGCACGGCGAACGGCGCGGGTCAATGTCTCTGGAACTTTGCCAAGCCCACGGACGGGATCGTCTACGAGAAGTCACGGGTTCGCATGGCCCAGATCGGCGACGGGGCCACCCGCACGATCGTCGCCAGCGAGGCGGTGCGGAGCATCGGCACCGACACCGACTTCGCCGCGGGCTCCGTGCCGCCGACGCCGTTCCAATACACCTTCAACGGCTCGAACGACTTCAACTCGACCGACGTGTCGCTGAAGGCGAGCGGCACGCCGACGACCGCCGACATCGACGCGCTCGTCGCGGCGTGGCGGACCCGCACGACCGGCTACGGCTGGCGCGGCGCGACGAGCCCGGGCATGCGGGCCCGGGGCGTGTCGTGGGCCGCGACGACCCAGGGCAACAGCCTCACCAACGGCTTCCTCACGCCCAACAGTCCGATTCCCGACTACATCGTGCACTGGTCGGGCTTCTTCGGCCCGCGGAGCTTCCACCGCGGCGGCGCCAACGTGCTCTTCGCCGACGCCCACGTCGCCTTCCTCGCCGACTCGACCGACGTGACGGTTCACCGCGGCCTGCACAGCATCAACGGCGGCGAGCCGTCCGCCGCCCCCTGACC
>JBJTJO010000026.1:0-6464 GCA_046095965.1 Planctomycetaceae bacterium
GGCAATGTGTGCGTGCTCAAGCCGTCGGAACTCACGCCGCTGACGGCGCTCGAACTGGCCGAGATCGTGGTCGAGGCGGGCCTGCCGGCGGGCGTCGTGAACATCGTCACCGGCCCGGGCAAGGGCTGCGGCGACGCGCTCGCCGCCCATCCACAGGTGGACAAGATCGCCTTCACCGGCGGGACGGCGACCGGACGGCACGTCATGACCGCGGCGACCGGCAACCTCAAGAAGGTGTCGCTCGAACTCGGCGGCAAGAACCCCAACATCGTGTTCGCCGACGCCGATTTCGCGGCGGCGGTGGATGGCGCGCTCTTTGGCGCGTTCGCCAACCAGGGGGAGGTCTGCTCGGCCGGTTCGCGGCTGCTCGTGGACCGCTCGATCCACAAGGCGTTCGTGGCGGCGCTCCTGGAGAAGATCCCGCGGATCACGCTCGGCCACGGCCTGACGCCGGGCGTGAAGATGGGGCCGCTGATCAGCCGGGCCCACCTCGAAAAGGTCGAGGGCTACGTGGCCGCGGGCGTCGCGGAGGGGGCGCGGCTCGTGTGCGGCGGCCGGCGGCCGGCCGACCCGGCCCTCGCTGGGGGAAACTTTTTGGAGCCGACGATCTTCGACGACGTGACGCCCGCAATGCGCATCGCGCGGGAGGAGATCTTCCGCCCCGACCGCGCGGTGACCCGCGACCCCACCGCGGAGCCGGCCATCGCGACCCCCCACGACACCGACTACGGGCTCGCCGCCGGTGTCTGGTCGCGGGAGATTAACCGGGCCCTGCGGGTGGTGCGGGCCCTGCGGTGCGGCATCACCTGGATCAACACCTACCATCCGACGTTCAACGAAATGCCCTGGGGCGGCTACAAGCAGAGCGGCAGCGGCCGCGAGCTGGGGCTCCACGGCATCGAGGCCTACCTCGAGACCAAGCAGGTGAACATCAACCTCGACGAGGCGCCGATCGGCTGGTATTGAAGCCGTCATCGCACCGGGAGCACCGCATGGGCATCAGGCTGAAGACCGAGATTCCGGGACCGCGGAGCCGCGAATTGATGGCGGCCCGGGAGGTCCACGTGCCGCGCGGGCCGTTTCACGTCACGCCGCTGTTCGTCCGCGCCGCCTGCGGGGCGGTGATCGAGGACGTGGACGGCAATTGGCTGATCGACTTCGCGTCGGGGATCGGCGTGACCAACGTCGGCCACTGCGAGGCGGGCGTGGTGGCGGCGGTCCGCGAGCAAGCCGGCAAGTTCCTGCACGTGGCCTTCAACGTCACGCCCTACGAGGGCTACGTCGAGCTCTGCCGGCGGCTCAACGAGATGACGCCGGGCGAGTTTCCGAAGAAGACGTTCCTCGCGAACTCCGGGGCCGAGGCGGTGGAGAACGCGGTCAAGCTGGCGCGGGCCCACACGAAGCGGCAGGCGATCGTCTGCTTCGACCACGCATTCCACGGCCGCACCTACATGGCGATGACGCTGACGTCGAAGGCCAAGCCCTACCGGGCCGGCTTCGGGCCGATGAACCCCGAGGTGTACCGGGCGCCGTTTCCGTATCCCTACCGCTGGCCCGGTCACGCCTTCAGCGAGGACCCGGCCGTGGTGGAGGAGCAGTGCTTCGCGGAGTTCAAGGATCTCGTCGTCAACCGCATCACGCCGGGCGACTGCGCGGCGGTGATCGTGGAGCCGGTGCTGGGCGAGGGGGGCTTCATCCCGCTCACCCCGGGCTTCGCGGCGAAGCTGAGTCAGTTCTGCACCGCGCACGGCATCGTGCTCGTCGCCGACGAGATCCAGTCGGGCTTCGGCCGCACGGGCGCCCTCTTCGCCTGCGACCAGCTGGGCCTCGTGCCCGACGTGATCACGACGGCCAAGTGTCTCGGCGGCGGGATGCCGATCTCGGCGGTCACGGGCCGGGCCGAGATCATGGACGCCACGGGCGTGGGGGGCATCGGCGGCACGTTCGGCGGCAACCCGCTCTCGTGTGCGGCGGCGATCGCGGTGTGTGACCTCTTTGCAAAGGGGGAGATCCTGGAGCGGGCCCGGCAGCTCGGCACGCGGATCCGCGACACGCTCGTCGCCTGGGCGGGCCGCTATCCCGCGGTGGGCAACGTCCGCGGCCTCGGCACGATGATGGGCTTCGAGCTCGTCAAGGACCGCGCGACGAAGGAACCGTGGCCGGAGGGGGCGAAGCAGCTCACGAAGTTCTGCTACGAGCACGGCCTCGTCATCATGACGGCGGGCACCTACGGCAACGTGGTGCGGCTGTTGATGCCGCTCGTGATCACCGACGAGGAACTCGCCGAGGGCTGCGGCGTGCTCGAGCGCGGCCTGGCGGAACTCTGCGGGCAGGCCCGCGCATGAATCGCTACGGGCTCTTCATCGACGGGGCGTGGCGGGAGGCGGCGGTGACGGCCCCCGTGACGTCGCCCTTCACGGGGGAGGTGGTGGCCCACTCCGGCCTGGCGACGGCCGCCGACATGGAGGCCGCGATCGCGGCGGCTGACCGCGACTTCCGGCCGTTTCGCGGGGCGATCCGGGGGCGGCGTGCGAAGCTGCTCGCCGACATGGCCCGCGGGATCGAGGCCCGCCGCGGAGACTTCGTGACGCGGATGATCCGCGAGGCGGGCAAGCCGCGGACCCTCGCCACGGTGGAGGTGTCGCGGGCGGTGGCGACGTTCACGGCCGCGGCCGAGGAGGCGAAGCGGCTCGGGGGGGAGGTGGTGCCCCTCGACGGCGAGGCGGCGAACGCCGGCTACGGCCCGGCGATCTCGTATTGGTTCGCGCGGAGCCCGGTGCTGGCGATCGCGCCCTTCAACTTTCCGCTCAACCTCGTGGCCCACAAGGTGGCGCCGGCGCTCGCCGTGGGCGCGCCCGTGATCGTGAAGCCGCCGCCGCAGGCGCCCGGGTGCGCCATGCTCCTCGCGGAGATTTTTCATGAGGCGCGGCAGGCCGACGCGGCGGTGCGGGGGGCGATCCCGCGCGGGGCCCTGCAGGTGGTGGCGGCGGCCAATGACGTGACCGGCCGGGCCGTCACCGATCCGCGGATCGGGATCGTGAGTTTCACCGGCAGCCAGAAGGTGGGCTGGATGCTGCAGGGGATGGCCGTGGGGAAGAAGGTGGTGCTGGAGCTGGGCGGCAATGCGGCGGTGATCGTCGCCGCCGACGCCGACCTCGCCCGGGCGGCGAACCGCTGTGCGTTCGGGGGCTTTGCCTACGCCGGGCAGATCTGCATCTCGGTGCAGCGGGTGCTCGTACAGGCGGCCGTCGAGCAGGAGTTCGTGCGGCGGCTGCTCGAGGAGGTGGCGAAGATCCGCTGCGGCGATCCCGACGCGGCTGACGTGATCTGCGGCCCGCTCATCGACGCCGCGGCGGCTGACCGCGTGCTGGCCTGGATCGAGGCCGCGCAGGCCCGCGGCGGGCGGGGGCTGGCGGGGGGCACGAAGTGGGGCGGGACGATGGTGGCGCCGACGGTGAGGGCGCATGTGCCCCGCGACCTGCCGCTGGCCTGCGAGGAGGTGTTCGGGCCGGTGGTGCTCGTGGACACGTTCACCGACATGGCCGACGCGGTGCGGCAGGCCAACGACTCGGCCTACGGCCTCCAGGCGGGCGTGTTCACGGACAGCGCCGCCGCGCGGCACTATGCCGTCGAG
Source organism: Planctomycetaceae bacterium (assembly GCA_046095965.1). GTDB lineage: Bacteria > Planctomycetota > Planctomycetia > Pirellulales > UBA1268 > QWPN01. Next base: position 3,635 of record JBJTJO010000026.1, read on the forward strand.
CACCTGGAGGTGGGCGGGATCATCCTCGACGACATCCCGACGTTCCGTGCCGACACGATGCCCTACGGCGGCGTGAAGGGCTCGGGCCTCGGCCGCGAGGGCGTGCGCTACGCGATCGAGGATTTCTGCGAGCGCCGCACGGTGGTGCCGCGGCACGCGTAGCCGGTGGCCGGGCGAATTCAGCCCCGTCGCTTTCGCGCTCGGTTCACGGCGGCGGGCAATGCCGCGATCGCCTTTCGACCGAGTTCGGCGACGACATCGGTCAGGTAGCTCCAGTACGGCTCTCTCTCGATGGTGTCGCGCACGGCGGCAACGGGCAGAAAACGGCGCATCTCCTGCATGAAGTCCGTACGCACGGCGGGCTGCACGCGGAGCGCCGCGAGCCGGGCCTCGAGTGCCGCCACGAACGCCACCGGCTCGCGCTTGTGGTCGCGGATTTTCACCGGAACGAGGTGTGCCGGAAGTTCGATGCCCTGCTGGGCGAGCCAGGCGATGTCCCACAGGTCGCGGTTTTTGATGCGGTTCTGACGGAATGCGATCGCGATGACCTTGTCGGCGAGGATTTCCTCGCGGCTCTGCGCCTGAAGAATGAGGCCGGAGGTGCCAAGGTCGATGCCATACAGATTCCGGAGCATCGTCGGCCGGGGATCGTGGCTGGGAATGGCGCAGATATCGAGGTTGATCCGCTGGGCCGGCAGATGCCTCTGGCCAGGGCGTGTCTCGATGACGAGCTTCCAGGTCGAGACGTTGCCTCCGGTCTTCGTCGGCTCGCTCACCCTGACGGGCAGGCCGTAGCGGTTCTTCAGCCGCTCCGGGAGAACGTGGCCGAGTTCGGCCAGATCGCGACGCCGAAAACCGCTCCCGCCCGTGAAATCGAGGTCCTCGCTGAGCCGTGATGAGCCATAGCAGGCCCGCAGGCAGGTTCCGCCGATGAAGGTGAGCCCGGCGAGCAATCCGGCCTCGCTCATTTCGCGGAGGATGTCGTGGTGCAGCAATTCCTTTTCCACCACGGGCCGCAGCGTAGAAAGGTCCGCCCGGCCGCGCAGGGCCTCGTCCACGAGCCGGTCAAACAAGCTCACGGGCCGCCTCCTCGTCGATGAGTTCCAGGCTGCGGCGCGTAGCCTTCATGTCGCGCAGGGCCTGCCGCACCGATGCCCGCCAGAGGCGGCGGTCGGGGTCGTATGTCAACTCGCGGCTCACGTCTGCGGGGCTCTGGGCGGTGTGCACGAATTCGATGTGGCCGTAGTCCCCGCAGTCCACCACATGGCTGCGACCGGAGGTCATGATGCTGATCCAGTTCATCGGCACCTGCGAGATGACTCCCGCCTCACTGAGGACGGTCTCCAGGCTGATGTAATTGAATTCCCTCGCCCGCAGGCGGGCCGCCGCATGGAAGAGCAGATGGCCCGACGGATAGTCCGGCACGGGATACAGGTAGATGCCCCGGCAGACCCGCTTGAGCAGCCCGGCCTTCGTGGCCCGCGACAACAGCCCCGCGAGGTGACCGCACCCCGGCACCGCGGCGGCCAGATCGGAGTCGGAAAAAACGCAATGCTCGCGATCCGCAAGAAGCCGCAGCGCATGTGTGAGTTGCTTGACCGGCTGCATTCAGGCAACTCTACAAAAGATTGCAGAAAGTGCAAGTTTGTGTAGTGTCAGCGCCTGCCCCCGATTTCACGCCGCACCCGCCCCTTCTCGTCCGCGATCGCTTCCACGGTTCGGATCATACCGCGTTTGTAATCAACCCCCTGCTTCAACAGCCACCCACGGGGAAAAGGGGCCAGCCATCCCATCTGGACGGCCATGTGAGTGGCCTACACGGAAACCCCTTTGTGCTCGGCCAGTTCGCATAAGCCGGCAGACTGCGGTGGGCGATGGAGGTAGGCTACCTGCATGCCTGACAACGCCAATCTGCATCACCTTCTGGAGGAGGCCGAGGCGAAGGTGGCCCGTGCCGCCGCGCTGTACCTCCACTCGGCAGCGAAGCTGGGACCGTTCGACCCGACGCGGCCATACTCGCCGGATGAATTGGAGCCCTACGACGCGCTCGTCACCCGATTTGAGCGAGCGGTCGAGGTGTTCTTGAAGTTCTTTCGCACGGTGGAGACATTCGAGACTGCCGGATCGGGATCGACGGTGCGCGACTGCCTGGGGCTGATGTGTAAACTCGGGCTCATCGATCAGGTCGATCAATGGATGGAAATGCGCGAGGTTCGCGATCGGATTGCCCACGACTATCTTTCCGACAAGGTGCAAGGCATCTATGGCCTGCTGATTGAGTCGTATCGGCCGATTGTGGCGGAGGCAGTCAACGCGGCCCGCCGCTATGTGGCTGCGAGTCGGAGGCGGTGACATGCGTCTCAGTGATCTCGAAAGGCGGGCGCTTGCCCACGCGACACGAGACATCGACTACCCGGTCGAGATCTTCGGCTCGCGGCTCGATGACGCGGCCCGCGGCGGTGACATCGATCTGATCATGTTCGCGCCGGGACTGGACGCAGACGAACGACTCCGGCTCTCCCTGCGGATCGCGGTCGCATTTCGCAGCGTGTGCGACGAGAAAATCGACGTTCACGTGCTCGATCCGCACGACCTCACGGCTGCCGAGCGGGCATTTCTGGGTGTCATCCGCAGCGAGCCGCTGTATCCGGGCGGGCGTGTCGGCGTCTGAGCTACGATCGCTGCCGTCCTGGAGCTTGCCGGTTCAATTTGCGGCTCGGCCGGCGGCATCTTCTTCATGCCGCGGACGGCCTGCTCCAGGAGCCGGCAGTAGAGCTCGTAGCCGACGGTGGCGATGTGGCCGCTCTGCTGCGTGCCGAGGAGGTTCCCC
>JBJTJO010000027.1:0-17136 GCA_046095965.1 Planctomycetaceae bacterium
CGCCTGCTGCTCGAGACGCTCGTCCACTTCTTCCGCTACTCGGGCCGCGGCAACAATCCCTACGGCGACGATCGCCCGGAGTCGAGCTTCGTGGACAACGGCAAGAACGGCAACCTCGCCTTCGCCATGGCGGCGGCCGCCTCGCTCACGCCGGACGGGGAGCAGTCGATCTACGCCAGGGCCCGCGACATCAACGCCCTGTCGGGCCTCTACACGACCACGTTCATGCTGCACGGCCACACCGGCGGCGGCATCGGCGAACTCTGGCGGAGCGCCGCCATGGGCCTGCTCCACGACAAGGCGCCCAGGCAATACCGCGACTTCATGGAGTCGCGGCGCTGGCACTACGAGCTCTCCCGCCGGCACGACGGCACCTTCGGCATCGTGGGAGGCACAGAGTCGGGCCAGCGGGGCGACTACGACGACGAAAGTTGGGGAACAGGCTATGCGATCACCTACGTGATCCCGCGGAAGACGCTGCGGGTCACGGGGGCGGCGTCGAAGTTCGCGAAGCCATTTCGGTTGCCCGCGCGGCCCTGGGGCACTGCGGCCGACGACGTCTTCCAGTCGCTCGAGCCCGTGGCCAACGTGGACGGCACGAAGCAGGACGTTTCCGGTGAGACGATCGCCAGGGATTCCGCGCTGCCACTCATGCGCCGACTCACGCAGCCGGGCACGGTGGCCGACGACGAGATGCAGAGGCTCGTGCGGCATCCGAGCCATCTCGTCCGCCAGATCACGGCCAACAACGCGCTGGGGATCGAATTCGACTACATGTGGTTCAAGCCCGGCGACGACCCGGTACGGATCGGGCTCGTTCACGGGTGGCTCCGCGATGCCGATCCGCGACTGCGGAGGGTCGCGCTCCACTCGCTCGCCAAGTTCACGCCCGCCGACAAGATCGCGGAGCACATTCCGCCCGACGTCTTCGCGACCGCGGTCGCGATGCTGCGGGATCCCGTCGAATCGTGGTGGGTGAAGGACGCGGCCCTCTTCGTCGTGGCCCGCGGCACGCCCGACATGATCGCGCCGCACGTCGACGTGATCGTGCCGTACCTCGCGCACGAGGAGCCGTGGCTGCAGAACGCGGCCCTGGTCGCGCTGGCACCCGTGGCGGGAGACGAGCGCTGTGCCGCGAAGGTGCTCCCGGCCGTCGGTCAGCTGCTTCGCACCTGCAGGCGTTCGAGCACCACGAGCGGCCCCGTCGTCGCGATCCGCGAGCAGCTCACATCCGCCCCGCCCGCGGTGCAGAAGCTGGCCGCTGAGACGCTGCGGGACACCTACGCGGGCTATGCCGGGGCGAATACCTGGGCCGGCGGCCAGGACGTCAAGCCGTGCTGCGACCACCAGCTCGAACTGCTCGCCGGCACGCTCGCCGACGTCCCGGGTGGCTACGACATCCTCTACAAGGTCGCGAAGGAGCGATTCCCGAACGACCCGCTGCCGTATGCGGAGCTCTTCCTGGCGGCCGATCCCGCCCGGCTCGGGCCGGAACTCAAGAAGGTCATCGACGGCATCACCCGTCGCGACCTGATCCCGAACTACGTGAAGAAGAACCGGCAGCGGCTGCTCGACGAGGCATCGGCCAAAAAGCAGAACGCCTATTTCAACGGCACGGCGCTCCAGGGCCTCGTCGATCTCCACGACAAGGTCGGCGTCCATGACTACGACTGGCACCGCTTCGGCCCCGACCTCGAGCGCGCCACCTGGGACTACTTCACGTTCGACCCGCCGGAGGAGCAGAAGTACGACATCTCCCCGTGGCGGTATCGAACGGTCAGTTATCCCGCCGGCATGAACGACTGGTTCACGCCCGGCTTCGATCCCGCCCGCGCCGGCTGGAGGCGGGGGCAGGCCCCCTTCGGCCAGTACGCGGGTCAGCTCGTCACCAACGCCGAGCTCCGCGGCCGGTTCTCGACCGACAAGCCGATGCGCACGCTCTGGGACAAGGAGGTGCTGCTCGTTCGCGGCACGTTCGACTTTCCGCCGCCGCAGGCGGGCCATCTCTACCGGATCGTGGTCGACACCGGCATGTACGTCGGCGCCGGCGACGGCTACCGGATCTACGTGAATGGCCGGCCGCTCGTCGAGGTCAAGGAGGGCATCGGACGGCGGATGGGAGGCGGATACCGCGGCGCGGTCGTGACGCGGGAGTTTCTCGACGAGTTCGCCAAGGGTCCGGTGACGATCGCGGCCACGACGTTCCTGCGGTACGGCGATCGTGCGGTCGTGACGATGCCGCCGGTGCCGCAGGGCGTGTTCGGCATCGTGGTGGAGGAGATGAAGACGCCCCCGCTCGAGTTCGACGCCCTCGAGAAGACGGCCGCGATCCAGCCCTGACGACCGCCGAGGCCTGAAAACGCAACCAGCTTCGGCGGGCAGTTCACCGGAAATCGCCGACGATCCGCGCGTCGATTCTCACGCACACATCCTCGCGACGGATCAGCACGTCGATCCCGGCCACCGCTCGCGGCTACTTCTTCCGGCCCTTCTCGTCCTGGTTGGCGGCCAGATCCTCGGCCGACAGCTCCACCGCGATGCCCTCCGCCGGCACGTCGAGGCCCGCCGTCCAGGCCAGCGCGTTGAGCATGAGCGCGCGGAAGTTCGGGTCGGCCCAGTTCTTGTGGAAGTGGGCCCCCGTGCAGCCGAAGCCCCGGCCGCCGTCCGGCCGCTCGCAGGCCCAGGCGAGGGCCTCGCGCGCGCCCTTCGCGGCGCGGACCGTGGGGTTGTTGCTGTGGGGGCCATCAGGCCGCTCGCGGGTCTCGTCCGGCGGCACGGCCGTGAGGATCATCGTCACGCGGTCGGCCGGCTCCTGGAAGCGCATGTGGTAGTACCACTCGTCGTCGAGCTCGAAAGGCTTCACACCCCGCGTGATCGGATGGCCAGCTGCCAGTTGCGTCTGGGCGAGCTTCCAGTGCGGATTCACCGACCAGTGCGGCTCGAAGTAGCCCCCCATCCACGACAGGAACTCGGGCCCCCCCTTCTCCTTCGGCACCTCGACGGCGTAGTGGAGGCAGGCGATGCCCACGCCGCGCTTCGCCAGGGCGTCGATCTGCGCGAGCCGGTTGCTCTGCAGCACCGGGTGCCCGCCGCCGCCGTCGGCGAAGAAGAAGATCGCGTCGGCGTTGTCGAAGGCGGTGGGATCGGCCGGCCAGCCGCCCGCGTAGGTCTCCGTCACGAGCCGCGGCAGCTGCTCCTTGCCGAAGTTGGCGTCGAGGCACTTTTCGAGCAGCAGGGAGCCGGCCCGGAATTCATGCTCGCCGGGGCCGTGGCTCGGCCGGCCCGCCACGAGCACGAGCTTCTTGCGGCCGTCCGTGAGCCTCGTCCGCTTGAGGCGGATGTCCTTGAACTCCACCTTCATCGGCGGCCCGGCATGGAGCTGGAGCGCGAGCACGCCCTGGAACGACCGCTTGTCGGCCTGCTCGTCGATCGTCTCGGCCATCAGCTCGCCGTTGATGAAGTGCTGGAGCACGTTGCCCTTGGCGACGATCCGCATCTCGGTCCAGTCGCCGGACTTCACCTTCCCGAGCAGCTCGGCGGCGTCGCCGATCTTCGCGCCCGGCTTCTTCGAGCCGTCGGCGGCGAACGTGGTCCGCTCGCCGCGCTGGGTCATGATCCCCCGCGAGCCCTTCTCCTCGTAGAGGATGCCCGTGTACTGCCCCTCGTGGATGTCGGCCTGGTAGCCCCCCACGACGAAGTCGCCGTGATCCTTGCTGCGGTACTGCACGCCGCTGTTGTGGTTCCGCAGGCGGTACTGGAGCACGAGTTCGAAGTCGTCCACGAGGCCCTGCCGCCAGACGAGGAACGTGTTGCCCTTGGTCGGTTTATCGGCCGTCGTCTCGCCGACGATCGCGCCGTCCTCGACCCGCCAGAACTCGGGCTTGCCCTCCCAGCCGGCGAGCGACGTGCCGTCGAAGATCGGCACGAACGCGGGGTCGGTGTCGGCGGCGCGGGAGACGCCGCCGGCGGCGAGGGCGAGGATCAGGAACGCGAAGGCAAAGGGGCGGGAACGCGGCACGGCGAGGTCTCCTGCGGGACGGCTTCGATCGCATCAGTATGCCATCGATCCGGGCAACGCCTCTCCCCCGGGGAGAGGCCGGCCGCAGGCCGGGTGAGGGTGCTGAGGAATCTGCGCAGACTCCCTGCACCCTCACCCCGGCCCTCTCCCAGAGGGAGAGGGGGAGACGCAACTCGGCCGGGTCGGCCCGCCCGAACCCGGGAAAAACCGCACCGGCCGGGTCGGTCTTGGGTTCCGGCGGCCGTCGGGTACGCTATGGGGCTCGACCACCCGAGACCACTTTCCTTCCTGATTCGGAGATCCGAGACCGTGGCAGTCGTGATTCGTATGAAGCGGATGGGGCGGAAGAACCGCGAGTATTACCGGATCTGTGCCGCCGACCGCCGCAGCCCGCGCGACGGCCGCGTCATCGAGGAGATCGGCACCTACGACCCGCACGTGTCGGAGACCGACGCGCGGTGCACGCTCAACGGGCCGCGGATCGAATACTGGCTCTCCGTCGGCGCCCAGCCGAGCGACGCCGTCCGCGTGCTCATCAAGAAGTACGGCCCCAAGGGCACGCACGTCGCGCAGATGGAGGCGGCCCGCGCCCGCCTCTCGATGCCGAAGGTCGTGCCCGACGCCGGTGAGCCCGCGTTCGTGCCCGAGCCCAAGGTCGAACCCGCCGCCGAGGCGCCCGCGACCGAGGCTGCCGCCGAGGCACCGGTCGCCACCGCCGACGCCCCCGCGGCCGACGCCCCCGCGGTCGAAACCGCCCCCGAGACGCCCGCCGCGGAGTGACCGCCGAGCCACGCCGCCCCGCATCCTGCCAGGCACCGGAATGACGACCAGCGTCGCCACGCCATGCGCCTCGACATCGTCACCTTGTTTCCCGAGATGTTCCCGGGCTTCCTCGCGGGGAGCCTGCTCGGCGACGCGCGCGACCGCGGCCTCGTCGATGTCCGCCTGACGAACCTCCGCGACTTCGCCGCGGGCGTCCATCGCCAGGTCGATGACCGCCCCTACGGCGGCGGCCCGGGCATGCTGCTCATGCCGGGTCCGGTCGTGTCCTGCGTCGAGGCGGTGCAGGCGCTCGACGCGACGCCCGGCCGCGTCGTCATCCTCACGCCCGGCGGCCGCCGCCTTGACCAGCCGCTCGTCGAGGAGTTCTCCCGCGCCGGTCGCCTGGTCCTCGTCTGCGGCCGCTACGAGGGGTTCGATGCACGGGTCCGCGAGTCTCTCGGCGCCGAGGAGGTGTCGATCGGCGACTACGTCCTCTCCGGGGGCGAGGTGGCCGCGATGGTCGTGGTCGATGCCGTCGCCCGGCTCGTGCCCGGCGTGCTCGGCGACGAGGAGAGCGCCCGCCAGGACTCGTTCTCCGGCACCGAGCGGCTCGTCGAGGGCCCGCAGTACACCCGGCCGCGCGAGTTCCGCGGCCTCGCCGTGCCCGACATCCTGCTCTCCGGCGACCATGGCAAGATCGCCCGCTGGCGGCACGAACAGGCCCGGGCCGCCACCGAGCGCCGCGACCCCGCATCCGATCGATCCCTTCCCGCACACCGACCCCACAGGAGCGCGACATGAACCGCACCATCCTCGCCGCCGTCGAGGCCCCGAGCCTCAAGAACCAGGTCCCCGAGTTCGCCATCGGCGACACCGTGGACGTCCACACCCGGATCCTCGAGGGGGAGAAGGAGCGGATCCAGATCTTCAACGGCGTCGTGATCGCCAAGAGTGGCTCAGGCAGCCGCGAGATGTTCGTGGTCCGGCGGATCGTGGCGGGCGAGGGCGTGGAGCGGAAGTTCCCCATCCACTCGCCGAAGATCGCCAAGGTCGAGGTCAAGCGGTCGGGCGTCTCCCGTCGCGCGAAGCTCTACTACCTCCGCGACCGCTCGGGCAAGTCAACGCGGCTCCGCGAGAAGCGGGATGACGTCGGGGCACCGGCGGCCGCCGCCAAGGCCCCGAAGAAGAAGGCCACCGCCAAGGCCTGACGGAGGCCGGCCATGCCCTCGGCCCGCGACGACCTCGGACGCCGCGGCGAGGAGGAGGCGGCCCGCTACCTCCAGCGCCTCGGCTACCGGATCGTGGGCCGCCGCGAGCGGGTGCTCCGCGGCGACATCGACATCGTCGCCCTCGACGGCCGGACGGTGGTGTTCGTCGAAGTGCGGAGCCGGAGCGACACCCGGCACGGCCACCCCGCCGAGACCGTGGGCTTCACCAAGCAGCGGCGCATCGCCGAGCTCGCCACGGCCTACATCCGCCGCCACCGGCTCGAGGACTGCTCGGTGCGGATCGACGTGGTGGCGGTGACGTTCGGGGACGCCGGGCGGCCCGTCGTCGAGCACTACCAGAACGCGTTCGACAGTCCGTGACGCGCGGCGAGTTCCGCGGGCGACTCGAACGCCGTCAACCCGCCGGCGGGCAGCGTGCGGGCGAGCAGCGCGAGCCGGTCGCGGACCTTCCGCGCGGATGACCGCGACTCCACCATCCGGATCGCGACCCCGGCCACCTGGGCGGGCCGCTTCTTCGCCACCGCCGCGTAGACGTCGGGATCACGCTCACCGGAGTCGCCCACGAGCAGGAACCGCCGCCCCGGGAAGTCGGCCATGATCTGCTCGATGACCCGCCGCTTCGACCGCTTCCGCGACGGCAGCCGGCCGAACGGCATCGAGTCCTTCAGGCGGAAGAGCTTGAGGTGCATCGACCCCGCGGGCAGCCCCGCCGCGGCGAGGAACCCGCACAGGCAGGGGGAGAGCTGCCAGGGGCTCGCCGAGACGTAGTGGAACGCCGTGCCCGCGGCCTGCCAGCCGCGGAACACGTCCGGCATCCCCGCCACCGCGGCGAAGTCGCGGAGGAGCGTGTTGCGGAGGAGCTCGCGGCGGTCGGCGACGTTGGTCACCTTCACGGTGTCGTCGATGTCGGAGATCACCGAGGCCCCGGCCGGCTCGACGAGCTGGATCGCGCCGCGGGCCGGGTCGCCGACCGGCGGACCCTCGCCGGCCTCGGACTCGGCCGTGCAGTTGACCGTGGCGCCGCCCCCGGCCGGGGCGTCGAGATCGACCGTGAGGCGGAAATGACCGCTGCGGTCGGTCCACGCCGTGCCGCCGGGCCGCCCGGCCACGCTGACGACCACCTGCCGGCCGGCCACCCGCTGGAACAGGAACGCCTCGGACCGGAGCCGAAACACGTCCGACTCGAGATCCGCGTCGGTGACGTCGAGGAGCCGCCGGAGCACCGCGATCGCCAGCGTCCGCCGCCGGCTCTTCTCGGGCAGCGGCCGCGTCACCATGCCCTCGACGCCGGCCCGCCACCGCCCGTCGGGCAGCCGCCGCGCGTAGGTGGGAAACAGCACGATCATGACGTCGCTCGCGCGGCGGACGGTGCCCGGCCACACGCGTCCCGCTTGAAATTCGGAGCGGCGACATCTTACAACGGCGGACTCGAAGATTCGGCCGGCCCCTCCGCCGGCCCCCGGAAAGGAACCAGATGGGCGTCAAGAAAACCGGCAAGGGCCGCCGCAAGCTCGGCCAGAAGAAGCGCCGGATGCGGGCCCGCATCCGTCACCGCAAGGGCTGAGCGGCCCGACCGCCGGCACGACCCGCACATCTTCCCGGGCGGCTGCCCGCAGCCACCGTGCCCGCACGCGCCGGCGGCTTGCCGCGCGCACCGCATGGGGTAGCGTTGCGAGGCTTCGATCCGCGCTGCGGCGCCGAGGCCCGTCGGCGCGACCCGCCGACGCACTCTCGAGGTTCCCGCGGCGAGGAGACGGAGCGATGCGTGCGACGGAGTGGACCGGCCGATTCGCGGCGTGGGCCGCGGTGGCCCTCGTCATCGGAGGCCTCTCGGGCTGCAAGACGCTCTCGGAGCGCTACATCGCGCTCGAGGTCTGGAAGTACGAGAAGTGCTTCGGCCACCTGCCCCCGGGATTCGTGCCGGCGGGTGCCGGGGCCGGCGCCCAGGGCCGGATCTGCGGCCAGGGCGGCGGGTGCCCGAACGCCTGCCCGCCGGCCGCGAGCGGCTGCGACGCCTGCGGCGGGGCCGGTGGCACCGTCGTCGATGGCGGCATGCCGCTGCCCGCCACGATGGGAGCCCCGGGAGGGCCGGGTGGCTCACCCGCGGCGTCGGCCCCGCTGCCGACTCCTGCCGGCATGACGACGAGCAAGCCCGTCATCATCTCCGACGAAGTCGTGATGCCCGGCACCTGAGCCGTCAGGGCTCGCCCGCGGCGGCCACGGCGACCGCACCGATGACCGGCGCCGCGCACGCGCGACCGCGGCAGCGGTAGAGCACGACGTCGGCGGCGGCACCCGTGCGGCCCGCGAACAAGGCCGCGAGCGGCCCCGGAGCCGCGAGCCCATCGGGGGCCCGCGCCGCGACGACCGCGTGCGGCCGGAACCGGCCGCGGATCGCGGCGAGCACCTCGGCCGTGCGGCCGCCACCGGCGCCGACGATCACGAACTCCTCTCCCGGCCCGAGCATGACGTCGAGCGCGAGCAGCGCCTGCGGCACCGCGCCGGGGGCCCGCTCCATGAGCGGCGCCGCCGCCGCGAGCGCCCGCTCCGCCGCCTCCCGGTAGCGCTCGCGGCCGGTGAGCGCCGCGAGCCGCAGGAGCGCCGTCGCGGCCATGCCGTTCGAGCCGGGCACGGCGTTGTCGAGCAGGTCGGGCCGGCGGACGATGAGCCGCTCGTGGGCCGCCGACGCCTGGAAGAACGCCCCCGAGTCCGGGTCGATGAAGCCACCCCCGGCGAGCGGACCCGACTCGTCGGCCCCCACGAGCCGATCGGCGAGCGCGCACGCCGCAGCGATCCACGGCTCCGCGAACGAGGCCTCATACAGGCTCACGAGCCCCTCGGCCAGACAGGCGAGATCGTCGGCGAAGGCCAGGCCGCCCGCGACGCCCCGGCGCCACTGGTGGGCGAGGTCGCCCGCGGAGGTGCGGCACTCGGCGAGGAGGAAGTCGGCGGCCCGGGCCGCGGCGGCCACGTAGCGCTCCTCGCCGAGCACGGTGCCGGCCCGCGCGAGCGCGTCGATCATGAGGCCGTTCCAGGCCACGAGCACCTTGTCGTCGGTGCCGGGCCGCACACGGCGCCCGCGGGCGACGAGGAGTTTGTCGCGCGCCGCCGCGAGGCGGCGTTCGAGGTCGGCGAGCGGCACGCCCCGCGCCGCGGCGACCTCGGCGAGCGGCCGCGGCAGGTTGAGGATCGACCGGCCCTCGAAGTTGCCCCGGGGCGTGACATCGTAGGCGGTGCAGACGAGGTCCGCGTCCTCAGGGCCGAGCTCGGCACGGATCTCATCCTGCGTCCAGACGTAGAATTTTCCCTCCTCCCCCTCGCTGTCGGCGTCCTCGGCGCTCCAGAACCCGCCGGCCGGGTCGGTCATGTCGCGGAGCACGTAGTCGAGCGTGCTCCGCACGACGGCGGCGAAGTCCGCGCGGCCGGTGACGAGGAAGGCCTCGAGGTAGGCCACGGCGAGCAGGGCGTTGTCATAGAGCATCTTCTCGAAGTGGGGCACGAGCCAGCGGTCGTCCACCGAGTAGCGGGCGAACCCGCCACCGAGCTGGTCGTGCATCCCGCCGGCGGCCATCCGCTCGAGCGTGTGGGCGCCCATCTCCACGTCGCGGGTGCGGCCGCTGTGGCGCGCGGTCCGCAGCAGGAGCCGAAGGTCCATCGGGTGCGGGAACTTGGGCGCGCCGCCGAACCCGCCGTGCTCGGCGTCGAAGGACCGTGCGAGGCTCGCGGCGGCGTGCTCGAGGAGGTCGGCCGAGAGCGCCGGCCCCGGACCCGCGGCGGGCCCGGCCTGCCGGGCGATGGCCCGCGTGATCTCCGCCGCCTGCTCGACGACCGTGTCGCGCCGCTCGCGCCAGGCCTCGAGCACGGCCTCGAGCACCTGCGCGAACCCCGGCATCCCGTGCCGCGGCGCCGGGGGCCAGTAGGTGCCGGCGAAGAAGGGCTCGAGGTCGGGCGTCAGGAACACGCTCATCGGCCAGCCGCCGCGGCCGGTGAGCAACTGCACGGCGGCCATGTAGACCGCGTCGATGTCGGGCCGCTCCTCGCGGTCCACCTTGATGCACACGAAGTTCGGGTTGAGGACGGCGGCTAGCGAATCGCTCTCGAAGCTCTCGTGGGCCATCACGTGGCACCAGTGGCAGGCCGAGTAGCCCACCGAGAGGAAGATCGGCTTGCCCTCGCGCCGCGACCGCTCGAGGGCCTCGGGACCCCACGGCTCCCAGGCCACGGGGTTCTCGACGTGCTGGAGGAGGTAGGGGCTCGTGGACCCGGCGAGCTTGTTCATCCGTGACCGTGCTTTCGCGATCGGGATCGACGGGGCGTCAACCGAGCGTCTCGGAAGGGCCCGGGAACGCGCGGCTCTCCACGTCGGCCCGCCAGCGGGCGAGGGCGTCGGCGATCGAGCCCCTCACGTCGGCGTAGCCGCGGACGAACCGGGGCACGCGGTCGAACGACAGCCCCACGAGATCGTGCATGACGAGCACCTGCCCGTCGCAGTCGGGCCCCGCGCCGATGCCGATCGTGGGGATGCCGACGGCCGCGGTGATCGCGCGAGCCACGTCGGCCGGGATGCACTCGAGCACGACCGCGCAGGCGCCCGCGTCGGCGGCGGCCCGCGCATCGACGAGGAGCGCGTCGGCGTCGCGCTGCATCCGGTAGCCGCCGAGCTGGTGCACGGCCTGCGGCCTGAGGCCCACGTGCCCCATCACGGGGATGCCCGCCGCCACGATCGCCGCGATCACCTCGGCCTGGCCCGCCGTGCCCTCGAGCTTCACCGCCTGGCAGCCGGTCTCCTTGAGGATCCGGGCGCAGCTCTCGATCGCCGTGCGGACGCCGAGGTGCTGGAGCGGGAAGGGGAGATCCACGACGACCAGGGCGCGGGAGGCGGCCCGGGCCACGATCTCGCCGTGGTAGATCATCTGCTCGAGCGTGGCGGGGATCGTCGAGGTTCGCCCCGCCACGACCATCGCCACGCTGTCGCCCACGAGCACGCAGTCCACGCCCGAGTCGTCGGCGAGCCGGCCGGTCGGCCAGTCATAGGCCGTGACCATCGAGAGCGGCCGGCCGTCGCGCTTCGCCGCGGCGAGGTCGCGGACGGTGACGCGACGGGCCGGGGTGCCGGCCGGTGCCCCCGCGGATGCGGCCGCCCGCGGCCGCCGTGGCGGGGTCGTCATGATTGGCCCTTGAAGAAGTCGTCGAGGCCGCCGTCGGCGGCCGGCGGCGGGGCGGACGCGCTCTCGAAGAAGTCGAACGAGCCCCCGGCCGGCGGCGGCGCGGGCTCGAGATCCTGGAATCCCGATGCCGCGGCGGCCGGGGCCGGCGCCTCGAGTTCGGAAAAATCGGGCGGTCCGGCGGCGGCCGGCGCATCGACCCCGGACAACTCGGAAGCAGCCGTCGCGGCGGCGTCCACCGCGACCGCATGTGCGGCCGTGGTCTCCGCGGCCGGTTCGAGTTCGGCCGCCGGCTCCAGTTCGGGCAACTCGACGGCGGGCTCGTCGGCAGCGGCCGCCGCGGGGAGCAGTGGCACCGTGTCGGCCTCGTGCGGCGCGGCGGCGGGCGCGGGCTTCCGCGACGCGGCCACCGCGGCCGCGTACTCGACCCGCACCACGGTGCCGCCGATCCGCACCTCGGCGCCGCTGGGCACAGCCGTCGCCGCGTGGGCCGCGATCCGCGTGCCCGCCACGTGCGTGCCGTTGGTCGAGCCGAGGTCGGTCACGGTCACGACCGCACCATCGAGGGCGAAGCGGCAGTGCTGGCGGCTCACGCTGTCCTGCTGGATGCGGAACTTCGCCTCGTCGCCGCGGCCCACGACCACCGGCAGCCGCACCTTGAACGCCTTGCGTGCCGGGGCGGGGGCGACGATGACGAAGCGAACGTCCATGGACGACGGGGCGGTCGCGCGGGCAGGGGGAGAAAGTGTCTCGTGCGGAACGGGAGCCGGACCCGGCCGGCGACCGGAACCGAATCGCACCCGATGGAGTCTACCCCCGGCCGCGGGCGGTCCAACCGGCGCCCGCGCTGCCCCGCCGGCACCGTGCCTTGCGGCACCCCGGCACCGTTCTATAATCGCGGGGCTTGCTGCCGGCCGGCCCCGCGAGGGCCGGGGTGCCGCGCGGGTGTAGCTCAGTTGGTAGAGCACCACGTTGCCAACGTGGTTGTCGTGGGTTCGAATCCCATCACCCGCTTTCTTTTCGACTCGAACCACTCCCTCAGCCCCCACGCTGCCCACCCATGGTGCCCCCAGAATCCGCCGTCGCCGATCCCGCCGCCACGGGGGACGAGGTCCTCCCGCCGCTCTCGCTCGTCGTCGCGATCGACGAGGTGTCCACGTGCCAGCGGCGCGTGAAGGTGACGATCCCGCGCGACGACATCGACCGCTACCACGACAAGGCCGTGGCCGACCTCGTGCCGACGGCGCTCCTGCCGGGCTTCCGGCCGGGCCGCGCCCCGCGACGCCTCGTGGGCAGCCGGTTCAAGACCGAGCTCGGCGAGCAGATCCGCACCAAGCTCCTCACCGACGCGATGACGCAGGTCACCGAGCAGAAGAAGCTCGCGCCGATCAGCGAGCCCGAGCTCGACGTCGCCGCGGTGCTGCTGCCCGACACGGGCCCGATGACGTTCGAGTTCACAATCGAGGTCCGCCCCGAATTCGAGCTCCCGAAGTGGAAGGGACTCGCCATTCAGCGGCCCTCCCGCGAGATCGGCGACGCCGACGTCGCCGAGGCGCTCGGCAACCTGCTCCGCGAGCGGGGCCGGTTCGTGCCCAGCGACGGGCCGCCGCAGGTCGGCGACCTCATCGTGGCGAACCTCCGCTGCGCCGCCGGCGATCGCGAGGTCTCGCACGCGGAGGAACTCGAGATCGTCGTGCGTTCGAAGCTCTCCTTCGCCGACGCCGAGCTGCCGGGCTTCGACGCCCTCGTGAAGAAGGCCCTGCCCGGGTCGAAGGTCTCGGCCACCGTCCGGGTCTCCGACGAGGCGGCCCTCGAGGATCTCCGCGGCAAGGACGTCACGCTCGACATCGAGGTGCTCGAGGTCAAGAAGCACGAATTGCCGGAGCTCACGCCGGCGATCCTCGAGGAGCTCGGCGGGTTCGAGTCGGAGGAGGCCCTCCGGGCCGCCGTCCGGCGGCAGCTCGAGGGCCAGCTCGAGTGGCACCGCCGCCGCCAGGTGCGGCAGCAGGTGGCGGCCGCACTGACGGCCTCGGCCCAGTGGGACCTCCCGCCGGCGCTCCTCAAGCGCCAGGCCCAGCGCGAGCTCGAGCGGGCGATTCTCGAGCTGCGGCGGAGCGGCTTCGACGACGACTCGATCCGCCGCCATGTCAACGAGTTGCGGCAGACGGTGATGGCGAGCACGGCCCGGGCCCTCAAGGAGCACTTCATCCTCGAGCGGATCGCCGAGGAGTCGTCGATCGCCGACGAGCCGGCCGATTACGACGAGGAGATCCGGGCCATCGCCGCGCAGTCGGGGGAGTCGCCGCGGCGGGTGCGGGCGAGCCTCGAGCGCCGCGGGCTCATGGACGTGTTGCGGAACCAGATCATCGAGCGGAAGACGATCGACCTGGTGACCTCGCAGGCCAGCTTCAAGGACGTGCCGTTCGAGTTCCAGAAGGCCGACGCCGAGGCGGTGGACCACGCCGTGTGCGGCGCCGTCGTCGGGGAGGACGAGATCCCGACGGCCACGCAGTCCGAGGCCACGCCGCTGCCCGGCACGCGGCGCGGCTAGTTTCCTCTCCGCCGTCCGACCCCGCGCCCCTCCCGCGTCCCCCCTGCCCGCACGCCCCGTCACTCCCGCCGCGTCCTCCGCCTACCGCGACTACCAGCGGCAGCGGACGATGACGCTCGGCGACCTCCTGCTCGAGAACCGCATCATCCTCCTGCAGGGCGAGATCTACGACGGCAACGCCAACGAGCTGGTCATGAAGCTGCTCTACCTGCAGAGCGAGAACCGGCGGAAGGACATCCACTTCTACATCAACTCACCCGGTGGCAGCGTCACGGCCACGATGGCGATCTACGACACGATGCAGATCCTGTCGTGCCCGGTGGCGACGTACTGCGTGGGGCTGGCCGCGAGCGGCGGCGCCGTGCTCCTCGCCGGCGGCGCCAAGGGCAAGCGGTTCGCCCTGCCGCACGCCAAGGTGATGATCCACCAGCCCTACGGCCAGGTCGGCGGGCAGGTGAGCGACATCGAGATCCAGGCCGACGAGATCATCAAGACCCGTGCGGTCCTGAACGAGATCCTCGCCGCCCACACCGGCCAGCCGATCGAGCGCATCGCCAGGGACACCGACCGCGACCGCTACCTGACCGCGACCGAGGCCAAGGAATACGGCCTCGTGGACGACGTCCTCACGAAGCCGCCGGCCGTCGAGGACGACAAGGACAAGGACTGACACATCCGCCCGCCCACGAGCCCCACGAAACACCCACGCCATGCCCCTCATCCCCTACGTCATCGAGAAGAGCGGCCGCGAAGAGCGGGCGATGGACATCTACTCCCGCCTGCTCAAGGACCGGATCGTCTTCCTGGGCAGCCAGGTCAACGACGAGGTGGCCAACGCCATCGTCGCCCAGATGCTCTTCCTGCAGTCGGACGACCCCAAGGCCGACATCCACCTCTACATCAACTCGCCCGGCGGCAGCGTCACGGCGGGGCTGGCGATCTACGACACGATGCAGTTCGTGACCTGCGACGTGGCCACCTACTGCATCGGGCAGTGCGCCTCGATGGGAGCGGTGCTGCTCACCGCGGGGGCCAAGGGCAAGCGCCGGGCGCTTCCCAACGCCCGGATCATGATCCACCAGCCGCTTGCCGGCATGGAGGGGACGGCGGAGGAGATCATGATCCACGCCAAGGAGTTCAAGAACGTCAAGCAGAAGCTCAACGCGATCCTGCTCAAGCACACCGGCCACCCGCTCGAGAAGATCGAGCAGGACACGGACCGCGACCGGTTCATGTCGGCGCAGGAGGCGCTCGACTACCGGCTCATCGACGAGGTCATCGAGCGGATGCCCACGGGCAAGGCGGGCTGAGCGGGCCGGGGTGACCGAAACGAACTGAGCAAAGTCGCGCGGAATGCCGCACGCCGCCCGGATCGGCCACCGTGGTGCGGGGCGGTTGGCCACCGGGTGCAGACTGCCAGTCTGCACCTACGCGCTCCGCGGAGGTGACCCTGGCACTGTCCGTCGTAGCCGCGGGTTGTTCAACCTGCGGCATGCGGGTGGTGACCGTGTTCGGCCACCGCGGTGCGGGGCGGTTGGCCACCGGGTGCAGACTGCCAGTCTGCACCTACGCGCTCCGCGGAAGCGGACCCGGGGTGGTCGGTTGGTGAGGTGACGCCCCTGTCCAGCCCCCTCCCTCGCCCTCCGGGAGAGTCGGGGCCACCTGCGTGGCTTGCCCAGCTTGCCGGGATGTCCGCGCCGTCGGGTCGCATGGACTCCGCTCGCGGCGGCCGGTACCGTCCCGTCCCTCCGGGCCGCCCGCTTTCGGGCGCCCCGGACATCTCGGAGCCGACGCATGCGGTGCGGGCGCCAGCCGAACCGGTTCGCCGCGGGCGCAGCGTGCGCTGCGCTTGCGGCGCTTGCGTGTGTCGCGGGCTGCAAGAGCGACCTCGGCCAGCAGCTGCTCGAGCGCGAGCTGCGCTACCAGGAGGACCAGATCTACCAGCTGCAGGACGAACTGCAGGCCGCCTGCGCACGGCTCGACCGCACCACCGGCGAGAACGCCAGCCTCAAGCGGCAGCTGGGCATGAGCGAGGGTGATTCGGCCGCGCCGCGGGGGGCACCCGTGCGGCCGCGTGCGGGACTGCCGACGCCCGTGACCGTGCCACCGGCGCTCGAGATCCCCGACATCACCGTGCCGCCCGCCGGCGGCCCGCCGGGGGGCCCACTCGCGCCGCCGGCGCTCGAGGGCGTCCCACCGCTGCCGGGCAGGCCGCCCGCGCCGCCCCGCACGTCGGCCGTCCCGCCCGCCTCCGGCGATGACGGCGACCTCGCGCTCCCCCAACCCTCGGGCCCGGTGCGCCGGCTCTCGCACGAGGAACTCGCCGCCGACGCGGGCCGGGCCACGCACCTCGTCGTCAACGCCGCGCAGACCGCGTGCCTCGACACCGACGGCGACGGCACGAGCGACGGATTGTCCGTGGTGTTCGAGCCGCGCGACGCCGACGAGCGGCTCGTGGCGGTGGCCGGGCCGGTGTCGATCGCCGTGTTCGACGCCGCGGCCGGCACCGACACCACGACCGGCGAGGCGGCGCCGATCGCCCGCTGGGACATCCCGGCCGAGGAGACCCTCACCCGCTTCCGGCGCACGTCGCGGCAGCGGGGCCTGGCCTTCCAGCTGCCGTGGCCGGGCCGGCCGCCGGCCGGCGGTCACGTCCGCGTGGCGGTGCTCCTGACGTCGCCCGACGGCGCGCCGCTCGAGGCCGACGCCACCGTCGTCACAGCCCCCGGTCCTCGAGGAAGTTGAGCAGGTCGGCGACGCGGTTGGAGTAGCCCCACTCGTTGTCGTACCAGCTCACGACCTTCACGAAGTTGCCGAGGCCGATCGTGTCCACGGCGGAGAAGATCGAGCTGTGCGGGTCCCCCTTGAGGTCGGTCGAGACGAGCTCCTGCTCCGTGTAGCGGAGGATGCCCTTGAGCGGGCCCTCGGCCGCCTTCTTCATGGCGGCGTTGATGTCCGCGGGGGAGGCCTCCTTGTTGAGGATCGCCGTGAAGTCCACCACGCTCACCGTCGGCGTCGGCACGCGGAAGGCCATGCCGGTGAACTTGCCCTGGAGCGCCGGGATCACGAGGCCCACCGCCCGCGCGGCGCCGGTGCTCGAGGGGACGATGTTGAGCGCCGCGGCCCGCGCGTCGCGGAGGTCCTTGGCGGCGGTATCGACCGTCTTCTGCGAGTTGGTGTAGGCGTGCACCGTGGTCAGGAGTCCGCGGTCGATGCCCCAGGTCTCGTGGAGCACCTTGGCCACCGGTGCGAGTCCGTTGGTGGTGCAGGAGGCGTTCGAGATCACGTGGTGCTTCTTCGGGTCGTACATCTCGTTGTTGACCCCGAGCACGATCGTCAGGTCCTCGTTCTTGGCCGGGGCCGAGATCACGACCTTCTTCACGCTGTCCCGCTTGTGGGCCACCGCCTTCG
>JBJTJO010000028.1:0-5786 GCA_046095965.1 Planctomycetaceae bacterium
AGGTGATGGCGGGCATGAGCCTCGCGGAGCAGGGGATCGTGGGCGACCCGGTGCCCGCCCACGTGAGCGTGAAGGAGAGCGTGTTCCCGTTCGTGAAGTTCGCCGGCGTGGACATCGCGCTCGGTCCCGAGATGCGGAGCACGGGCGAGGTGATGGGGGTGAGCGACACCTTCGCGATCGCCTTCGCCAAGAGCCAGGTCGCCGCCGGCATCCTCCTGCCGGAGCAGGGCCGGATCTTCATCTCGGTGGCGAGCCCCCAGGCCAAGCACTACATGGTGAACGTGGCCCGGCGGCTCGTGGCCCTCGGCTTCGAATTGATCGCGACGGCCGGCACGGCCCGCACGCTCGGCGAGGCCGGCATCCCGGTGGAGGTCGTCAAGAAGCTCCAGGAGGGACACCCAAATCTCATCGACCACCTCATCGACGGCCGCGTGCAACTGATCTTCAACACGCCGCGGGGCAAGGGCGCGCGCACCGACGAGGGCCGCATCCGCGCCGCGAGCGTGCTCTACGGCGTGCCCTGCATCACCACGTTGCCCGCGGCCGAGGCCTGCGTGCGGGCCATGGAGGGGTTGCGGACCGAGCCGATGGGAGTCCAGCCGATCCAGGACCGGTTTCCGGAGACGGCGGCGGCGGCGGCGGCGTCGGCGTCGGCGGCGTCAGCGGCGGTGCGCTGAGTTCTGGCTCCTGGGTGGCTCGGGGCTGCCCACACCCTCTCGCGGGACGTTCGCCTGCGCCCTCCAGGCTCCGGCTCACTGCATGTCCGCTGCGCTTCGCCGGGCACCGATCCGCCGCAGGCGGATTGGTCGTGGCTGCGCTTGCTCCCATAGCCCGTCTCGAGGGGATGGGCAGCCCCTCGCTGATGAATGTCACAGGAGGATGGGCAGCCCTTGCTGCTTCGGCGATCTGGCCTCTCCCTCTGGGAGAGGCCAGCCGCAGGCCGGGTGAGGGTGCTTGGGTGGCGCTGCCAGAGCACCCTCACCCCGGCCCTCTCTCAGAGGGAGAGGGCGGGAGGTCATGCCATCGCCTCACCCAGAGTGACAGGGACATCAAGCAGACCGGCCGAGGGGAGCGGCTCCCCTCGGCCGGCGGTGGGCGTGCCGATCGAAAGTCGCGGGGCTCAGGCCGCGGCGGGCTTCTTGAGGAAGCTGACGATCAGGGGCAGCAGGGCTCCGACGAGCGCCGACAGGCCGCCCGTGCCGGCGAGGTTCTCGCCGCCGCCGACGAGCGACCCGAGCGCCGGGACGAGCATGGGAAGCAGCTTGCCGCCGAGGGCGCCGCCACCGGCGCCGAGCACCGTGTTGAGCATCGGGCCGAGGTTCTTGTTCTTGAGAAGCGCGCCGACGATGTTGCCACCGGCGCTGCCGGCGATGAGGCTCACTATCCAGCTGATGATCTGGGGATTCATGTGATTCGACTTTCCTGAAGGAAGGCTTCCGTTCCGCCTGGGCCTCCGCGCCCCGGCTTTCTGGGAAGTGAGTTGCCGCGTCACGGGCCTGCGTCACGCCCGCGGAAGGCAAAAATCGGCGCCGGCCGTCGATGGCGTGATGGTCGTGACGGTCGGGACGGTCGCAAGGCAGCGGGAGGATGGCCGCCAGGGGCCGGGGCGGGTAGAGTCGCGGGAAGCCATGCCCGATCGTTCGTTTCCCCCCGTCCCGTCGAACCCGCGGCCGCTGCCCGCGCCGATCGCCGACGAGCCGCCGCGTCTCACGGCGCGGACGCTCGAGGGGCTCGAGTGGGTGCTCGCGCGGGAACTCGAGGCGCTCGGAGCCGTCGATCTGCGCGTGGGCCGGCGGACGATCGAGTTCTCCGCCGAGCCGGGCCGCGAGCGCGAGACGCTCTACCGCGCCGTGCTCGAGAGCCGGACGGCGATCCGCGTGCTCGAACCGCTCGGCCGGTTCCGCGTGGACTCTCCCGACGCCCTCTACCGCGCGCTCGGCGACATCGACTGGACGGAGCAACTCAAGGTCTCCGACACGCTCCGCGTCGATGCCGCGATCCACGACACCTTCCTCACGCACTCGCTCTACGCGGCACAGGTCGTGAAGGACGCGGTGGTGGATCAACTGCGGACACCGAGCGGGAAGCGGCCGAGCGTGCAACTGCGCGGCGCGACGCTCAGACTCAGCTTGCACCTCGTCGGCGACGTGGCCACGGTGTTTCGTGACGCCGCGGGCCGGTCGCTCCACCAGCGGGGCTGGCGGGCCGGCGAGGTGGACGCGCCGCTCTCGGAGGTGCTCGCCGCGGGCATCCTCGCGATCGCGGGCTGGTGGCGGCCGGGCGCCGGCGCGGCCGAGCCACGCGTCGAGCCGATCCTCGACCCGATGTGCGGCTCCGGCACGCTCGCGATCGAGGCGGCCACGATCGCGGCCGGCATGGCCCCGGGCCTGTGGCGGGCCCGCCGGCGGGCGCACGGCTTCTTCCGGTTCCGCGACTGCGACCGGCCGCTCGCCGAGCGACTCGTCGCGGAACTCGAAGGCCGCGTGCGTGAGCCGGCGACGGTGTTCACCGCAAGCGACCTCGACCCGTTGGCGGTCGAGGCCGCGCGGGCCTGCGCCCTGGCCGCGGGCGTCCAGACGTGCATGGCCATCGAGCAGAGGCACTTCGAGGATGTCCGGCCGCAGGGCCCGCGGGGCCTCGTCGTCACGAACCCGCCCTACGGCGAGCGGCTGCCGCTGCCGCGGGCCGGCGCGCTGTTTCGCCGGCTCGGCGACTGGCTCGTGCAACGCTGCGGCGGGTGGCGGGCCGCGATCCTCGCCGCCGACACGCCCGCCGTGCAGCACCTCGGCCTGCGTCCCGAGCACCGCGTGCCGCTCATGAACGGCCCGATCGCCTGCCGGCTGGTGGAACTCACCATCCGGGAACGGGAGGCGGTGGCGACGCCACCTTCTCTCCCTCTCCCTCTGGGAGAGGGCCGGGGTGAGGGTGCTTTGGCAACGCCACCACTGCACCCTCACCCGGCCTCCGGCCACCCTCTCCCAGAGGGAGAGGGAAAGGAACCAGCCGCCGGCGCGAGCGACGCAGCACCTCCCGCCGGCCCGCACGACGTCGCATCCAGCCCCGCGAGTCCCGGCCGGCCGCGCGCGCGCACGACCGCCGAGCAAGTCGGCGACTTCCGCCGCCGGCTCGCCAAGCGGTTCAAACACCTCGCGAAGTGGGCCCGCCGCCAGCACGTCGAGGCCTTCCGCGTCTACGACCGCGACATCCCCGAGATCCCGCTCGTCATCGACTGGTACGCCGGCTGGCTGCACGCCGCGGAGTTCGACCGGCCCCACGAACGGACGGAGATCGAGCACGAGGTGTGGCTCGACCGGATGGTCGAGGCGGCGGCCCTCGAGCTCGGCGTGCCGCCGCAGTGCACGTTCCTCAAGGCGCGGCGGCGGCAGCGGGGGGGCGGGCAGTACGGCAAGGTGGACGACCGCGCGGCCACGCTGTGGGTGAAGGAGGGGGGGCTCGAGTTCCAGGTGAACCTCTCCGACTACGTGGACACGGGCCTGTTCCTCGACCACCGCACGACCCGGGCGCTCGTGCGGGAGGAGGCCGCGGGCAAACGCTTCCTCAACCTCTTCTGCTACACGGGCAGCTTCTCCGTCTACGCGGCCGCCGGCGGCGCCACCGAAACCACGAGCGTGGACCTCTCCAACACCTACCTCGACTGGACGCGGACGAACCTGGCGAAAAACGGCTTCAAGGACGCGGGCCGGCACCGCACCATCCGCGACGAGGCCCGCGCGTTCCTCGAGCACCGGGCGCGGCGCGGCGAGCCGCCGTTCGATCTCGTCGTCTGCGATCCGCCGACGCACTCGCGATCGGCGAAGAGCGAGACGCCCTGGGACGTGGAGCGGGACCACGGCGACCTGCTCGACCTCGTGGCCGCGAACCTCGCCCCCGGCGGCGTGGCCTGGTTCTCGACGAACTTCCGCCGCTTCCATCTCGCGGAGGAACGGGTCGCGGCCCGGTACTCGATCCGCGAGCTGACGCGGCGGACGATTCCCGAGGATTTTCGGGACGCCCGGCCCCACCGCGCCTGGCGGCTGGTGAAAACGGCGGCGGTTTGACCCCCGTAGCACGGTGGTTCTACATTCCTCGGCATGAACGCCGTGCAGCGGACGCTCGCGATCGTGGCGGCGACGGTCCTGGCGGCCGCCGGCTGCGGGCGGCCGGCCGACCCCACGCTCGTGAAGATCGTGTCGAGCCTGCCGCGGACCGGCAGCGCCAAGCAGCAGTCCGACACGATCGTCCGCGGCATCCGCATGGCGATCGAGGAGGCGGGGGGCACGGCCGGCCCGTTCCGCGTCGAGTACCTCGACCTCGACGACGCCACGGCGGCGGCCGGCCAATGGACGAGCGAGGCCGAGGCCGCCAACGCCCGCCGCGCCCTCCAGGACCCCGACGTCTGCGTCTACATTGGCACCTTCAACTCCGGGGCCGCCAAGGTCTCGATGCCGATCCTCAACCTCGGCGACCTGCTCATGGTGTCGCCGGCGAACACCGCCGTGGGGCTCACGAAGCCCGGCCTCGGGGCCCCGGGCGAGCCGGGCGTCTACCGGCCCACGGGCCGCCTGAACTACACGCGGGTCGTGCCGGCCGACGACCTGCAGGGGCCGCTCTCCGCCGACTGGGCGAAGGGCCGCGGCATCAAGACCGTCTACATCCTCGACGACAACGAGGTGTACGGAAAGGGCCTCGCGGACCTCTTCGACGAGCGCTGCCGGGAGATCGGCATCGAGGTGCTCGGCCACGACTCGATCGACGCCAAGGCGCAGGAGTTCAAGTCGCTCATGGCAAGCGTCAAGGCGAAGCATCCCGACCTCGTCTACTTCGGCGGCACGACGCAGTCGAAGGGAGGGCAGCTCGCGAAGGACATGGCGAGCGCCGGGATCACGGCGTTGCTCATGGTGCCCGACGGCTGCCGCGAGCAGGTGTTCATCGACTCGGCCGGCGCCGCGAATCTCGAAGGCCGCTGCTTCGTGACCTTCGGCGGCCTGCCGCCCGAGAAGCTCACGGGCAAGGGGGCCGAGTTCGTCGAGAAATACCGCGCGACATTCGGGGAGATTCCCGAGGCCTACGCGGTCTACGGCTACGAGGCGGCGAGCGTGGCCCTGCGGGCGATCCGCGACGCCGGCCGCAAGGATCGCCGCGCCATCGCCGACGCGGCGCTCGCGATCCGCGAGTTCGACGGGGCGCTCGGCCGCTGGGGCTTCGACGCGCAGGGCGACACCACGCTCCGCACGCTCACCGTGAGCGGTGTCCGCGACGGCCGGTTCGAGTTCGAGGAGGTGCTCGACGCGGCCGCCGAGCCCGCCGCCGCACCGCAGCCCTGAGGCCGCTCCCCGTGCAGTTCCTGCTCCAGCAATGCCTGATCGGCCTCACGAACGGGGCCCTCATCGCGCTCATCGCGCTGGGCTACACGATGGTCTATGGCATCATCCGGCTCATCAACTTCGCGCATGGCGACCTCATCATGCTCGGCTCGTGCCTGGCGCTCACGATCGTGGGCGCCGCGGGCATGACGGCGGCCGGGCCGGCGGCCACCTGGGCGGGCGTGGCCCTGCTCGTCGCGGCCTGCGGCCTGTTCGGGGGCCTGCTCATCGTCGCCGTGGACCGCATCGTCTACCGCCCGCTCCGCAACGCTCCCAAGCTCGCGCCGCTCGTCTCCGCGATCGGCGTGTCGTTCATCTTCATGAACGCGGGACTCTTCTGGCTGGGGCCGGCCGACCGCTCCTTCCCGGAACTCCTCCCCGCCGCGAACCTGTTCCCCGGTGGCTGGCTCCAGTTCACGGCCA
>JBJTJO010000029.1:0-4426 GCA_046095965.1 Planctomycetaceae bacterium
GCAGGCCTCGGGGTGATCGACGGGCCCGAGGTAGGTGTGGGCCCGGTTACCCTTGAAGAACCGGTCCTCCCACTGCACCACCATGCCGAGGTGCTGGTTGTTGAGCAGCAGCACCTTGACCGGGATGTTCTCGGTCTTGCAGGTGGCCATCTCCTGGATGTTCATGAGGATGCTGCCGTCGCCGTCGATGTCCACGACGAGCGCCTCGGGGCACGCCACCTTCGCCCCCATCGCCGCCGGCAGGCCGAAGCCCATGGTGCCCAGGCCGCTCGACGACAGCCAGGTCCGCGGCCGGCGGAACGTGTAGAACTGCGCGGCCCACATCTGGTGCTGGCCCACGCCCACCGCGACCACGGTGTCCTGCTTGGCCGTGAGCTTCGAGAGCTCGTGGATCGCCTCCTGGGCGAGGATGCCGGGATACGAGCGGTCGAAGGCGAACGGATCCTCCTTCTTCCACTCGGCGATCCGGGCGTGCCACGGGGCGAGGTCGGCGGCCGGCGGCTCCACGACCGCGTTCAACTGGCCGAGCGCCGTCTTCACGTCGGCCACGATCGGCACGTGGACGAGCTTGTTCTTGTTGATCTCGGAAGGGTCGATGTCGATGTGGACGATGAAGCCGTGGCGGGCGAAGGCCTCGACCTTGCCCGTCACGCGGTCGTCGAACCGCACGCCCACGGCCAGGAGCAGGTCGGCCTCGTCCACGGCGTAGTTGGCATAGACGCTGCCGTGCATGCCGAGCATGTCGAGCGAGAGCGGATCGTCGCCGGGGAAGGCGCCGAGACCCATGAGCGTCATCGTGACGGGAATGCCGGTCTTGGCGACCAGCGTCCGCAGCTCGTCGGCCGCGTCGGACGCGATCACGCCACCGCCCGCGTAGATCACCGGTTTCTTCGCCCGGCGGATGGCCGCGGCCGCCTGCGCGATCTGCTCGGCGGGCGCCGGCTTCCGCGGCTCGGGCCGGTAGCCGGGCAGGTTCATCGGCACGTCGTAGTCGGGCACGATCTGGGCGAGCTGGATGTTCTTCGGGAGGTCCACGAGCACGGGGCCCGGCCGGCCCGTGGTGGCGATGTGGAAGGCCTCCTTCATCACGCGAGCCAGGTCGTTGGCGTCGGTGACGAGGTAGTGGTGCTTCGTGATCCCGCGACAGACCTCCACCATCGGAGTTTCCTGGAACGCGTCGGTGCCGATCACGCTCGTGCCGACCTGACCCGAGAGCACGACGAGGGGGATGCTGTCGAGCTTCGCGTCGGCGATCGCCGTGACGAGGTTCAGCGCCCCGGGGCCGCTCGTGCCCATGCAGACTCCCGGCCGGCCGGTCGTCCGCGCGTAGCCCTGGGCCGCGAAGGCGCCCCCCTGCTCGTGCCGGGGGAGGATGGTGCGGAGGCGGTCCTTGGCCCGCGTCAGCGCCTGGTGCAGCGGCATGCTGGCGCCGCCGGGGTAGGCGAAGATCACGTCCACGCCGTGCCGGATGAGCGACTCGACGACCACGTCAGCCCCGGACACGAAGGCTTCGGACGCTTTCGACGGGCGGGCGGCGGTGGCCATGGGGGGGCTCCGGGGGCTTCGGGACAACGGACCCTCAAACATACACGACGAACAGGCCCGTAAAATCGGCCGGACCGGCGGGTTCCGCCCTTCCCGCTATGCTTCGGGCATGGCCGGACCAGGCTCCGTCGAGGCGGGGCACCGGAAGCCGGCCGGGCGTCTGCCCGGCCTGGCCGAAACGCTCGAGTCGCATCGCGGGTTCGCCGACGTCGTCGCCAGTGTCCGGGCCGGGCACGGCGGCTCGATCGGCGGAACCTGGGGGTCGGCGTCTGCGCTGGCGGTGGCGGCGCTCGCCCGGTCGGGACTGCCGGCGCTCGTCGTCGTCCTCCCCCACGCGGCCGAGGCCGAGGCGTTCATCGACGACCTCGCGCTGTTCAGCGCCACCCCCGCCGCGCTGCTGCCGGCGCTCGAGTCGTTCGACGTCGAGGCCGATGGTGGCGGCCCCGACCCCGCCGAGCCGGCACGCCTCGCCGTCGTCAAACAACTCGCGTTCGCCGGCGACGATCGACCGCGGCTGGTCGTCACCAGCATCCAGGCGCTGCTCGCGCCATTGGCCGATCCGCGCGACTTCGCGGCCGGCACGCGCCGGCTCGCGGCCGGCGGCCGCATCGATCCCGCGGAACTCGCCGACTGGCTGACGGCCCGCGGCTGGCGGGCCGCCGACGCCATCCAGGAGCCGGGCACGTTTGCCCGCCGCGGCGGCATCATCGACCTCTTCGCCGCCGACTGGGAGCGGCCGGTCCGCGTCGAGCTCGACGGCGACGAGATCGAGTCGTTGCGCACGTTCGACACCGTCTCGCAGCGGAGCGTGGCGGTGGTCGCGCACGTCGATCTCACGGCCCTCGTCGCCGCCGCGGGCACGGCGCGCCGGACGCACCTCGCCGACCTGCTGCCCGCGGGGTCGGTCTTCGCGCTCGTGGAGCCCGGCGAACTCGCCGAGGAGGCCCGGCGGATGCACGACCGGCTCGGCGCGAACGCGGGGCTCTTCGCCCCGGAGGACGTGTTCGCGCGGATCCACCGCTTCCCGTCGGTCGCGCTCTCCGCCCTCGCCCCGTCGAGCCTCGATGCCGCGGCCACCCTCGCGGTCGAGAGCGTGGAGCGGTTCACGGGCGTGCTCGACCGCGTGCAGGCCGAGCTCGAGACGGTGGGGAAGGACCAGGAGGTCTGGATCGTCGCGCCCTCCGACGCGGAGGAGAAACGCCTCCGCGAGCTGCTCGCCGAGTCCGCCCCGGCCCGCACGCAGCGGCTCCACTTCGCCCGCGGCCGGCTCTCGGCGGGCTTCCGGCTCGTGCCCGAGAAGCTCGTGCTCGTCTCGAGCGCCGAGCTCTTCAACCGCGAGGAGGCCGCGCCGCGGGTGACGAAGCAGCGGCTCTCGCGCGCCATCGACACGTTCCTCGATCTCCACGAGGGGGACTACGTCGTCCACGTGGCCCACGGCATCGGCCGCTACAAGGGGCTCAAGCTCCTCGAGCAGCACGGCCGCACGGAGGAGTTCCTCGACGTCGAGTTCGCCGAGGGCACGCGGATCTACGTGCCGGCCTCGTGCATCGAGCTCGTCCAGAAGTACGTCGGCGGCACGAAGCTCGCGCCGAAGCTGGCGAAGATCGGCGGCACGCTCTGGGAGAAACAAAAGCTCGCGGTGCAGAAGGCGGTGGCCGACATGGCCGCCGACATGCTCCGCCTTCAGGCCACCCGTGCGAGCCGCCCCGGCGTCGCATTCCCGGCCGACACGCCCTGGCAGCGGCAGTTCGAGGAGTCGTTCCCCTTCGACGAGACGCCCGACCAGCTCACGGCGATGGAGGCGATCCGCGGCGACATGGAGCAGCCGCGGCCGATGGACCGGCTGCTCTGCGGCGACGTCGGCTTCGGCAAGACGGAGCTCGCGATGCGGGCGGCCTTCAAGGCCGCCGAGTCGGGCGCGCAGGTGGCCGTGCTCGTGCCCACCACCGTGCTCTGCGAGCAGCATCGCCGGACGTTCGCCGCGCGCTTCGCGGAGTTTCCCTTCACGATCCGCGCCCTGTCGCGGATGACGGGCACGGCCGAGGAGCGGGACACGCTCGAGGGCCTGGCGCGGAAAACCGTGGACATCGTGATCGGCACGCACCGGCTTGCCGCGGCCGACATCCACTTCGCGAACCTCGGCCTCGTGATCGTGGACGAGGAGCAGCGGTTCGGCGTGGACGTCAAGGAGCGGCTCAAGGCCCTGCGGGCGAGCGTGGACGTGCTCACGATGACGGCCACGCCGATCCCGCGCACGCTCCACATGTCGATGCTCGGCATCCGCGACATCTCGAACCTCACGACGCCGCCGGCCAACCGCATCGCCGTCGAGACGAAGGTGGCCCGCTGGGACGAGAAGCTCGTGCGGGCCGCGATCGAGCGGGAGCTGGCCCGCGACGGCCAGGTGTTCTTCGTCCACAACCGGATCCTCGACATCCACAAGGTGGCGAGCCGGCTCCAGGGCATCGTGCCCGAGGCCACGATCGGCATCGCCCACGGCCGGCTCAACGAGACCGAGCTCGAGGAGGTGATGATCGGCTTCGTGCAGGGCAAGACCGACATCCTCCTCGCCACCACGATCATCGAGAGCGGCCTCGACATCCCCCGGGCCAACACGATCTTCATCGACGAGGCCGACGGCTACGGCCTCGCCGACCTGCACCAGCTCCGCGGCCGCGTGGGCCGGTCCCACCACCGGGCCTGGTGCTACCTCTTGGTGGACGAGACGGCCCGCCTCACACAGACAGCAGCCAAGCGGCTCCGGGCGATCCAGGAGTTTTCGAGCATGGGGGCGGGGTTTTCGCTCGCCATGCGCGACCTCGAGATCCGCGGCGCGGGCAACCTCCTCGGCACGCAGCAGAGCGGCCACATTGCGACGGTC
>JBJTJO010000030.1:0-6307 GCA_046095965.1 Planctomycetaceae bacterium
TCAGCGCGGCCCGGCGTCGGCGCCCCAGAGTTTCGCGAGCAGGTCGTGCATCGCCGGGTCGTGGCGGCGGAGCTCGTCGCGGGTGAACGGAAAGAAGTCGTTGCGGCTGAAGAAGGCCTCGGTCGTCTCGGCGAAGTATTCCGGCACCGCCGTCATGGCGTAGGCCTGCTCGCGGGTGTTGGGCTTGCCGTTGCCGAACCACCGCTCCACCGCGTCGTAGCCGCCGCCCGCCTTCGCCCGGTCGAAGGCGGCCTTGATCTCGGCATTGTCGAAGCCGTCGGGAAGCACGCGGTGGTGGTAGGCGTGCGCGAGCTCGTGCAGCACGAAATTCGGCATCCGCTCCGTGTCGGCCTCGAACACGCGGACGTTGGTGAACTCCACCGCCCGCGCCATCACCGGGTCGCGGCCGTGGTCGCGGAGCCAGCCGGCCTCGGGATGATATTCGGCGCCCGGTCCGACGCCCGGGTATTCCGGCATCACGTAGAGCGGCACCTTCCGCAGTTCGGCCGCAGCCGCCGCCGGCACCACCTTCTCGATCTCGGCGAGCTGGGCTTCCATCAGCTCGAGCGCCCGCGCCGTCTCCCGCGGCTCGGCCGCGAGCAGCGCCCGGCTGACGAGCACGTTCCAGCCACGGATCCGCCGCGTCTCCCGCGCGATGCCGGCCGGCGCGTCGGCCGCATTGACCGCCGGCGCGTCGGCCCGCGCCACGACGGCCGCGGCGAGGAGGCCCGCCGTGATGCCGGCAAACACTCGCCTCGTGGTGGTGCTTGCGTGCACGGATTCGCTCCTCGGTTGCCGATGGGGCGCCGGTCAGATCTCGATCTCGTAGCCCTTGCGGTAGTCCCGCGCCAGCATCGCGTTTGCCCGCGGGTCGTCCTTCACGGACTGCGTGGCGGCGTCCCAGGCGAGCTTTCGATTGAGGCGGATCGCGATGTTGCCCAGGTGGCAGGTGTTGATCGCCGTCACGTGGGTCCAGACGTCGGAGGCCGGC
The DNA here is from genome assembly GCA_046095965.1 of Planctomycetaceae bacterium. Classification (GTDB taxonomy): domain Bacteria; phylum Planctomycetota; class Planctomycetia; order Pirellulales; family UBA1268; genus QWPN01. The sequence goes on from JBJTJO010000030.1 coordinate 992, forward strand.
TTCTTCCGGCTGGCGATGCAGTCGAAGAAGTTCTGCATGTGGGGCACGAGCGGGCCGCCGTAGACCTCCTCGAGCCACCCGCCCGGCAGGGGATTGGTCGCGAGGTCCTCGATCGGGGCCCCGCTGATCGTGCCGCGGTTGACGAAGAACCGGCCCTTCGTGCCCTCGACCAGGATCCCGTTCCGCCCCTCGCTCGTGATCTCCATGAGCACGCCGCCGGGAAACTCGGCGTGCACGGTGAACCGGTGGGGCACGTTGTAGCGATCGTCGAGGGTGGGGTTGCCGTTGGCGTCGAACGGCACCCGGGCCTGCACCATCACGGGCTTAAGCGCGAGCGGCCCCTGGCCCGGCCCGCACTGGTCGATGATCCACTGGGCGATGTCCACGTGATGGGCGCCCCAGTCGGTCATCTTGCCGCCGCTGTACTGGAGCCACCAGCGGAACTCCTTGTGGCAGTTGGAGGCGTCGATGCTGCCGTCGCCGAGCTCGCGGACGAGCGTCTGCCCGGCCTTGCCGTCCTTCAGGAACCGGTAGGGCACGTCCTCGGTCGGCCCCTTCCAGCGATCCCAGTTGAGCGTCGCAGGCGGGGCGACCGCGGGGAGCGGCTCGCTGAACGGGTTGTGGTTGATGCCGACGGTGAGCTTCTTGATGTCGCCGAGCCGGCCCGACCGCGCGAGGGCGACCGCCTGCAGGAACCGCTCGTCGGACCGCTGCTGCGTGCCCACCTGCATGACCCGCCCGGTCTTTTCCACCACCTTCGAGATCACGCGACCCTCGTCCACGGTCAGCGTGAGCGGCTTCACGCAGTAGACGTCCTTGCCGGACGTGAGGGCCTCGGCCGCGATCTTCACGTGCCAGTGATCGACCGTGCCGCAGATCACGGCGTCGATGTTCTTCGCATCGATGATGGCGCGGTAATCGTCGAACACGGCGATCTCGGCGGTCTTGCCCGCGTTGGACGGGTGCTCGGCGTAGATCTTCCTGGCCCGCTCCGTGTGGGCCGTGTCCACGTCGCACACGGCGACGATGTCGCCGTAGGCCAGGGCCTGGCGGCCGTCGCCCGTGCCCTGGCCGCCGCAGCCGATGACGGCGACCCGCGGCCGCTCGTTGGGGGACTGGCCGCGGGCTGCCGGTTGGCTCGAAAAGAACCCGGTCGTGGCGGCCACGGCCGCCGTGGAGGTGGCCTGGAGAAACCGGCGGCGGCTGCGGGAGGGCATGGGGGGACGCTCCGGGTGGTGTTGGACGCTGAATTTTTCGGAGTGTACCCCATTCCCCGCCGTGGAACCATCGATCGTCGCACGACGCGGCAACCCGCATTCCGCAGAGTACCACTCCGCGGCTACAGGCCTGCGGGAACGCTACGCCTCCGCGCAGCGAAGTAGGTGCAGACTGGCAGTCTGCACCCGGTCGCCAACCACACAACCTCGCAATGGCCGCACGACGCGGCAAACCGCATCAGACCTTGTACTGCGGAACCTTCAGCAGCTCGCCCCCCTTGAGGGCCGACTGGTGGGTCACGATGCCGGGCACCGTCATGTTGAGCGCGAGCGCCACGTCCACCCACGGCTTGCGGTCGCGGAGAATGGCGTCCACGAACTCGGCCGTGAGATGGCCGTGCGAGCCGCCGTGTGCCCCCGCGTTCATGCCGGGCGGCAGCGGCGGGCGATCCGCCTTCATCTTCGCCCCATCGTTCTTCTGCCCGTAGACCCGGCCCTGCTCGCCCCCCGCCGCCGGCAGGTCCCAGCAGACGGCCATCCGCGACATGCCGCCTTCGCTCGTCCGCAAGAGCGCGACCTCGGAGCCGAACGGGTTCTGGTAGTCGTTGTTCTCTGCCTGCAGGTGCGGCACGACACTCGGCATGCCCATGGCCGACACCTCGGTGAAGCTCCCTCCCGTGACCCCCACGTAGAACGCCGTGGCGTGGGTCGGATACCACATCGGGGGCAGCCCCTTCCGCCAGCCGTTCGTGTCCACGTCGCGGGTCTTCGGGTTGTAGCCGCCGAGAGGGGCGCCGAAGTAGTGGTAGTACTCGCCCTCCGAATAGACGAGTTTGCCGAGCAGGCCGGCGTCGTACTGCCGATGCCAGGCGTAGAGATTGGCGTGGAAGCACGACGTCTCGAACATCATGTACTTCCGGCCGCTCTTCTTGACCGCCGCGAAGAGAAGCTCGGCGTCCTCGAGCGAACCCCACACGGCCGGCACCGCGGAGGCCACGTGCTTGCCGCGCTCGAGCGCCATCACCGCCAGCCGGGCGTGGCTCGGGGCGTCGGTGGCGATGAAGACGGCCTCGATCGCGTCGTCGTCGAGCATCTTCTCGCACGAGTCGTAGGTCTTCGCGCAGCGGCAGGCCTTCGCGAGGCCGTCGCGGCGGGCGGGAATGAGGTCGGTGACCGCGGCCACCTCGACGTTCGGATGATCCTGGAAACCGAACTGCGCGCCGAAGCTGCAGAGGCCGAAGCCGGCGATGCCGACACGGATCTTGCGGTCGGACACCGGCTGCCAGGCCCCGCCCGGCTGCGTTGCGGCCTGCGACTTCTCGAAGCCCGGGATCACCTTGCCCTCGGCGTCCACCGGCGGCCCGGCCGGCTCCGCCGCGGCGGCCGCTCCGCCCAGCCCAAGGGCGGCGCCGACGAGCCCGATCCGATCCACGAAACCCCGCCGCGTCATGCCGTTTCCACGATCAACGTTCATCGCTCGGTGCTCCTTGTGATGCCGGCTTCAACGACGTTCGTGCCGCGTCCGCCGACTCCGCGAAATCGAGCAGGTACAGAATCACGCCCGCGTGGCAGCTGTACCACCACTGGTTGTATTGGAAGCCCACCACGATGCGGTTGTCGGGCTGGAGGTAGTAGGTCACGTAGTTTGCGGTCTGGATCGCGCGCTTCCGCAGCGCGTCGTCCCCCGTGGCCTTCGCGAGGTCGAGCAGCATCGCCGCCCAGTTGAGGCTGTGGATGCCCATCACGACGTTGCACTGCAACTGCTCGCGGATTCCCTCGGCCGGCTCGAAGCCGCTGATCTTGTCCATGAAGGTCTTTTCGACCCACGCCTCGAGGTCCACCGCCATATCGAGATAGCCGTTCTCCGGCGTGCGGTGGGCGACGAGATAGCGGATCGTGTCGAGGCAGTCGTAGTTCGTGCGGCCCTGCGGGCTGGCTGGGATGTCCTCGTAGAACCCGCGAAATTCCTTCGTCTTGATCGGCCCGTTCACGAGCCAGTGCCAGGTCTTGTCGCGGGCGGCCCGATACGTGGCCTGGCCCGAGAGCGCGTCGAGCCTCTCGAAGAGCTTCACGGCATGGATCACGCTGCTCGTGTATTCCTCGATCACCTGCTCCGTCTTGGGATCGACCCGGAAGGGCCAGGTGCCGTCGGGCCGCTGCCGGGCGGCGAGCGTTGCCGCGATGGCGTCGGCCGCGTCACGAAACCGCTTCTCGCTCGTCGCGTCGTGAAGATCGAGATAGGCCAGCGCCATGATCGCCGCCTTGTCGGGCATGAGGCCGGTCCGGTCGCGGAAGCCCCCCGGCTTCTTGGCCTCGAACGTGCTCCAGGGGAGCCGGGCGTAGGGCCAGTCGGCCGGCGTCGAGTGGGCGATGTCCCAGTCGGCGAGTTTTACGGCGAGGGTGAGAGCACGCTTATCGCCGGCGTACTTCGCATAGCGGATGAACGTGCGGATCAGGAGCGCGTGGTGAAACGCCGGGTACGACACGAAGCGGTCCACCGACCCGGTGAAAGGCGCGCCGTTCTGCTGGAGGTTCGAGTAATAGACCCATGGCATCTGCGTGACGCCCTGCTCGTCCACGAGGCTCTCGGGCGGTCCCTTGAACCACGCAAGGTGGTCGTCGAGCAGAAACTTCATGCCACGGCGGATGGTCTCGTCGTAGGACTGCAGCGGCACGAGACTCCCGTCGGCGTCCCGCCTCCGCTCGGCGACCGTCATGAGCGGCTTCCAGTCGATGTCGCCGGCGGCCGCCATGGGGAGACTGCCCGGCGCGAGCAGCGCCGAGGCCCCAAGGAGCATGCAGACGAGAAGGTGCATCGCGAGTGGACTCCGGGGAGGGGTGGAGGCTGGGGATGAATTTTCGCCGCGGGGCGGATAGCCTACCACGCACTGACATGGCACATGCAACCTCGTCGTCCGTCCGCTCCGCATGCCGCGGGTGATCCATGACCAGACCGCTTCACGGCCACGTCGCCCTCATCAGCGGCGGCCTCGGTGACATCGGCAGGGCCGTCGCGCACGAGCTCGCCGGCCGCGGCGCCGACGTGTCGCTCGGCGACGTGGCGCCGCCCGCGACGGCCGAGGCCGCCGTCACCACGATCACGGGGCTCGGGGTTCGCGCGGCCTACCGGCAGGTGGACGTGGCGGATGCAGCCGCCGTGCAGGCGTGGGTGGACGACGTCGAGCGGTCGCTCGGGCCCCCGTCGATCGTGATCGCCAACGCGGCCCAGGTGACCCAGGCCGATTTCAGCTCGCTCTCCCCGGCCCAGTGGGCCCGCGAGCTGCGGGTGAACCTCGACGGCGCGTTTCATCTGGCCCACGCCGCCGGCCTGCGGATGATCGCCACCGGCACCCGCGGCCGGATCGTGTTCCTCGGGTCGTGGGCGGCCGACCGGCCCCACCGCACGATCCCGGCCTACTGCGTGGCGAAGGCCGGCATGCGGATGCTCTCGAAGTGCATGGCGCTCGAGTTCGCGGCCCACGGCATCCTCGTCAACGAGGTGGCGCCGGGGATCGTGGACGCCGGCTTGAGCGGCCGGATCATGCGGGAAGACCCCGCCCTCCGCGAAAAACTGCTCGGCCTCACGCCGGCCGGCAGCCTCGTGACCGCGGCCGACGTGGCCCGCGGCGTGGCGCTCCTCTGCGATCCGGCCACCACCCAGGCGATCGGCTCGACCCTCCTCCTCGACGGCGGCATGTCGCTCCTGCCGCCCGGCGGCTGACCGCCGCCCCACACACCCTCGGCATCACACGGCATCACCGGCATGGACACGCTCAACCTCGTCATCTTCGTGCTCTACCTCGGGGCCACGGTCGTGCTCGGCCTGTGGGTGGGGCGGCGGGCCTCGGGCCACGCCCGCGACTACTTCCTCGCCGGCGAGGGGCTGCCGTGGTACGCGATCGGCGGCTCGATCATCGCCGCCAACATCAGCACCGAGCACTTCATCGGCACGGTGGGCATCGCCTACGCCGTGGGCTTCGTGGTCGCCCAGTGGGAATGGGGCAACGTGATCACGTTCAGCGCGCTGATCTGGATCTTCCTCCCCTACTACATCCGCGGCGGCCTCTACACGATGCCCGAGTTCCTGGAGCGGCGCTAC
>JBJTJO010000031.1:0-6885 GCA_046095965.1 Planctomycetaceae bacterium
GGCACGCTCGTGCTCACCGGGAGCAACACGTTCACCGGCGGCCTTCTGGCCCGCGAGGGGCGGCTGCTCGTGACGAGCAGGCGGCCGCCCCGGGCCAGAACGCCGCCGGTGAACGTGTTGCTCCCGGAGAGCACGAGCGTGCCCGTGCCGACCTGCGCGATGCCCGGGATCCGGTCGGCGGCGGGATTCGGGATGTTCGTGGCGTAGGTGTAGGTGCCGCTGGAGGCGCCCGTGGTGTCGATGCCGAGGTAGCCGCCGGTGAGGCCGCCCACGGCGCCGTCGAGGATGTCGAGGTCGGCCGCGGTGAAGGCCCCGGCCTGGTTGCCCACGCTCACGCTCAGGATCGCGCCGCTGCCGGTGGTGAGGTTGGCGGCCGTCCAACTGGCGGTGCCGCCGCCGTAGAGGGCGTTGCGGTTGGTGAACCGCAGTTCGCCGCCCCAGACCTCCGTCGCGCCCGTGTAGCCGTTGGAGCCGGAGAGGATGAGCGTGCCCGGGCCGTCCTTGGCGAGGCCCGTGGTCGGGAGATCGGCGAAGGTGCCGTTCTCGATCCGGCCGCCGACGGTGAGGTTGCCGGCGTTGACGGTGACGGTGCGAAGGCTTCCCGCCCACGTGCCCAGGGAGACGGTGCCCGTGCCGAGATTGAGGTCTTGCGTGCCGGCGAAGGCGAAGTCGCTGTTCCACTCGTGGAGGTTGTTGGTGGCGACGGTGATCGGGCCCGCCGTCTTGTTGTCGAGGACGATGGCGTTGCCGCCGATGCGGAACGTGCCCGAGCCGAGGGCGTAGGCGTTGTTGATGTTCAGCCCCGAACTGACGATCGACGTGCCGCCGGAGTGGCTGTTGCTGCCCGAGAGCGTGACCGGGGCCGTGGTATTGAAACTTCCGACCGTGAGCCAGCTGCCGGGAAGGGACTCCTCGATCGGGATCGCGAAAGTGAAGCCGCCGGTATTGCCGCTCCATGAGCCGACGACCAACTCCCGGGAGTCGCCGAATGAGCCGATTCGCAACGCACCGCCCGGCGCGCGGGACATGAAGGTCGTCGGACCATTGAACTGGGCATCCAGACCGATCCCCATTGCGTTCACCCAGCCGCCCTGGCCGACGATGCCATTGGTCGTGAACGAAAAGCCGTTGAGGTCATAGAGCGGGGGGGCGGGGTTTGCCCCGGAGACATTCAAAACCGCCCCCTCGCGGCTGGCGTTGAACGTGTCGAAGAAATTTCGAGTTTGGACAAAGAGTTGGTTCGCCGTCCCTGAACCCAACAACGGCAGCGCGTTGACCGACCCATTCGTGCCCAAGGACACGGACGTCGCAGCCACCAGGGAGGATCCGCTGACAGTGCGCAAACCAACTTCGTTCGGGTTGCCTGTCGCAGCGCAAAAGATCATCCACGGGAAGGTATTGCCGACCATGCCTGGCGTGGCGGTCACGCCGGTGGCGGTGATGCCGCCGGGGAGTGTCGGGCCTGTAAAATGCAGAAACCCGCCGCCCGGGCTGCGGGCCAGCGTTCCGAGCCCAGTCACAGAACTCGTGACGTTATTGTTCGCTCCGATCTGCGACGCACCGCCGAGCATGCGAATCGTGCCCGAGGGATTGAGCGCGAGCGTGTTGCTGGTCGCGCCGGCCGCGTACGTGGCCGCTGCACCCGCCAACCGCAGTTCCTGGAACCCGGCATACGTGCCGGACGTACTGAAGAACGTGGAGTTGTGGGCTGGCGCGCCCGAGTTCTGCAGCGTCAGCACGCCCGTGAAGCCGGCGGCCGTGGGGCTCAGGCCCGTGTTGCTCGCGCTGCCCCGATTGTTGATCCACAGGTTCAGCCGGCCGCCGGCCGTGCCGTCGGTGAACGTGGCGTTCGAGGCCGCGATGCCGGCGGGGCCGCCGATGTAGAGGGTCTGCGAAGCCCCGGTGCCGCTGGTGCCGAAGACCGTGCCGCTCACCGTGAGCACATTGCCCGCGAGCTGCCATTGCTGCGAGCCGTCGAGGCGATGCGCAGGGCCTGGTTGCCGCTGCCGCCGAGCGTGAGGGCGGACGTGTTGCCCGGCTGCACGCGGATGCCGCCGGCGCCGAGCGTGAGCGTGGGCGACACGATGCCGTCGCCGCGGAGCACGAGGCCGCCGGTGGCCGTCTGCAGCAGGAGCAGGCGGTTGATGCTGGCGTCGCCGGTGAACACGGCCGTGCCGGAGGTGTTCGAGCCGCTCGTGTTGAAGATGGCCGTGCTCGAGGCACCGGGCAGCACGACGGCCTGTGTCGTGGCGAAATAACTCTGCCACCAACTCTGGGCGTTGGACCACGTGCGCGAGCCGCCGCCATAGAAGAACGTCGACTGACCAAATGCCGGCGACGACAGGCCGCAGAGGCACGCCGCGATCAGGCAGGCGGCGAACGCAAAGTGCCGCCGCAATTCGCGCGGGGACATGTCAACGCCCGCGCCGGGGCGGCGCGCGGCCGCGTTCAGCGCGCCGTTTCGCCGCGACGGATCCTCGTGCGGTACGGCGTCATGGCGATGCATCTCTGCCAACTCCTCGCTCGTCCATCTACGGGGTACCGTTCCCACCCGTTCACCCCAAGAAGGATACGGCCGGATTCGAGCCGCAGCCACTAGCCACCTGGCTAGGGTCCGTGCGGCCGCGGCGGCGATTCGCCATACTGCGGCTGCGCCACGCCGCGGAGGGTGCTCCGCCGGAGGGGACGGCGCGTTTCCCGGGCAATGTCGATCCATGCAGGCGTCTTCCCCCATCCGACTGATGCTCGTCGACGACCACGCCGTCATGCGGACCGGCCTGGCGAACCTGCTCGCCGCGACCGGCCGGTTCACCGTGGTGGCGCAGGCCGACGACGGGCCGACGGCGCTCGCCCTCTGGCGGCAGCGGCCGGCCGACGTCTGCCTGCTCGACCTCACGATGCGGGGCATGGACGGGATCGAGACGCTCCGCGGCCTGCGGCAGGTCGATCCGCGGGCGCGGGTGCTCATGCTCACCTCCTCCGACGCCGCGCCGGACGTCTCCCGGGCCCTTGCCGCCGGCGCCGACGGCTACGTGACGAAGACGGTCTCCCACGAGGAACTCTTCGCCGCCATCTGCGCGGTCCACGCGGGCGAGCGGCCGATCGCCAGCCAGGTGGCGGCGCCGGCGCGGCCGGCCGCCGCCGGGATCGCGCTGTCGCCCCGGGAGGCCGAGGTGCTCGGCCTGCTCCGTGAGGGCTTCTCGAACACCGAGATCTCCCGGCTCCTGGGGATCACCACGCACACCGTGAAACTCCACGTCGCGGGGTTGCTCGCGAAACTCGGCGCCAGCGACCGCACGCAGGCCGTGGCCCGGGCCTTCGATCTCGGCCTGCTCGTGGCCAGCCCCGACAAGCAGGCGCCTTGAGGCCCGAGAGGGAACGCATGCGGCGAACGATCCTGCTTGTTCTGGCGCTCGGCGTGGCCGCGGCCCGGCAAACCGCGGCGGCCGAGCCGGCGGCGGATGCTGCGATTCGGACGACGCCGATCGAGGAGTTGCTGGAGGCGCCGCCCGTCGGCCCCGCCGCCGCGCGGCCGGCGACGATCCGCGGGATCGTCACGCTCTGGCTCACCGCCGACTCCTGGCTCGTACAGGACGGCGACGCGGCGATCTGGGTGGGGTTCGCGAAGGCCCACGACCCGCCCGACCGGCTCGAACTCGGCACGGAAGTGGTCGTCTCGGGCACGCTGCGGCAGGCGGGCTACAAGCCGAAACTCTGCGATGCGACGGCGACGGTGCTCGGGCGGCCCGGCCTGCCGGCGGCCCGGCCGGCCGACCTCGACCGGCTGTTCGCCGGGGCCGACAGCGGGCTCCGCGTCGCCTGCGAGGGAGTCGTGCAGCGGGTCACGCCGGACGGCGGGCAGGGCCTGGCCGGGATGTTCGTGCTCGCCTGCGGCCCGCGGCACCTGCGGGTGAGCGTGATCGGTGACCCGGGGCCGCTGACGGCAGACGGGCTCCTCGATGCCCGGGTGCGGGTCACCGGGATCGTCGCCACCGATCGCAACCCGCGCGGCGAACTGCAGGCGCCCCGACTGTTCCTCGCCGGGCCGCACGACATCGAGGTGCTCGAGCCGCCGGCTCCGGCGGGGGCCGCCGCCGACGTGCCGCTCGACCGCATCAACCAATTCCAGTTCGCAGGCCGGCCGACGGGCCGGATCACGACGACCGGGGTCGTGACGCACGCGGCCGGCGACATGGTCTGCATCGAGGAGGAGGGCTGCGGCATCCGCCTGATTCCGACGGCCGGGGCCCTCCCGCAGCGCGGCGACCGGGTGCGGGCCAGCGGGTTCCTCGACACCTCGCGGCAGTTCGCCGGCCTGCGCGACGCGACCGTCGAGCGGATCGGGGGCGGCGCCTGCCCGCCGCCGGCGACCGTCGCCCCGGCGGAGATCGTGCGGATCAACGAGCGGGCCTGGCGCAGCCGCGAGCGGGCCGTGCCGCGCGACTACGACGGCAGCCTGATCGCGTTCCCGGCCCGGCTCGTCGAGGCCCGGCCCCGTGATTTCGGCGGCGAACTCCTGCTCGCCTGCGACGGCATCTCGGTCACGGCCCGCCTGGAAGGGGACGAGTTCGGGCGGCTGGCGGCGCTCGCACCGGACAGCCGACTGGACGTGCGCGGCATCTGCGAACTGCGGGTGGGCAGCGCCCGGCAGCCGTTCGCGTCGCCGTCGCAGGCGCCGCCGGTCGAGGTCGCCCTCCTCCTGCGGTCGCCGGACGACGTGACGGTGGTGGCGGCGCCCTCGTGGTGGACGCCCCGGCGGCTGGCGGCCGTGCTGGCGGCAACCGTGGCGGCGCTATCGGCCGTGCTCGGCTGGGCCTGGCTCCTGCGGCGGCAGGTGGCGACGCAGGCCGGGCTGCTCGCCCGCGAGATGCGGCTGCGGCGCGACGCCGCGATCGAATACGAGGCCGGCCTCCGCGAGCGGAACCGGCTGGCGGCGAACCTCCACGACACGCTCCTGCAGACGCTCGTGGGCGTGGACTACCAGCTCGGCGCCTGCGGCATCCACGGCGTTGAGGCTGCTCCCGCCTCCTCCGAGCACCTCGGCATCGCCCGCGGGATGCTCGCCCACGCGACGCAGGAGTTGCGGCAGTCGGTGTGGGCGCTGCGGACGGTGCCGCTCGACGGCCGGCCGTTCGTCGAGGCCGTTCAGGGCGTCGTCGTGCAGATCGCGCAGGGCCACCCGGAGCGGATCGACGTGCGGGCCGAGGGGGAGCCGCTGCCGCTGCCGAAGTTCGTGGCCGGCAACCTGCTGCTGGTGGCGCAGGAGGCGGTGCACAACGTCCTGCAGCACGCGGAGGCCGGGCGGATCGACGTGGCCGTGCGGTTCGACGCCGCCCGGAAGAGGGTGGCCGTGGAGGTGCGGGACGACGGCCGCGGCTTCGACGTGGCCGGCCGGCCCGGCCCGGCGGAGGGCCACTTCGGCCTGGCCGGCATGCAGGAGCGGGCCGAGCGGCTGGGCGGCGAGTTGGCGATCGAGAGCCGCCCCGGCGCCGGCACGACCGTGCGGGCCGTCGTGCCACTGAAGCCGTTCGACGCCGACCTCGAGTGAATGCCGCCGCGCCCGTCGCGCGGCAACCGCCTCCGCCAAGCCCCGGGTGGCAACCCGGGGACTCCGGGTTGGAACGCCAGCTTGCCCGCCATGCGAGCCCGGGTTCGCCAACCGCAACGGGTTCCTGCCACTACGCGGCGCGGCGGCGGCGGAGGGCGTAGCCCGCGAGGCCAAGGCCGAGGGCGGCCAAGGCGAGCGTGCCCGGTTCGGGCACCACGACCGTGAACTGCATCACCTGGCCGCTCGTCGGCGACCCGCCGGAGAACGTGGCCGTGTCGGAGGCCGTCGTCCCGTCCATCGAGAGCGACGGATAGAGGCTCGCCAGCGGCACGTACGTCTTGGTCAGGTAGGTCGTCTGACCGGCGCCTGTGCCCGAGACCCAGTAGGTGTAGGTGGCGTCGGCCATGCTCGATGTGAAGTCACTGGCCAGATCGGTGAAGAACCCGCCGCGAAACGTGTTGCCATCCGCCAGGCTCGCCACGTCGAGATACACGGCGATCTCGTTGGCCGACGTCAGGGCCGTCGTGAACGGCGACGCCGCCGTGCTCGTCAGCCGGAGGATGTCGTTCAGACTGTTCGAGGGGTTCGTGTAATCCGGCGCCGCATTCGTGAACTCGAACGCCCAGTCGAGGCCGCCCGTCGGAGTGACCGCACCAGCCGTGAGGATGCCCGGCGAGTTGCCCGGAGCCACGAGGCCCGCCCCGCCGAGCGTGCCGGTCACGAAGCCGATGCCCGCGAGCGTCGCCCCTTCGGCGATGCCCAGCGGCCCGCCGCTCGCCGCGATCGTTCCGGTCGAGCCGAGGTGGAGCGTGCCGAACCCGACGCCCACCGAACCGCTCGTCGCAAGACCCCGCAGGATGCTCACCACGCCGGTGTTGCCCGGCGAGCCGATCGAGACGTTCACCGTGGGTGACGTGCCGGCGCCGCCGGTGCCGGACCACTGCCCGGAGAACGACGTCGTCCCGCCGACGCCGGCCACCAGCGTGACGGGCCGGCCCAGGTCGATGCTGCTGGTGCTTTGGAAGTCCACCGCGCCCCCCTCGCCGCCAAGGATCACGGCCTGCGAGCCGCCGCCGGCCTGCACGTTCATCACCTTGCCGGTGCTGACCCCCGCGGCCAGCAGGAGTGCGGCGGTGCCGGGGGCGGTCGATGCGGTGTCGCCGATGAGCACGTCGATTGGGCTGGTGCTACCACCGAATGCGCCGTCGGCGGAGGCCAACGAGTCCACCGCGGCCACGAGCGTGCCGTTCTTCACCGTGAAAGAGCCGGTGTAACTGCTCGCCGCGGCGATCCGCCACAGGCCCGGGCCGTCCTTGACGACCGACGTGGTGCCCGAC
>JBJTJO010000032.1:0-7513 GCA_046095965.1 Planctomycetaceae bacterium
AGCCGCAGCTTGTCGGCGCCGGGAATCGCGGTGGGATGCACCTGGATGAACTCGCCGTTGCCATACCACGCGCCGGCCCGGTAGGCGCGGCTCGCGGCGCTGCCGGTGCAGACCATCGACATCGTCGAGCGGCCGTAGATCAGGCCGCAGCCGCCGGTGGCGAGCACCACGGCGTCGGCCGGAAACGCCCGGAACTCCATCGTCACGAGGTCCTGGCAGATCGCGCCGCGGCAGTGGCCGGCGTCATCGAGCACCGGCGCGAGGAAGTCCCAGAACTCCCACTTCTTGACCTTGCCCTCGACCTCGCGACGGCGAACCTGCTCGTCGAGGGCGTAGAGAAGTTGCTGGCCGGTCGTGGCCCCGGCGAACGCCGTCCGCTTGTAGAGCGTTCCGCCGAACCGCCGCTGGTCGCGGAAGCCCTCGGGCGTGCGGTTGAAGGGCACGCCGAGCCGGTCCATGAGGTCCACGATCCGCGGCCCCCAGTCGGCCATCTCCTTGACCGGCGGCTGGTGCTGGAGGAAGTCGCCGCCGTAGACGGTGTCGTCGAAGTGCTTCCACTCGTTGTCGCCCTGCTGCCGGGTGAGGGCGTTGACACTGTTGATGCCCCCCTGGGCGCAGACGCTGTGCGACCGCTTCACCGGCACGAGGCTGATGAGATCGACCGCCACGCCGAGTTCGGCGAGCCGCATCGTGGCCGCCAGGCCGGCGAGGCCGCCGCCGACGACGAGAACCCTCGGTTGTGCCATGCCGCTCATCCTCCTCCGCGTGTGCCGGCTGGAGCGGCGGCCGGAACACCGTGAGGTGCCGCCCCGTCAGACTCGCCCTGCATGAGACGTTCCCGCCGCTCGCGATCCTCGAGCATGGCCCGCTCGGTCGCCTGGGCCTGCTTCAGCTTCGTCTCGTCACCGCCGATTTCGCGGAGGCGGGCGACGGATCCGAGGCCGGCCGCCGCCAGCGCGAGGCCGACGACGACGCTCACGGCGTTGGCCCGCCGCATCGCCGCGGGACTGGTCCAGAGTCCCCAGGTGATGCCCAGGGTCCAGAGGCCGTTGGCGAAGTGAAACACGGCCGACAACAGGCCGATGACATAGAGGATCGTCCAGACCGCGGGCTGCAGCGCGACGGCCGCCGAACTCGACGCCGCGTCCGGATCGAACCGGCCGAGCCAGCGGTGGCTCGGGTCGAGCCAGCCGCCCATTTTGTGCATGTGGGCGACGTGCACCAGGATGAACACGAAGGCGATCATGCCGGTGGCCCGCTGAAGCGTGTAGCGGACGTTGCCGACGTAGGGATAGGACCCGACGTTGGGCAGGCCGTTGGCGATGATCACGAACCCCACCGCCGCGTGGAACAGCATCGGCAGGAAGATGAAGGCCCACTCCACGAACGGCAGGGCCGCCTCGCCGATCGAGTGGATCAGGTCCACCCGCGACTGGAACACGCCCGCGCCCGCGAGCACCGAGGCATTCGTGAGCAGATGGACGACGAGAAACGCGCCCACCGGCACGAGACCGGCCAGCGAGAACAACCGGTAGATCAGGAACTGGTTCCGCGCCAGGAACGACGGGGCGGGATCGCTCACGGAGGGCCTCACTGGAGGGGTCGCCGCGACCGGCACGCGGGTGGATCGCCGGGCGACCATGAGGAGTATAGGGAGCGCCGCCGCGCCGACAACGCCGACCCGCGATTTGGCGGCCCGACGCCGCCGAATTTATACTGCGGGCTCGGCATCAGGTCGGCACTGGAGGCTGCTCGGTGACGGAGTTTTCCGCGGGTTCCGCCGGAGACGGCACGGCGACCGGCCTCGAGCGCGCGATCGTCGATCACCTGCCCGACGGGCTCGCGCTCATCGATGGTTCCTGCGCCGTGCACTGGTCGAACGACCGACTCACCGCGTGGTGCGGGTCCTGCGACGCCCTCGGCCGCGACTTCTTCGCGGTGCTCGGCGCGACGGACGGGGCCGACCTCGCGACCTTCCGGGCCGCCGTCGCCGCGGGGCGGGCAGCGAGCGTGACGGCGCGGACCGAGGCCGGCCGGCATTTCGACGTCCAGGCGTCGCCGGCGTTCGCCGCGGGCCCCGGTACGGAGGCCGGGTCCCGGGCGGTCGTCGCGGTCCGCGACGTGACCGCCACGATCCTCGAGCAGCAGAAGCGGGCCGCGATCCACGCGGCAGGCCGGACCCTGGCCGACCTCACGCCCGCCGAGCTCGCGGACATGACGGTGGACGAGCGGATCGAGCTCCTCAAGAGCAACATCCTCCACTACTCGAAGGACCTGCTGCAGTTCGACGTGGTCGAGATCCGGCTGCTCGACCGCCGCACCGGCCGGCTCGAGCCGCTGCTCGCCGAGGGCATGCAGCCCGAGGCCGAGGCCCGCATCCTCTTCGCCCGCCCCGACCACAACGGCGTCACCGGGTTCGTGGCCGCCACGGGCCGGAGCTACCTCTGCACCGACACCACGAAGGATCCGCTCTACCTCGAGGGCTGCAAGGGCGCCCGCAGCTCGATCACGGTCCCACTCACGTTCCACGACGAGGTCATCGGCACGTTCAACGTGGAAAGCCCCGAGGCGGGCGGCTTCACGCAGACGGACCTGCAGTTTCTCGAGATCTTCTCGCGCGACGTCGCCGCCGCGCTCAACACGCTCGAGCTGCTCGTCGCCGAGAAGGCCTCGACCACCGCCGAGAGCATCGAGGCGATCCACGGCGCCGTGGCCCTGCCCGTGGACGACATCCTCAACGACGCGGTCAACGTCATGGAGCGCTACATCGGCCACGAGCCCGACGTGGTCGAGCGGCTGCAGCGGATCCTGAAGAACGCCCGCGACATCAAGCAGGTGATCCAGCGGGTCGGCGAGCGGATGGCGCCGAGCGTGGCCCATGCCCAGCGGCGGAACGGCGACCGGCGCCCCGCGCTCGCCGGCCGGCGGATCCTCGTCGTCGATGCCGACGACCAGGTGCGTGCCGCGGCCCACGCGCTGCTCGAGCGCTACGGCTGCGTCGTCGAGACCGCCCGGGACGGCGCCGAGGCGACGTCGCTCGTGCGGACCGGAGGCGGCGACGCCTACGACGTGATCATCACCGACATCCGCCTGCCCGACACGAGCGGCTACCAGCTGCTCCTCAAGCTCCAGGAAATCCTCGACACGGTGCCGCTCGTGCTCATGACTGGCTTCGGCTACGACCCCGGCCACTCGATCGTGAAGGCCCGCCAGGCCGGGGTCGATCTCGTGCTCTTCAAGCCGTTCCGGGTCGATCAGCTCCTCGACACGGTCGAGAAGGCGATTTCCCGCCGCACCACCCCAGCGGCGTAGCACGTTTCGCGCCGCCGGACACGCGACTGCGTCAAGCGGGGCAAGCCGCGTGGTCTGCCGCGACCCGGCACGGGCGGGCCCGCCCGTTGGCCCCGCTCGGACGGCTTGACCCGCAGGGCCCGGCACCGGTACTTCTCCCGCCCCACAGGTCCTTCACCTGCCGAGGCACCGGCATCCATGTCGCGCATCCTTCGTCCCTTCGCGATCCGCGGGATCGTCCTGCTCGGGCTCTCCCTGCTCGGGCTCTCATGGCCGGCCACCGCGGCCGCCGAGGACCTCCCGGTGCCGCCGCCGACCCCGGCGGCCGGCGATGCCGAGGCGGCGCGACGCGTCATCCAGCAGGCGATCGACGGGGCGACGGCCGCCCGCGTCGCCCCGCGTGCGCCGGAGAAGACCACGCCGGAGAAGACCGCCGCCCCGTCGGCCCCCGGCACCGCCGACGCGCTCATGCTGGCCCGGATCGCCGCCGAGGTCGCCGCCCAGCAGCTCGAGGCGAAGCGGCTCGCCCAACGATCCCCTGCCGACGCGCTCGCCCTGCTCGACGCGACCGCGAAGGATCTCGAGGGCCAGGCGTTGCCCGCCGCCACCCGCGAGCAACTGCTGCGGCGGATCGAGCGGACCCGCCGCGACATCGAGGAGACCACCGGCAAGCGGCGGGCGGAACTCGCGCTCGAGGCGCAGAACAGCCGCATCGAGGCAGAGATCGGCCGTGATCGCGACCGCAGGGTCGAGGTCGATCAGCGGATCGCGATGCTCGTCGAGGAATACAACTCCCTCGTGGACCAGCAGCGGTTCCCCGAGGCCGAGGCGATCGCCAAGAAGGCGGGCGAACTGGCTCCCGACAACGCCGTTGTCCGTCAGCTCCTCGCCCAGAGCCGCGTCATCCGCCGGCTCGACGCGCAGCAGTCGATCGCGGGGGACAAGCAGGCCGGCTTCCTCGAAGTCGTCGAGGACGCGGAGCGGTCGTCCACCCCCTTCGCCGGCCCCATCGAGTTTCCGGCCACGAAGGACTGGAACGACCTGACGAAGAGCCGCAACGAGCGCCAGGCCGCGGCCCGCTCCCAGGCGTCGCCCGCCGAGATGGAGATCCAGCGACGCCTGAAGACGATGGTGAAGCCGTCGTACCACGGCGAGCCGCTCGCCAAGGTGCTCGAGGACCTCGGCAGGCAGGCCGACGTGGCCGTCCACGTCGATCTCGCCGGCCTCGAGCAGGAGGACGTCCGCAGCGACACGCCGATCACGCTCGCGCTCGAGCAGCCGATCTCGCTGAAGAGCGCGCTGAAACTCATCCTCGAACCCCTCCAGCTCGGCTACGCCGTCCGCGACGAGGTGCTCAAGATCACGAGCCCGCGGCAGGTTCGCGGCGACGTCTACGCGGTCACCTACCCCGTCGCGGACCTCGTCCTCCCCGTGCCGAACTTCTCGTCGGACGGCCTCGGCATCACCGGCGCCCTCCGCGACGGCTACTCCCAGGTCTCGCTCCGCAACTCGCTCGCGGTGCAGGTGGGGCCGCCGCCCCGCGGCATCAACGCGGCGGACCAGGCAGCCGCCGGAGACGTGTCACCGACGACGCTCGCGCAGATTCCGGGCCGGCGGTCGGGGCCGGCCACGACCGGCTCGATGCCGTCGATCCCGTTCGGGCCGCCGACGGTGGGCGGCGGGCAGGCCGACTTCCAGACGCTCATCGACCTCATCCAGAGCACCGTCGCCGCGCCCACCTGGAACACGGTCGGCGGCCCCGGGGCGATCCAGCCGTTCAACACGAACCTCAGCCTCGTCATCAGTCAGACGCAGGAGGTGCACGAGGAGATCGCCGACCTCCTCGAGCAACTCCGCCGCCTCCAGGACCTCCAGGTCACGATCGAGGTGCGGTTCATCAGCCTCAGCGACACGTTCTTCGAGCGGATCGGCGTGGACTTCGACTTCAACATCCAGACGGGGGTCCAGGAGCCGCTCAACATGACGGCCATCCCGACGGCGGGGAACAGCTCGACGAACCCGTTCCAGCAGGGCATCGTGGCCGCTCCGGGCGGACGCTCGCAGACGATCGGCCTCGACAACAGCGGCAACCCGGGCGTGGCCCTCAACCCGTTCGCCAATCCGCAGGGGCTCATCCAGCAGCCGAACAACGTCAATCCGGCCACGCGGAACTTCTTCTCGATCCCGTTCCGGCAGAACAGCTACACGGCCGCCGCCGTGCCGGCGCTGCCCGGCCTCCCCGACCCCGCGTCGTCGGCCGCGAACTTCGGGTTCGCGATCCTCTCCGACATCGAGGCCTACTTCCTCATCCAGGCGGCCCAGGGCAACACGCGGTCGAACGTGATGCAGGCGCCGAAGGTCACGCTCTTCAACGGCCAGAACGCCTTCGTGTCGGACACGCGGCAGCGGCCGTTCGTGACCGCGGTCGTGCCCGTGGTCGGCGACTTTGCCGCGGCCCAGCAGCCCGTGATCACGGTGCTCAACGAGGGCACGGCCGTCAACGTGAACGCCGTCGTGTCGAACGACCGCCGGTTCGTGCGGCTCACGCTCGTGCCCTTCTTCTCCCAGATCGGCAAAGTGGAGGAGTTCCAGTTCGAGGGCCAGCGCTCGACCCGCTCGAAGAGCAGCGACGCGAAATCGGGTGCGAGGGGCCAGGCGCCGGTGCTCGGGCAGGTGGCCGGTGCCGCCACGAGCGGGCTCGTGGACCTCACGACGTCCGCCGAGTCAAGCGGCGAGCTCGAGGTGCAGTCGAACGGCAGCACGGTGCAGCTGCCGGAGTTCCTGTTCACGACGGTGACGACCACCGTCAGCGTGCCCGACGGCGGCACGGTGCTGCTCGGCGGCATCAAGCGGCTCCGCGAGGGGCGCAACGAGTTCGGCGTGCCGATCCTCTCGAAGATTCCCTACGTCAACCGCCTGTTCAAGAACGTCGGCCTCGGCCGGACGACGGACAGCCTCATGCTGATGGTCACGCCGCGGATCATCATCCAGGAGGAGGAGGAGGAGAAGCTCCTCGGGACGACGCGGCCGTGAGCCGGGGCCTCGTCGGGACCTGCGTCGCGGCCGGCGGCCTCTGCGGGGCCGTGGCGGTGATCACCGGAGCCTTCGGCGCGCACGCGCTCAAGGCGACGCTCGATGCCACCGGGCAGGCCGCCAACTGGGAGACGGCGTCCCGTTACGCGCTCATGCACGCGCTCGCGCTCGTGACCACCGGCCTCGTGGCCGCCCTGCCGGGCGCGTCCCGCGGCCTCCGTTCGCTCGCGGCCGCGGCGTGGTGCTTCGCCCTCGGCACGGCGGTGTTCAGCGGGAGCCTCTGGGCCCTCGCGCTCACCGGCATCCGCGTGCTCGGCGCCGTGGTGCCAATCGGGGGCAGCCTGCTCGTCGCCGGCTGGGCGCTCCTCGCAACGGGCGGGATGCGGCTCGGCCGGGAGGCGGATTCGGGAGGCGCCGGCCGCTGACTCGCTGTCACTCGCCGCCCGGGGCAGGGGCGGTGCCTGCGTCGGGGAGCACCGGCTCGGCTGGTAGTTCAGGAGCCGCTAGCGTCGCATCGCCAAAAGGATCATCGGCTGGCGGCGATTCTCCGGGGCCGGCGGGCTTCTCCGTCGGGACGCCGGACTCCGCCCCGACACCCGTGGAGGTTTCGGGCTGCGGCCGCACGCTGTTTCCAAATGGATCGTCGCTCTCGTCAGGTTTTGGCGGCAACTCCGGAGCGGGCGGCGGCATGGTCTCCGGTTCCGGACCCCGCTCGACCGGGGCCGCAGCGGCGCCGGATTCATCCGCGAAAGGGTTGCGATCCTCGCGCCCCCTCGTCGGCTGTCCCGCCGGAATCCGGTCACGGATGACTTCGGGCCTGGCGGCCCCTTCACCGTACAGGGTGGACTCGCGTTCCCGGGCTTGCTGCAGGGCCGCGACGCGGGCCCGCGCGCGATGACGCTCGAGCTGGAATCGCGGATTCCCCTGCACCCGCTCGAGCGATCGCGACACCGGCCAGTTGCCCCCCGCCTCGGCCTCGAGTTGCGCACCCTCGGAGAAATCGGCCTCGGCCTCGTCGAGCCGACCGAGGCAGAGCGCGGCGAGGCCCCGGAAGTAGCGGGTTCGCGGATCGCGGGAACCGGCCTCGATCGTGTCCGTCAGGTCGTCATAGCACCGCAGGTAGTCGCCGGAGAAATACGCATGGACCCCGGCCCCGTACACCCTGGTGATCGACAGCGGCTCCCCGCCA
>JBJTJO010000033.1:0-2659 GCA_046095965.1 Planctomycetaceae bacterium
AAGAGCCTCGAGACCCTCGAGGAGACGCTCCGCAGCGTCGACGGCGTCTCGAGCGACCTGCTCGACCGCATGGGCGCGATGGGCATGATCAGCGTCTTCGACGTCGAGGAGATCGGCGTCGGCACGCTCGAGCAGGAGCTCAGCATGACCCCGGAGCTCGCCGACGCGGTGGTGGCCGCCGCGGCCGCCCGGTCCGAGATCGTGAAGAAGGAGCAGGAGGAACAGGCCCGCCTCGACGCCGAGCGGAAGGCGGCCGAGTTCGCCGCGACCGACGGCATCCTCGGAACGGGGGGTATGGGCGCCGCCGCCGCCGTCACCCCGGACGCGGCCGCCGAGAGCCGGGCCGACAGCATCCTTGGCGGGAATTGACGGACGGTCAGGAACGAAGACGGAACGCGTAGGGACGGACGCACCCAGGAGACCAGATCTTGTCGACGACGAAGAAGGCCAGCCTCAAGGTCCACCAGCTCGCGAAGGCGCTCGGCGTGACCTCGAAGGACATCATCGCGAAGTGCCAGACGGAGGAGATTCCCGATATCTCCACGCACCTGTCGCCGGTTTCCGCGGGTCTCGCCGCGACGATCCGCGACTGGTTCATCGCCGGCGGCACCGCGGTGGCGGTCGCGACGGGTACCGAGACGGAACCCGCCGAGGCCAAGGCCGATTCGACGGAGGCGCCCGAGCCGCCCAAGACTGCGAAGGCGGCCAAGCCTGCCGGTGAGGGTCGCGCCGCCGCCCGCAAGGTGGTCAAGAAGGCCGAGCCGGTCGAACCGGCACCGGCTCCGGCGGCGAAGGCGCCGGCGGCCGCTCCGGCGCCGGCGGCCGAGCCGGTCGCGAAGGCTCCGGCGGCGGCGGCGGCTGCGGCGGCTGCGGCGGCGCCGGCCGCGGCCAAGCGTCCGACGGCTCCGCCGTCGCGCCCGTCGACGGTCACCGGACGGCTCACCGCATCGGGCGCCGCCCGACCGGGAGAGGGTCCGGCCGGCGTCGCGCCCGCCCCGACTCCCGCGAAGCCTCCCGAGCGGCCGATCCCGACCTTTGCCGCGACCGCGCCGCCGGTCATGAACGTGCCGAACCGGCCGACCTCGGTCGCGCCGGCCGGGCCGCAGCTCCAGTCCCCGACGAAGACCGCGCTGTCCGGTCCGCGGGTGATCCGCGTCGAGCAGCCCGACAACCTCCCCAAGCCGCGTTCCGCGTCGTCCACCGGCGGCCCCGCAACCCGCACCGGAACCGGCTCCGGCACCCGGGCGCCCCGTCGCGACGAGCCCGCGGGCCGCAGCGGCCGGATGGCCCGCGGCGGCGGCATCGTCGAGGTCAGCCAGCGCGACCGCAACGAGCGTGAGGACCGCCTCAACCGCTCGGAAGGCTTCTTCAAGCAGCACCGCCGCGACTCGATGAAGAAGACCGCCGGCGGGCCGCGGCAGGTCGCGACCCGCGACGCCTCGCAGCCGGTCGAGGTGAGCGAGCCGATCACCATCAAGGAGCTGTCGGCCGCCACCGGCGTGAAGGCCGCGGACATCCTGCGGAAGCTCTTCCTCGGCGGAACGGTCGCGAACATCAACAGCGCCATCGAGACCGAGAAGGCCGTCGAGGTCATGATGGACTTCGACATCGAGCTCAAGGTCGCGCAGAGCCGCTCGGCCGCCGAGATCATCGAGAGCCGCTTCGCCGACCGCGAACGGACCGACGTGCGGCCGCGGGCCCCGGTCGTGACCATCCTCGGCCACGTCGACCACGGCAAGACGAGCCTCCTCGACCGGATCCGCAACACGAACGTGGCGGCGGGCGAGGCCGGCGGCATCACCCAAGCGACGAGCGCCTTCACCGTGCCCGTGAAGGCCGGCGACCGCGAACGCGTGGTCACCTTCATCGACACGCCCGGCCACGAGGCGTTCACCAGCATGCGGGCCCGCGGCGCGAAGGTCACCGACATCGCGATCCTGGTCGTCGCCGCCGACGACGGCGTGATGCCGCAGACCATCGAGAGCATCACCCACGCGAAGGCCGCCGAGGTCCCGATCGTGGTCGCCCTCAACAAGATCGACCTGCCGCAGTCGACCGACAAGAACATCACCCGCATCCTCGGCCAGCTCGCCGAGCACGGGCTCAACCCGGTCGAGTGGGGCGGCGACGTCGAGGTCATCCGCACCAGCGCGGTCCGCGGCGACGGGATCCAGGACCTGCTCGACATGCTCGACTACAAGGCCGAGCTGCTCGGGCTCTCGGCCGACTGGGGCGGCAACGCCCGCGGCACCGTGCTCGAGGCGCAGATGGAGGAGGGCCGCGGGCCGGTCGCCCGCGTCATCGTGCAGGAAGGCCTGCTCGAGAAGGGCGACTTCGTGGTCTGCGGCCGCGGCTTCGGCCGCGTGCGCGACATCGTGAACGACCGCGGCGAGCGGATCCCGCAGGCCGGGCCCTCGACCCCGGTGGCGATCTCGGGCATCGATGCCCTGCCGGACGCCGGTGACAAGTTCTTCATCGTCGACAGCCTCAAGGCCGCCGAGGAGGCCGCCGACGAGCGCCGCCGGCTCGAGCGCGAGAAGGAGCTCGCCGCCCCGAAGATCACCCTCGACAACATCTTCGCCCACCTCGCGAAGGGCCAGAAGAAGGAACTCGCCCTCGTGGTCAAGGCCGACGTGCAGGGCTCGGTCGAGGCCCTGCG
>JBJTJO010000034.1:0-6461 GCA_046095965.1 Planctomycetaceae bacterium
CCGGGCCGCGACGGCGCTCTTCGCGCTGCAGATCTGGCCCGACACCGACAACCACGTCCGGCTGCGGCTGGTGCCGGAGGTGAAGCACGGCGCCGTGCAGCGGTCGTGGGTCGGCGAGGAGGGGATGTTTCGCCTGGAGACGGGCCAGGCCCGGCACGCCTTCGATGAGCTCGGCGTGACGGTGCGCCTGGCGACGGACGGTCGGCTCGGCGTGGGGGTCGCCGACGGCCAAGGAACGACGGTGGGCGATGCGCTCCTCCGGGAACGCTCCACCTCCGGCGGTGCCCGCCTGCTCGTGATCCGGCCGCGTGCGGCCGGCGTCGATCCGCTGTTCGCGCCACCGGGCGACGAGGACGCGGCGATCGCCGACCGCTGAATGCCGGCGGCCCAGGCCGCACAGCCTGCCCGGCCCGCGCCGGTCGCGCGGAGAGTGCGCCGGCCGGGGGCTCTGGGGCGTCCCGGCAAGGGACGGCCGTCGTGCGGCCGGGGACTGCGCCCCGCATTCCCGTCCTGTCGATTCCTTCCCACGGCGCCGACGCGCGTCCCGGGACGGCTGTTCCCGGATCGTGGCCACCGGATCGTCACCATGCAGACTCATGCGACCGCCTCGAAGCCCGCCGCCCGTCGGCAGCGCCCCAAGACGCTCACCGTGTTCGCAGCCGCGTTCGCCGCGGGCGCGGTGCTCGCATACGGCGTCGATCGCATGGTCGATGTCCACGTGGTGCGGGTGATGCCGCAGGTCGAGAGCGAGCCGATCTTCGTGGCCTTGAGGTCGCTGCCGCAGGGGTCGCCCGTCACCGTCTGGGACGTGGCCTTGAAGGACTGGCCGAAGGCGATGCTGCCGACGACGGCCCTCAAGGCCGACGCTTCGTTCGAGGGCATGGTGCTGCGGCATCCGGTCCGCGAGGGGCAGCCGCTGCTCTCCGTGCAACTCGTCCGCGACGGCGGCCCGCTGCCCGGAGCGACCGTGGCCGCCCTGCCTGCTGCCGCCCGAACCGTGGACGCCGGGCGCGTGTCCACCGCAACGGCCACGAACGCCGTGATCGGTGAACCGTTCGTTCCCGCGACCCCGGCGGAGCCGGCCGCGACGACCGTTTCCGTGGCCGACCCGCAGCCGACCGTGCGGGAGCCGCAGCCCGCTCCGGCCACCGAGCCCGGCGCCGCATCGACCGCTGCCGCGACCGTCGTGGCCGAGTCTGTCGCCGCCGCCGAACCGCGCGCGGATCCGGGGTCGTCCCTGCAGGCCGGGCACCCCACGACGGATGACACGACCGCGATCGTCGCCGTGGTCCCGCCGCGCTCGACGGACGTGGACGAGCCCGGTTCCGTGCAGGCGGATGCGGCACCGGTCGAGCCTTCGGCAACGGCGCCGGGGGCGGTCGCGACGCCCGCCGTGACGGACGTGGCGGCAGCCGAGCAGGTTCCCGCCCCGGCGGTGCCGTGGCAGTCGGCAACTCCAGTGCCGACCGTGCCGACGACCGCGGACGACATCGTCGCGACGCCGCTGGCAGCCCCCGTGCCGGCGCTGCCCTCGACCGACATCGAGCGACCGCTGGCCCGGTTCGGCCACGCCCATCCCGCGCCCGTCCACTCTCCCGCGGCGCTGGCCACTCAGCCCGTGTTGTCTGCCACTCAGCCCGTGTTGTCTGCCACTCAGCCTGCGTTGCCTGCCGAACAGCCCGCCAGCGTCCTCGACCGCACCACGGAAGCCGAGCTGCCCGCGCCCGGTCAGGCTGCGCCGCGGCTCCACCTCGTGGTGCCCGAGCGGATCGCGCTGGCCGCCGATGCCTCGTTCGCGCAGCCGAAGCCGCTGCCGGCCGCCCAGCCGGAGTCTGCCCAGCCGCAACCGATCGCCCAGCCGAATGAGGTGACCCGTGCCGCAGAGGCGGCCGGTGGCAACTTGGCGGCAGACGCACCCCAGCGTCGTGCGACCGCCCGCAAGCCGGCGGCCACGAACCCGGCACCACGGAAGCAGCCCGGCCCCCGGCAGCCCTCGGCCAAGGCCCCGCCGCCGCAGCAACACCGGGTCGCGAATGCATGGCTGCCGACGTTCCTCGGCGGCAGTCGGCAGCGCTAACTGCCGACCCGCCGGGACGCTGCCCCGGCGATGAGCGCGGCCGCCGTGACCGTGCCGCCGATGGCCGCGGCGATCCACGCAACCGTCTCGAGCGCGGCGAGCGCCTGGGCGTGCCGCAGCCGGCGCTGCTCCTCGCGGAGCGGGGGCCTCACGATTCCCTGCCGTGCGAACTCGAGCCACGACGCGTGCACCTCGTCGCCGGAGGCCTCCGCCACGGCCGCGCGAATCTGGGGTTCGTCGAGCGGCGCGACGCCGGCGCGGTGACCGCGGAGCCACCCGGCAGTCGCGACCGCGACCACCGCGACCCCGGCGCCCGCAAGCAGGAGCGAACGGCCGGCCGTCCACTCGCGAGCCGCTCGGCGACCTCCGCCTCGAGCTGGGCCAACGCGCCGAGTCGCGGCACCGCGACGTCGGCACCGCAGCCCGCACAGCGCACCGCACCCCCCGCCTGGGCGGCGGTGACCACGATCGTGCGCGAGCAGTGGCAGGGGAGAATGTAGCGCTTCATCGACGGTCGGCCGCGATCTTTCCGCAGTCGGAGTCTTTTACCATTCGCGGCGCCAAACCGGCGAAAAAACAGAATTTCCACCGGAAAAAAACTGGCCGGCCGGAGACCGCGGCGACATAATCCCGTGTCCCTCACGATCCCCGCCGCCGCCGTCCTCCACGCCCCTCTTTGTCCGGCTTTTTCCGGCCTTCGCACCCGGTTTCGTCGAGTCCTCCCGGCCGTCACGCGCCGCCCGGAGGCCGCGGCCCGGTGCCGGCTGGACTTGCCGGCCCCTTGAATCACACTGACGACTCGACGAATGATAGGCCGGCGGCGGAGCGACGGTTCGGTCGGGCTCGCGGGACGACACAACGGTCCCGCACGGGCCCGGCTCGCCGGCGCCCCACGAACGGTTTCCGCCGCGTCCATGAAGGAGCAGACACTTGTACGACTCGCTGCTGGATGAACTCGAGGATGACGTCACCTCCAATCCCCAGGAAGTGGAGGAGTTGACGGAAAAGGTCGTCGATGCCGAGGAGGCCGACGCCGAACTCCTCGTGGACGACGCGGAGGTCGCCGTCCTCCCCGAGGGCGAGATCGAGGTCGAGGCGGAAACCGAGACCGAGGCCTCCGGCGACGGCGAGGACGTGCTCGTCGAGCAGGTCGAGAACTGGTCCGACGACCCGGTCCGCATGTACCTCACGCAGATGGGCGAGATCCCGCTGCTCACGCGGGCCCAGGAGATCCATCTCGCCCGGCAGATCGAGACCACGCGGGCACGGTTCCGCGCCAAATTGCTGGAGTGCGAGTTCGTCTGCCAGCAGGCCTTCCGCGTGCTGTCGCGGGTGCACAAGGGCGAACTGCCGTTCGACCGCACGGTGCAGGTCTCGGTGACCGACCGGCTGGAGAAGGACCAGATCCTGGGCCGGCTGCCGCACAACCTGCGCACGCTCGAGGTCCTGCTCAGGCAGAACAAGTCCGACTACCGCGTCGCGCTCTCGAAGAAGCGGCGGATGGTCGAGCGGCGCGAGGCCTGGGCCCGGCTGGGCCGGCGGCGGCGGCGCTGCGTGCGGCTCATCGAAGAGCTCGGCCTGCGCACCCAGCGGATCGAGGCGATGATCCCGCAGCTCGAGGGCCTGCTCGCGAAGGTCAAGGAGCTCCGGGGCCGCATCGAGCAGAGCAAGCGGGCCAAGCAACCGCCGAGCGCGCGGCAAAAGCTCGTGCAGGAATACCGCGGCATCCTCAAGTCGTGCCAGGAGACGCCGCGCAGCCTCGAGCGGCGGATGGTCGAGATCCGCCGGATCTTCGCCCGCTACCAGCTGGCGAAGCGCGGCCTGTCGGAGGGCAACCTCCGTCTCGTCGTGTCGATCGCCAAGAAGTACCGCAACCGCGGGCTGTCGTTCCTCGACCTCATCCAGGAGGGCAACGCCGGCCTGATGCGGGCAGTGGACAAGTTCGAGTACCGCCGCGGCTTCAAGTTCTGCACCTACGCCACGTGGTGGATCCGGCAGGCGATCACCCGCGCGGTGGCCGACCAGAGCCGCACGATCCGCATCCCGGTGCACATGGTCGAGACCATGAGCCGCGTGCGGAACGTGGCCCGCCAGCTGCTCCAGGAGTACGGCCGCGAGCCGACGATCGAGGAGATCGCCGCCCGGGCCGGCACGCCGGTGGACGAGACCCGGCGGGTGACGGCGATGAGCCGCTATCCGATCAGCCTCGACCGCCCGGTGGGCAACAGCGAGGACAGCCACTTCGGCGACCTCCTCCCCGACCAGGGTGCCGAAAACCCGGCCGTCGGCGCCGCGCAGGAGATGCTCCGCAATCGGATCGCGAAGGTCTTGAAGAGCCTCTCCTACCGCGAGCGCGAGATCATCAAGCTCCGCTACGGCCTGGGCGACGGCTACAGCTACACGCTCGAGGAGGTGGGCCACATCTTCAAGGTGACCCGCGAGCGGATCCGGCAGATCGAGGCCAAGGCCGTCCGCAAGCTGCAGGCCCCGGCCCGCAGCGAGGAACTGTCCGGCTTCATCGACTGAAGGCGGACGCTTCACGCGAACTCGGGCACAGCCAAGCAGGCCGCTTCAGGGCTGCGGGAAGGTGATGTCCGGCCGTGCCCGCAGGACGGCGGCGGCTTCCGGCGAGAGTCGCAACAGGCTCCTGAGCTCCACCGCGCCTCGATGGGTCGCCAGTGACGTGGCGGCCGATTCGGTGAGCTCCCTGAGGCCGTTGAGATAGAGTTCCCCTGTGTGTCCCCCGAATGCCGCGGCCGCGGCGGCCGAGACCTCCTGCATCCCGTTCAAGCCCAGTCCTCCCTTGCTGCGCGACAGCGCCTCGGCGGCAGCGTCGGTCAGGTGCGGGAGACTATTGAGTGCGAGCCCCCCCTCGTGGTTCGCCAATGCCGCGGCCGCGGCGTCCGAGAGCGTGCCCAGGCCGTTGAGATAAAGCTCGCCTCGATGGGAGGCCAACGCCGCGGCGGCGGTGCCGGAGAGCGTCGTGAGGCCGCTGAGACTCACGGTGCCCTCGTGTCCGGCCAAAGACGCGGCGCTCGCGTCTGAGATGTCCGCGAGGCCATCCAGTCCGATCCCACCCGAGCTGCGCCCCAGCGCTGCCGCGGCTTGATCCGACAGGCTCGAGACGCCGTTGAGCGCCTTGACGCCCTCATGGTCAGCCAATGCCGCTGCGGCTTCGTCGGACAGTGCCGTGAGTCCGTTCAGGCTCAGCATCTCCTTGCGCGTCGCCAGGGCCGCGGCGACCCCGGGGGAAAGTTCCCGCAGGCCGACGAGCCCGAGTTCACCCTCGTGCGCCGCGAGAACCCCGGCGATCTCTGCGGAGACGTTCGCGACACCCGCGAGCATGAGTGTGCCCTTGCTGGCGGCCAACGCCGTGGCAGCCGCCGTCGTCAGACTGGTGATGCCGTCGAGCCCCAGCCCGCCCTCGTGGCCGGCCAGCGCCTGGGCGGCGTCGTCGGTGATGGTCTGCAGGGCATGGAGGGCCAGGAAGCCCTGGCGGCTGGACAGACCGCGGGCGACATCGGGGGGCAGATTGGCGAGGGCCCGCAGGCTCAGCGTGCCCCTGCCCCGGCCCAGCGCCACGGCCGCTCGGGGAGTGAGCGATCGCACGTCGTTGAGTTCGAGTTCGCCCTCGTGCGGCGCGAGCGCTTCGGCGACGGCGGGCTCGAGGGTCGTGATGCCGTTGAACCGCAGGCGGCCCTGGTGGGAGCGGAAGGCCGCGGCGACTGCGGGATCGAGCTTCGTGAGCCCGTTGAAGAGGACGGGTCCGTCGTGCCGCGCGAGGATCGCCGCGTTGGCAGCCGCGAGGTTCCCGAGTTTCACGAAGGCGAGGACGCCCCGATGCTTCGCCAGGGCGTCGGCCACACCGGGCGCGAGTGTTTCCAGCTTGTCGAAGGCCAACAGGTCGGCGCCGTCGTCCATCTGGAAGTTGCCGCCGATCGCGAGCAACCTCGCCTGGCCCGGCGTCAGCGTCGTGCTGTGCTGCCGCAGCCAGTAGGCCACGGTCCGGCCGGAACAGGCTGCGAGGGCCTCGGCCGCCTCGTCGGACAGGCTCGTGAGATCGCGGAGCTGCAGCAGTCCGGATCGCCGGGCCAGCCCGCGGCCGCCCGCGGGCGAGAGCGAGGTGAGACCTCGGAGATCCAGGTCGAGGCATTGATAGTCGGCCAGCGTCTCGGCCGCCTCCTCGGGAAACGTCTTGACGCCGGAGAGGCTCAGGTTGCCGCGATAGTTCGCCAGTGACATCGCGGCGGCGGGCGAGAGCGTCGTCAGGCCGTCGAGCCCGAGTTCGTAGCCGCCGAACTCCGCCAGGGCGGCGATCGCGTCGTCGGACAGCGCGGTGACGCGCCAGAGGTTCAGGCGCGGCCCAGCGGAACGGCCCAGCGCC